>NZ_JBEXPB010000150.1:0-1049 GCF_040611795.1 Streptomyces sp. NPDC006529 | reverse complement strand
TGGGATGTGGAGGGGTTGTATCACCCGGATCCGGATCATGCGGGGACGTCGTATACGCGTGAGGGTGGGTTCCTGCACGAGGCGGCCGAGTTCGATGCGGGGTTCTTCGGGATCTCGCCGCGTGAGGCGCTCGCGATGGATCCGCAGCAGCGTCTGCTGCTGGAGACTTCTTGGGAGGCTTTCGAGCGGGCCGGGATCGACGCGACGTCGATGCGGGGTAGCCGTACCGGTGTTTTCGCCGGCGTGATGTACCACGATTACGCGAGCGGCTACGGCAATGGCGAGGAGTTGCCCGAGGGTGTGGAGGGGTACCTCGGTACCGGGATTTCCGGCAGCATCGCTTCGGGCCGGATCGCCTATACCTTTGGTCTGGAGGGTCCGGCGGTCACCGTTGACACGGCGTGTTCGTCGTCGCTGGTGGCGCTGCACTGGGCGATCCAGGCGCTGCGCAATGGCGAATGCGACATGGCCCTCGCCGGCGGTGTGGCGATCATGGCGACGCCGGAGACGTTCGTCGACTTCAGCCGCCAGCGCGGTCTGGCGGCCGATGGCCGGTGCAAGTCCTTCGCGGACGGTGCGGATGGCACCGGCTGGGCCGAGGGTGCGGGCATGCTCCTCGTCGAGCGTCAGTCGGACGCCGTGCGCCTGGGCCATCCGGTGCTCGCGGTGGTGCGTGGCTCGGCCATCAATCAGGACGGTGCGAGTAATGGTTTGACGGCGCCGAATGGTCCTTCGCAGCAGCGGGTGATCCGGGAGGCTTTGGCCGGGGCGGGTTTGTCGGCTGCGGATGTGGATGCGGTGGAGGCGCACGGCACGGGCACGCGGTTGGGTGACCCGATCGAGGCGCAGGCGTTGTTGGCGACGTATGGGCAGGAGCGGCTGGATGGCCAGCCGTTGTTGTTGGGGTCGATCAAGTCGAACATCGGTCACACGCAGGCTGCGGCCGGTGTGGCGGGTGTGATCAAGATGATCATGGCGATGCGGCACGGGGTGCTGCCCAAGACGCTCCATGTGGATGCGCCGTCGGCGCAGATCGACTGGGAGGCGGG
>NZ_JBEXPB010000149.1:0-1049 GCF_040611795.1 Streptomyces sp. NPDC006529 | reverse complement strand
CCCGCCTCCCAGTCGATCTGCGCCGACGGCGCATCCACATGGAGCGTCTTGGGCAGCACCCCGTGCCGCATCGCCATGATCATCTTGATCACACCTGCCACACCGGCCGCAGCCTGCGTGTGACCGATGTTCGACTTGATCGACCCCAGCAGCAGCGGCTGGCCGTCCAGCCGTTCCTGCCCATAGGTCGCCAGCAGCGCCTGCGCCTCGATCGGGTCGCCCAGCCGCGTGCCCGTGCCGTGCGCCTCCACCGCATCCACATCCGCAGCCGACAGACCTGCCCCAGCCAGGGCCTCACGGATCACCCGCTGCTGGGAGGGGCCGTTCGGCGCCGTGAGGCCGTTGCTCGCGCCGTCCTGGTTGATGGCCGAGCCTCGTACGACAGCGAGGATCGGGTGGCCGTGACGGAGGGCGTCGGACCGGCGCTCGACGAGGAGCATGCCCGCGCCCTCGGCCCAGCCGGTGCCGTCCGCACCGTCCGCGAAGGACTTGCACCGGCCGTCGGCCGCCAGACCGCGCTGACGGCTGAAGTCGACGAACGTCTCCGGCGTGGCCATGATCGCGACACCACCGGCGAGGGCCATGTCGCATTCGCCGTTGCGCAGCGCCTGGATCGCCCAGTGCAGGGCGACGAGGGACGACGAGCACGCCGTGTCAACCGTGACCGCAGGGCCCTCCAGGCCGAAGGCGTACGAGACGCGGCCCGAGGCGATGCTGCCGGAGATCCCGGTGCCGAGGTAGCCCTCCACGCCCTCGGGCAGGTCCTCGCCGTTGCCGTAGCCGCTCGCGTAGTCGTGGTACATCACGCCGGCGAAAACACCGGTACGGCTGCCCCGCATCGACGTCGCGTCGATCCCGGCCCGCTCGAAGGCCTCCCAAGAAGTCTCCAGCAGCAGACGCTGCTGCGGATCCATCGCAAGGGCCTCACGCGGCGAGATCCCGAAGAAGTCGGCGTCGAACTCGGCCGCCTCGTGCAGGAACCCACCCTCACGCGTATACGACGTCCCCGCATGATCCGGATCCGGGTGATACAACCCCTCCACATCCCA
>NZ_JBEXPB010000148.1:0-1070 GCF_040611795.1 Streptomyces sp. NPDC006529 | reverse complement strand
GCGAACAACGCCGGCTGCGCCCACTCCGTACGGTTCAGCAGCTCCGCATCCGCACCGAAGAGGACATCCCGCAAAGGCACATCCAGATCGAACCGGGCACACACCGCATCCAGCGCATCCGCGAACGCCGGGAAGGCGTCATACAACTCGCGCCCCATCCCCAGTCGCTGGCTGCCCTGCCCCGTGAACAGGAAGGCCAGCCCTTCCCCGGACACCGTGCCCTGGACCAGGCCCGGCACCTGCGCGCCCGCCGCAAGGGCGCGCAGTCCGGTGAGCAGCTCTTCGCGGTCCGCGTTCTGCGTGACCAGAACGGCCCTGGCCTCGAAGGCGGACCGTCCGGCCGCGAGGGAGCGCGCGACGTCGGCGGCAGCTGCCTGCGGGTTATCCGCCAGCCAGGACACGAGCTGTGCGGCCTGGGCGCGCAACGCGTCCGTTCCCTTGCCGCTGACAACCAAGGGCAGGACAGAGGCTGCGATCCCGGTCCCTGTCCGGTGACCGGCTGCCGTTGCCCCGCCATCGAGCGGCGGGGCCTCTTCGATGATCGTGTGGGCGTTCGTACCGCTCAGGCCGAAGGAGGACACACCGGCCCGGCGCGGGTGACCCGGCGCGGGCCACTCGCGGAGCTCGGTCAACAGCTCGACCTCACCCGCGGACCAGTCGACGTGCGGGGTGGGAGCGTCGACGTGCAAGGTCTTGGGCAGTACCCCGTGCTGCATCGCCAGCACCATCTTGATCACACCGGCCACACCCGCCGCGGCCTGCGTGTGACCGATGTTCGACTTCACCGAACCCAGCAGCAGCGGACGGCCGTCCTCGCGCTCCTGACCGTACGTGGCCAACAGCGCCTGCGCCTCGATCGGGTCACCGAGCCGCGTACCGGTACCGTGCGCCTCGACCGCGTCCACGTCGGCGCCCGTCAGCCCCGCACTCGCCAGCGCCTGGCGGATGACACGCTGCTGCGAAGGGCCGTTCGGCGCCGTCAGACCATTGCTGGCACCGTCCTGGTTGATCGCCGAACCCCGCACCACCGCAAGGACCGGGTGACCGTTCCTACGGGCATCCGACAGCCG
>NZ_JBEXPB010000147.1:0-1073 GCF_040611795.1 Streptomyces sp. NPDC006529 | reverse complement strand
ACCGAAGCTGATTTCCAAGATTGATCCTCGTGGCCTACCCGGCGTACGTCAGTGCGCCCGACCCGGGCCCGGAACCGCCCGCACCGCCCCGTGCGGTCCGTACGGCCCGCGCCACGCCCGGCCCCCGGCCTGTCGCCACCCACACGGGAGAGATCTTTGACCCTGACCCAGACGCTCCCGCCGCCGCGGTTCCACGTGGCGGACCGCGCCCCGACGACCGCCGAGGCCATGCGGCCCTGCGGCCCGCAGGTCTGCGACGACATGACGGTCGAGGTCGCCCTCTCCGTCATGACGAGCACGCTGACGGCGTACCTCGTCCTCTGCGACGAGGACGGCCTGTGCGCGGGTCTGGTCACCCGGACCCGGCTGGTCGCCTTCCGGGCCGGATCCGCCTACACGGACCGGGTCCGGCTGCGCGACCTCGTCCGTGACGGCGGCCCGTTCGTCACGCCCGCCACCCCGGCGCACGACGCCGAGCGGGTGCTGCGGGACGGCGGCTTCGAAGCCCTGCCGGTAGTCGATGCCGACGGCCACGCACTGGGCGTCCTGGTCGCTCCGCTCTTCTGATTTCCTCCGCGTCGCACCCGGCCCGTCCCGTGACGGACCGTCTCCCCCTACCTGTGAGGCACCCATGCGCTGTGTCATCGCCCGCTTCCCGTTCGAGCTGACCAAGAGCGGCGTGCTCGCCTCGATGAAGGGCATCAAGCCCGAGCCGGTCACGGGCGAGTCCGCGATCGTCGGCCGCCGTACGTACCCGGTCAAGCAGGTGGGCGCCGTCATCACCCGTCAGGACCGCCGTGACTTCAGCGCCGCCGAGGTGACCCGGGCGCTGACCGCGCTCGGCTTCACCTGCCGCTCCGCGGTCTCCCCGGTCGAGGCGCCCCTGCGGGGGCTGACCCCCGCACTGACCCCGCTGCAGCGGGCGTCCGTCCTGCTCGGCGCGACGGCCGGGGTGTAGCCGGAACCGCACCATGGTGTGACGGACCGTGTCGGGGGGGGCGGCGGGGGGCGCGGCCCGGGGGCCCCCCCGTGGGGTTTTGGTGTGGTTGTGTGTGTTTTTTTTTTTTTATCCA
>NZ_JBEXPB010000146.1:0-1084 GCF_040611795.1 Streptomyces sp. NPDC006529 | reverse complement strand
CTCATCCAGCGCCAGCAACGACACCACACCAACCACCGAACCAGCACCAGCCAGCAGACCCGCAAGACCCCCACGGTCCATGCCCGGATCCACCACAACCCGACGCGCCCCAGCACCCAGCGCAGCGACCACCGCCGTGTCATCCACACCCGCAGCCGGCACCACAACCAGCCACTCACCCGACAGCACAGCACCGGCAGCACCGTCCGTCAGCGGCTTCCACGACACCCGGTAACGCCAGCCGTCCACGTCCGACCGGTTGCCCACCTCATTGCGGCGTGCCGGCACCGCCTCCGGCCAGTACCGCTGGCGCTGGAAGGCGTACGTCGGCAGTTCGACCCGTACCGCACCGGTCCCGAGCACCGCAAGCCAGTCAACGGCGAGGCCGCGTACATGGCTCCGGGCCAGGGCGGTCATGACGGTCTCCGGCTCGGGGCGGCCCTTGCGGGCGAGGGGCACGAACGCCGACCCGTCCTCGCCGAGGCACTCCGCGCCCAGCGCGGACAGCACGCCGTCGGGGCCGAGTTCGAGGTACGTCGTGACCCCGGCGGCCGCCAGGGTCCGGATGCCGTCCAGGAAGCGGACGGCCTCGCGGACGTGTCGCACCCAGAAGTCGGCCGAACCCATCTCGTCCGAGACCAACGCACCCGTCAGATTGGAAACGACCGGAATTCGCGGAGCGGCGAACTCCAGCCCCCCCAACACCTCACGGAAGTCCTCCAACATCCCATCCATGTGCGGCGAGTGGAAGGCGTGACTGACGGCGAGCCGCTTGCTCTTCCGGTCGGCGAACACCTCCACCACCGCGAGCACGGCGTCCTCGTCACCGGCCACCACGACCGACGCAGGCCCGTTGACCGCAGCGATGCTCACCCGCTCGGTCAGCAACGGCAGGACTTCGTCCTCCGACGCCTGGAGAGCGATCATCGCCCCACCACCCGGCAGCGCCTGCATCAGACGCCCCCGCGCAGCCACCAACGTGCACGCGTCCTCCAGCGAGAACACACCCGCGACATGCGCGGCCGCGATCTCACCGATCGAATGACCCGACACGAAGTCCGGCCGGACACCCCACGACTCGACG
>NZ_JBEXPB010000145.1:0-1107 GCF_040611795.1 Streptomyces sp. NPDC006529 | reverse complement strand
GTGAGGGCGAGCCAGTCGCCGTCGAGGTAGTTCTTCTTCCAGGTGTCGAGCTGTTCGGTGGTGATCTTGTACTTCTTGGCGATCTTCTCCTGGTTGTCCTTGGAGTCGTCGGCCAGCAGGGTCACCACGATGCGGACCCGGTCCACGACGGTCAGTTCGTCCTTGGGCTTGTCGGGCAGGTCCTTGAAGGAGAGGCAGCCGACGGAGCCGGGCTTGCCGGGCTGTCCGGGCTGACCCGGCTTCCCGCCGGAGCCGCCCTTGCCGCCCTCACCGCCTTCGCCTCCCGCACCGCCGACGCCGCCTGGGGTGCAGTGGGCGCCCGCCCCGAGCGTGAGAGCGGGGGTGTGGGTCTGAGCCGCCTGCGCGGCGCACGCCGTGCCGGTCACGAAAGCCAGCGAAGCCGCCGCCAGGACGAGCGGACGCTGCCAGGAGCTGGTGAACATGGGAATCTCCGAATTTGCGGGAGGAGGGGGGTGGGGTGGTGCTGGGGGGGGTGGAGGCCCGGAGGCCTCCACCCGTGGGAACTACTGGCACTGCTGGGGCGCGCCGGGCTCAGAAGATGCTGCTGCCTCCGGCGCCACCCCCGCCGCCGACGCCGCCGAAGATGCCCTTGCCGCCCTTGCCGCCCTTGCCTCCGTTACCGCCCTGGAAGACACCGTTGCCGCCGTGACCGCCCTTGCCGCCGTTACCGCCCTGCAGCTTGCCGTCACCACCGCCACCACCGTTGCCGGCGCTGCCGCCGAACAGACCGCCACCACCGTCACCACCGGTACCACCGTTGCCGCCGATGACGCCCTCGCCGCCACCACCGCCACCGCCACCCCCACCACCGGACAGGACACCCGTCCCACCCTTGCCACCATTACCACCGTTACCGCCCACACCGGTGACACTGGCGCCACCGGAACCACCGGAACCGCCACCCCCACCGATCAGGCCGCCCCCGCCCTCACCACCATCCCCACCAGCACCACCGGCCGAGGGGAAAGCCGCCGCCACATGAGCGGGCATCGGAGCCGCCGAAGCCATCGACGCCGGAATCAGCAGCCCTCCCGACACCATCGCCGCCGAAGCGACCAGCGTCGCCACACGGAAACCACGACGGTT
>NZ_JBEXPB010000144.1:0-1149 GCF_040611795.1 Streptomyces sp. NPDC006529 | reverse complement strand
TTACTGAGATTTTCGGGTTGTCGTCGGTGGTGACGGTTCATGATCCCTGCGGTATGCCGGTGGTATGCGTTATCCGGAGGGTGGGGGCCTGACCGCTGAGCGTCGGGCGTTTCGTGAGGGGATCCGGCTTCAGGCTGGCGAGAGGTTCGGGGCGGGCGAGAAGACCGCGGTCATAGCGAAGGACCTGCGGGTGAGTGTGAGGTCAGTGGAACGCTGGGGTCGCGCCTGGCGTGAAGGCGGCATGGAAGCCCTGCGCTCGAGGGGCCCGGCGAACTCCCCGACCGTCACCGACGCCCAGTTCGCCGTACTCGAGGCGGAACTCGGCAAGGGACCGACGGCGCACGGCTTCGAGGATGAACGCTGGACTTTGGTCCGCGTTCAGACGGTGATCCGCCGCCGGCTGCGGGTGAGCCTGTCGGTGGCGACGGTGTGGCGGCTGCTGAAACGGCACGGCTGGTCCTGGCAGGCACCCGCCCGCAGAGCCCTCGAGCGCGACGAGCACGGGGTGGAGCTGTGGAAGAAGGAGGTGTGGCCGCAGGTAAAAGCCTCGCGGCGGCACTCGGGGCATGGATCGTCTTCGAGGACGAAGCCGGCTTCTCGATGACTCCGCCCCGTGCCCGCACCTGGGGCCGGCGCGGCCAGACCCCCATCATCCACGTCCGTGGCAGGTCCCGCCGCCGGACCTCGGTTGCCGCGTTGTGCTGCTACAAACCCGGCGAGAAAAGCCGTCTCATTCACCGGCCCCGCAACCATCTCCTGCTCAAGGGCGCCCGCAAGAGCTTCTCCTGGCAGGACTACCGTGACCTGCTGGTGAGAGCACACATTCAGCTCGGCGGCCCGATTGTGGTGGTCTGGGACAATCTCAACACTCACTTGGCTGCCGGCCTGAAACGCTATGAAGCCGAGCACGACTGGCTCACCACCGTCCGCCTCCCGGCATACGCACCAGACTTGAACCCGGTCGAAGCCGTCTGGTCCCTCGTGCGCAGAGGCACGGCCAACACCGCCTTCGACACCCCCGACGACCTCGACCGCACACTCCGCCGCGAGTTACGCAGAATCCAACTCAGACCCCACCTCATCAACGGATGCCTCACCGCCACCGGCCTGACGCTCACACCGCCGACCCCACCCTGAAAACCTCAGTAG
>NZ_JBEXPB010000143.1:0-1150 GCF_040611795.1 Streptomyces sp. NPDC006529 | reverse complement strand
CGGTTTCGCCATCCCGCCTCCCCACGCTGCTTGGAGAACTCATTTCCAACCAGCACAACGAGCAACCCGGCGAACCTTCCCGGTCACGGCACTAGCTCTGTGCGCGAAAGCGCCCCGAGTCATCGGCGCCTGATGGGCTTCGCTGCGTGGTCAGTGGGCTGTGGCTGTGGCCCTGGCCTGGTACCTGTCGTGCAGTCGGTGGAGCAGCGTCCTGGTATGCCGTGTCAACGGGCGGTGCTGGTCCTCGTCGATGACCAAAGCCATCAGGTAGTGGTCGGGGCCGCTGCGCACGGCGTCGATGGGCATGGATGCCCGGAGGTTGGGCCAGTACCGCCCATGGGCGAACCCTGACGCCGCGCGCCAGGCGGCGGTGACCTCTCGGGCTTTCAGGCCGGCGTCCTCGGCCGCTTCCCCGATGACCTTCCCCGCCTCTGGCTTGCTGAGTGAGGCGGTGGGAATGCCGAGGGACAAGGCGAGGTCGGCTATGTCCTGGCGGCGCTCGCGACCGGTCTTGCCACCAGGGCCTGGCTGGTGGTCCGTGTCCTCCTCGTGCTGGGCCCGGTTGCGCATGTCCTCACGCCACAGGGCCAGGGCGCGCCGGCGGCGCTCAATGCGGTCGTTGCCGCCCAGGAGCCAGACGGCCGTGGCGAAGTTCTCCAGCGCCCCCCGCATCAGGGTCCACGGGCTCTGCGGGTCTACCTCTCCCGCGTACACGAGCCTGCGCAGCGCATCGGCATGGGCGACCCCCGCGCTGTAGGAGTTCCGGATGAGCGTGGACGCGGAGTACATGCCCAGCGGTGCATCGTCCGTCGCGAGGCTGCTCGACGGCTGCGGTGCCGGCAACTGCCGGTAGGCACCCTCCCCCCGCAGTCGCTCCACGTCCGCGAACAGCGGCTGCAGGTAGGAGAACTTGAACTCAGAACGTGTCATCACGCCAGGGTAGAGACGCCCCCTGACAGAAGGCAGCACGAAGCTGAGGGTGGACTGGGCGTGACAGGTTGCCCGGCACGTCGTTGAGCGGGGAGGTCAGCGAAGTGGAGGCCCCGGAGCGTCGTCTTGGGTTCTAGGAGTCGTCGCAACACCCCAGTTCAAGGGGTGCGATGGAGTTCGAGATCCGCAAGGTGCGGTCGGTGGCCCAAGGCCCGAGGAA
>NZ_JBEXPB010000142.1:0-1154 GCF_040611795.1 Streptomyces sp. NPDC006529 | reverse complement strand
TCGGTTCGGGACTTCGTTGCCGGGCGGCTGCCGGCGTATATGGTTCCGTCGGCTGTGGTGGTGCTGGAGGCGCTGCCGCTGTCGGTGAACGGGAAGCTGGACCGCAAGGCCCTGCCCGCCCCGGAAATGCCTGCCATGGGCGGCAACAGCGCGGGCCGACGTCCGGCCAACGTCCAGGAGGAGATCCTTTGCGCGGTCTTCGCCGAGGTTCTGGGCGTCGAGAGCATCGGTGTCGACGATGACTTCTTTGCCCGAGGTGGCCACTCCCTGCTCGCCATCAGGCTGGTGAGCCGGATCCGCACCGTACTGGGTGTGGAGGTCCCCCTTCGTGAATTGTTCGAGGCGCCGACCGTCGCGGCACTCGGTCAGAGGCTGGCGGGAGCCGATTTGGCCCGCACGGAACTTACGAAGTGGGACCGGCCCGAGCGGATCCCTTTGTCCTACGCCCAGCGCCGGCTGTGGTTCATCAGCCAGCTGGAGGGCTCCAGCGCTACACACAACATCCCGGTCGTCCTGCGGCTGACCGGCAGTGTGGACGCCCAAGCGCTCGACGCGGCCCTGCGGGATGTGATCGGCAGGCATGAAGTGCTGCGCACGGTCTTCCCCACGGTCGATGGCGAGCCGTACCAGCACATCCTCGCGGCGGACGAGGTCGAGTGGCAGCTGTCGGTGGCAGAGCCGGCTTCCCGGACGGATCTCGACAGCGCGGTGGCCGGCGCTGCAGGTCATGTCTTCGATCTCGCTTCGGAGATACCGATCCGGGCGTGGCTGTTCTCTGAGGGTTCCCGCGAGCACGTGTTGGTCGTGCTGGTGCACCACATCGCCAGCGACGGCTGGTCGTCGGGGCCGCTGGCGCGGGACCTGTCGACTGCCTACGCGGCCCGGTGCGCCGGGCGTGGTCCTGCATGGGAGCCGTTGGCGGTTCAGTACGCCGATTACGCGCTGTGGCAGCGTGAGGTGCTGGGCGACGAGCGTGACCAGCAGTCTCTGATCAACAGGCAGGCGGCGTATTGGCGTGGGGCCCTGGAGGGCGCTCCCGAGGAGTTGGGGCTGCCTTTTGATCATGTGCGGCCGGCGGTGGCGGGTCATCGTGGGCATGGTGTGGCGGTGGAGGTTCCGGCTGAGGTCCATGCGCGGTTGGCGGGGGTGGCGCG
>NZ_JBEXPB010000141.1:0-1187 GCF_040611795.1 Streptomyces sp. NPDC006529 | reverse complement strand
GGGTCTGCCGCCCCAGCGAAGGCCTCTTTCGCTGCGGATTCTGGCGCGTTCGCGTCGTTGGGCGGCGAGGACGTCGGGGTGGCGGGCGTTCTGGTTGCGCCAGCGGAGGTAGGCGTGCAGGGCCCTGGTCTGGACGGTGTGGTTGGGGTGGTTCGAATTGGCCAGGGTGAATTGCCGTAGCGGTCCGAAGTGCGCCTCGATGGGGTTGGCCCAGGAGGCGTAGGTCGGGGTGAAGCACAGCTCGACCTTGTTACGGGCCGCCCACCTGCGGATTCTCCAGTTGAGGTGGGCGGATAGGTTGTCGAGGATCACGTAGATCGGGGCGCCGTCCGGGCGGGCCGCCCGGATCGTTCTCAGGGCGGTCCGGGTGTGGTCGATGCCCTTGCGGCGTCGGTTGACGCCCCACATCTGGTCGTCGCCGACGGAGTAGCAGCCGTGGAAGTAGGTGATTCCGTGGGTGCGCCGGTAGGTGGCCGGCAGCCGGTCGGGCCGGGTCTGTTCTGCCCAGCAGGAGCCGGCGGTGGGGCGGATGCCCAAGGGCCCGAACTCGTCGAACGCAAAGGTGCGGTCCGGCCGTTCGTTGATCGCGTACTCGATCCCGGCCAGCTTGGCGTCGAAGGCCGCATCTGGGGACTCCTTCCAGGTCTTCGTGCGCTGGAAGGAGATCCCGCGGCGGGCGAGTAAGCACCGCAGTGCCTCCCGGCCGATGAGGACGGGGCGGGCACGATTGCGCCGCAGGTGATCGGCGAGCTTGCGGATCGACCAGCGGGTGAAGGGCTTGCCCAGCACGGTCGGGCGAGTGGTGGCCGTCTGGACGACGAAGTCCTCGTCGTCACGATCGAGAAGGCGGGGACGGCCTCCCGCCCAGCGAGGGTTCAGGCATGCGAGCCCGATCTCGTTGAAATTGTGGATCACACCGCGGACGGTGTCCTCGTCCGCCTGGACCAGGCGGGCTATGACGGGGACTGTGCTCCCGCCGGCCGAAGCCAGGAGCATCATCGCCCGCCGGAACCGCACCGAACTCGTGCTGCCCCGCCGGACGATGTGCTGGAGTTTCTGGCCCTCCTGCTCGGTCAGCCCGCGAACCCGGACCGGTTTCGCCATCCCGCCTCCCCACGCTGCTTGGAGAACTCATTTCCAACCAGCACAACGAGCAACCCGGCGAACCTTCCCGGTCACGGCACTAG
>NZ_JBEXPB010000140.1:0-1211 GCF_040611795.1 Streptomyces sp. NPDC006529 | reverse complement strand
CCACTGTCCGCCACCATGAACGCCAGCCGCTCCACCGGCAACTCAGGATCCAGCGGCACATACGCACCACCGGCCTTCCACACCGCCAGGATGGAAGCAACCATGTCCACCCCACGCGGCAGACACAAACCCACCACCGACTCCGCACCCACCCCCTGAGCAATCAGGGCATGCGCGAGACGATTCGCCCGCACGTTCAGCTCCCCGTAGGAAACCTCCACACCATCGAAGACCACCGCCACCGAATCCGGCGAAGCCGCCACATGCGCCGCGAACAACTCCGGCACCGTCACCGCAGCAACCTCAACCACCGTGTCGTTCCACTCCGTCAGGAGCCGGAACCGTTCGTCCGCATCGAGGACGTCGACGTCACTGACCCGGGTCCGCGAATCCGCGGCCACCGTCTCCAGTACCCGCGCCAACCGCTGAGCGATCGAGTCGGCGGACACCGGTTCAAACAGGTCGGCCGACGCGATCAGCGAACCACGCAGCCCAGCCGGCGCGCCACCCTCGTCGAAGACCTCAGCCAGCGACACATCCAGATCGAACTTGGCCACCACATCCAGCTGCGTCCTCTCCGCCTCCACAGGCCGGCGCGAGGAATCGGCAATGGGAAGGTCGAGGACGGCCTCGCTGTTGTTCTGAAGGGTCAGCATCACCTGGAAGAGGGGGTGACGCGCCATGGAACGGGCCGGGGACAGCTCTTCGACCAGCTTCTCGAACGGCACGTCTTGATGCGCGAAAGCGGACAGCCCCGTCTCACGCACCCGGCCCAGCAGCTCACGGAACGTCGGGTCCCCCGACACATCCGTGCGCATGACCAGGGTGTTGACGAAGAAACCGACCAGGTCGTCCAGCGCCTCATCCGTACGCCCGGCGTTCGCCGAACCGATCGGAATGTCCGTCCCCGCCCCCAGACGGGAGAGGAGCACCGCAAACGCGGCCTGGAGCACCATGAACAAGGTCACCCCCTCGGCACGGGCGACCTCCTGCAGCCGCGCGTGAACGGATGCCGGGAAGTGCAACGGCACACCATAGCCGCGGTGAGACGACGCCGCAGGACGCGCGTGATCGAAGGGGAGCTCCAGCTCCTCCGGGAGACCGGCCAGCGTCTCACGCCAGTAGGCGACCTGGCGGGCGGCCAGACTGTCGGGATCCTCGCTGTCACCGAGTACTTCGCGCTGCCACAGCGCGTAGTCGGCGTACTGGAC
>NZ_JBEXPB010000139.1:0-1248 GCF_040611795.1 Streptomyces sp. NPDC006529 | reverse complement strand
GTCCCACACCTCGGGCAGATCGACCAGACCACCCCAACGCTCCGGAACCTCCAGAGCCGCCACCCGACCCAAACCCCACACCTGCGCCTGAACAGGCGAAACGAGCTTGTCGGAACGGCCCACACTCACCGCACCACGCGTCAGACACCACAACGGCGCCCCCACCCCGGCATCACCCAACGCCTGCACCAAAGCAGCGGTAGCAACAAGCCCACCCACCTCATCCAGCGCCAGCAACGACACCACACCAACCACCGAACCAGCACCAGCCAGCAGACCCGCAAGACCCCCACGGTCCATGCCCGGATCCACCATGACCCGACGCGCCCCAGCACCCAGCGCAGCGACCACCGCCGTGTCATCCACACCAGCAGCCGGCACCACGACCAGCCACTCACCATCCAGCCCACTAGCAGACACAGCCGCCAGCGGCTTCCACGACACCCGGTAGCGCCAACCGTCGACCTGCGCCTGCTCCTTCATTTGGCGGCGCCACGCCGACAGGGCGGGGACGAGTTCACTGAAACTCGCGTCGTCGTCGACCTCCAGCTCCGCGACCAGCGAGGCGAGATCGCCGCGCTCGACCGCGTCCCAGAACCGGGTGTCCACCGCGTCGACCGCCTGCACTGGGGCCGAACCGCCGCTGGACAGGGCGGCCTCGGGCCAGTAGCGGCGACGCTGGAAGGCGTACGTCGGCAGGTCTACCCGACCGGTACCCGCGTCAGCAAGCAAGGTGGACCAGTCGACGGTCACACCGCGCACGTACGCCTGCGCCAGAGCCGCCACCGCGGTCTCCGCCTCCGGCCGGCCGGCCCGCAGCACCGGCACGAACCCGGCAGTCGCATCGCCCGTCACACACTCCTGGGCCAGCGCCGACAGCACACCGTCCGGCCCCAGCTCGACGAACGTCGTCACACCCGCGGCCTCAAGCGCCCGCACACCATCGAGAAAGCGAACCGCCTCCCGGACGTGCCGCACCCAGAAGTCCGCCGAACCCATCTCGTCCGAGACCAGCGCACCCGTCAGGTTGGAGACAACCGGAATCCGAGGCTTGTCGAACGACAGCCCCGCCACGACCTCCCGGAAGTCGCCCAGCATGCCGTCCATGTGCGGCGAGTGGAACGCATGGCTGACGGTGAGCCGCTTGCTCTTGCGGTCGGCGAACACCCCCACCACCGCGAGCACGGCGTCCTCGTCACCGGCAACGACCACCGACTGCGGACCGTTGACCGCAGCGATGCTCACCCG
>NZ_JBEXPB010000138.1:0-1252 GCF_040611795.1 Streptomyces sp. NPDC006529 | reverse complement strand
GCAGTTTATGCAGGCGCTCGGCTGGGGTTTCCCAGCCGAGCGTTTTGCGTGGGCGGCCGTTGAGTTGGGCAGCGACGGTGTCGAGGTGGTCGCGGGTGTGGACGGTCAGGTCGGTGCCCTTGGGGAAGTATTGGCGGAGCAGGCCGTTGGTGTTCTCGTTCGAGCCGCGCTGCCAGGGGCTGGCCGGGTCGCAGAAGTAGACCGGGACGTCGGTGGCGATGGTGAACTCGTGATGGCGGCCCATCTCCGAGCCCTGGTCCCAGGTCAGGGACCGTTTCAGATGGGCTGGCAGCCGTTGCACGGTCTCCTGGAGGGCGTCGCGGACGGCTTCGGCGCCGCGGCCGTTCGGCAGGTGCAGGAGCATGACGTAGCGGGTGGCGCGTTCGACGAGGGTTCCGATCGCGGAGCCGTTGTCCTTGCCGATGATGAGGTCGCCTTCCCAGTGCCCGGGCACGGCCCGGTCCTCGGCCTCGGCCGGGCGTTCGCTGATCATGACCATGGGCTCGGCGAAGCGGGGCTGACGCTGCTGGGTCTGGCGATGAGGTTTGCGGCGGGCGCGTCCGGTCCGCAGGGCGCTGGCGAGTTCTCGCCGTAGTTCGCCGCGTCCTTGCAGGTAGAGGGCCTGGTAGACGGTTTCGTGGACCACGTGCATCTCCGGCCGGTTCGGGAACTGTGCCCGCAGAGCGTGGCAGATCTGCTCGGGGCTCCACAGTTCGTCCAGCCCGGCCTGGACCGCGGCCCGCAGCTCGGGGTTCTGGCTGATCTTGCGTGGCTTGGGGCGTGGCCGGCGCCCGTCGGCTCGGGCTTGGGCCGCGTGCGGCCGGTACTGCCCGTTTACGGGATGCCGGTTGCGGCGGATCTCCCGGCTGACCGTGGAGGGGCTGCGGCCCAGCTCGGCGGCGATCGCCCGGACGGTGGCCTTCTCCCGCACGCGGTCGGCGATGTGGATCCGGTCGGCCTCACACAAGTACCGGGACGCACCAGAAGGCGGCGCCACCGGACGAACCGGTGGTGCCGCCTTCTGCTTGCCTGAGGGGTTGCGGCCGTTACGCCACCGCTTGCCCGTCCGCAGGTTGATCCCGACGCGTCTGCAAGCCTCGGAACTGCTCAGGCCCTGGTCCATGAGCCGGAAGTATTCCTCCCGCTCACGGACCAGCTTCCTCGGGCCTTGGGCCACCGACCGCACCTTGCGGATCTCGAACTCCATCGCACCCCTTGAACTGGGGTGTTGCGACGACTCCTAGAACCCAAG
>NZ_JBEXPB010000137.1:0-1264 GCF_040611795.1 Streptomyces sp. NPDC006529 | reverse complement strand
CCCGAGGCACGTACCGCGACCTGGTCCTCGGCAGCGTCACCGGCCAGCACCCCGACGAGCCGGACGAGAAGCCGGTCATCGGCCTGCTCCGGCAGGTCGATCAGACCGCCCCAGCGCTCGCCGTGCTCCAGCGCGGTGACCCGGCCCAGACCCCAGACGGCGGCCTGTGCGGGATCGGTCTGCTGCTCGGCGCGGTTCACGGCCACGGCGCCGCGGGTGACGCACCACAGCGGGGCGGTGACCTCGGCGTCGCCGAGGGCCTGGACCAGGGCGAGTGTGGCGATGACGCCTCCTGCCGCCCCGGTCCCGGCGGGGGTCAGCAGTGACAGCACACCCACCGCGGCGGGGCCGTCGGCGAGGGCGTCACGGATCCGCTCGGCGAGCACGGTCCGCGCGTCGTCGGAGCCGGGGACGGCGACGGTCCGTACGTCGGCGCCGTGCTCGGCGAGCGTGCGGAGCACGGCGTCGACGGCCTCGTCCCGGTCCTCGGGGAGTGCGACCAGCCAGGTGCCCGAGAGCCGGGCGGGGGCGGGCTCGGGGGCGGGCTTCCAAGTGATCCGGTAGCGCCAGCCGTCGACCGCCGACCGCTCCTGGGACCGGCGGCGCCAGGAGGAGAGCGCGGGCAGCAGCGCGGCGAGGGTCTCGTCGTCCGCGTCGAACTCCAGCTCGGTGGTAAGGGCGGCCACGTCATTCGCCTCGACGGCCTCCCAGAAGCGGGCGTCGGCGGTGTCGACCGCGTACGCGGCCGTGGTCCCGGCGTCCGGGGCGATGCCGGACTCCAGCCAGAAGTGCTCCTGCTGGAAGGCGTAGGTGGGCAGGTCGACCCGACGGGCACCCGTCCCGGCGAAGACCGCCTCCCAGTCCACCGCGACACCGCGCACATACGCCTCACCGAGTGAGAGCCAGAACCGCTCCAGACCACCCTCGTTACGGCGCAGCGACCCGAGCACGGCCGCCTCACGGCCGCTGTCCTCAACGGTCTCCTGTATGCCCACGGTCAGGACGGGGTGCGGGCTGGACTCGATGAAGACCCCGAAACCCTGCTCCAGAAGCGTGCGTGTGGCCTGCTCCAGCTCGACCGTCTGACGCAGGTTGCGGAACCAGTAACCGGCATCCAGCTCCGGCCCCTTGACCCACTCCCCCGTCACCGTCGACAGGAACGGCACCTGCGCCGCCCGCGGCACGACCGGAGCAAGCAGCTCGGCCAACTCCTCACGCAGGAGATCGACCTGGGCAGAGTGCGAGGCGTAGTCCACCGCGATCC
>NZ_JBEXPB010000136.1:0-1275 GCF_040611795.1 Streptomyces sp. NPDC006529 | reverse complement strand
ACAGCCCCCTCGACCACCAGCTGAAGCTGAACACCCCCACGCTCCGGCAGCACCAACGGCGCCTCCAGCGTCAACTCCTCCACCACATCGCAACCGACCTCGTCACCCGCACGCACCGCCAGATCCACGAACGCGGTACCCGGCAGCAACGCACTGCCCAGGATGGCGTGATCGGCGATCCACGGATGGGTATCGAGCGACAGACGGCCCGCGAACAGCACACCCTCGGAATCGGCCAGCGTCACAGCCGCCCCCAGCAGCGGGTGCGCCACCTCGCCCAGGCCGATGGACTCCGGGTCCCCGGCCGCGAACGCCGCCGCACTCGGCCAGAACCGCCGACGCTGGAACGCGTACGTCGGCAGGTCGAGACGCCGGGCGCCGGTGCCCTCGTAGTAGGAGCTCCAGTCAACGGTGACGCCGTGGGCGAAGGCCTGGGCGAGCGCCGTCGTGACGGCCTCGGCCTCGGGGCGGCCCGTGCGCAGTGCGGGGACGAAGACGGTGTCACCGGTGTCGCGGGTGAGGCATTCCTGGGCGAGGGCGGAGAGGACACCGTCCGGGCCGAGTTCGACGTACGTCGTCACGCCCGCGGCCTCAAGCGCCCGCACACCATCGAGGAAGCGAACGGCCTCGCGGACGTGCCGGACCCAGAAGTCGGCCGAACCCATCTCGTCGGTGACCGGCGCACCCGTCAGGTTGGAAACGATCGGGATCCGCGGTGCGGCGAACTCCAGCCCCGCCACCACCTCACGGAAGTCCTCCAGCATGCCGTCCATGTGCGGCGAGTGGAACGCATGGCTGACCGTCAGCTGCTTGGTCTTCCGGTCGGCAAACGACGCCACCACGGCCAGTGCGTGATCCTCGTCGCCCGCCACGACCACCGACTGCGGGCCGTTGACGGCCGCGATACTCACGCGGTCGGTGAGCAGCGGCAGGACCTCGTCCTCCGACGCCTGGACCGCGATCATCACACCACCCGACGGCAGCCCCTGCATCAGACGACCACGCGCAGCAACCAGCACACACGCGTCCTCCAGCGAGAACACACCCGCCACATGCGCAGCCGCGATCTCACCGATCGAATGACCCGACACGAAGTCCGGGACCACACCCCAGCTCGCCGCGAGCCGGTAGAGGGCCACCTCGACCGCGAACAGCGCCGGCTGCGTGTATTCCGTACGGTCCAGCAGCTGCGCGTCCGATCCGAACAGCACGTCCTGCAGCGGGAGGTCCAGGTCGAACCGTGCGCAGACCGCATCCAGCGCGTCGGCGAACACC
>NZ_JBEXPB010000135.1:0-1296 GCF_040611795.1 Streptomyces sp. NPDC006529 | reverse complement strand
GGTGGCGCTGACGGCGGGGGCGCGTCCGGAGCGGGTTCCGCTGTCGTTCGCGCAGCGTCGTCTGTGGTTCATCGGCCAGCTGGAGGGCCCCAGCGCGACGTACAACGTTCCGGTGGCCCTGAGGCTGACGGGGGAGATCGACCGGGCTGCACTGGGCACGGCCCTGCGGGATGTGATCGGGCGGCACGAAGTGCTGCGCACCGTGTTCGCGCTGGCCGACGGCGAGCCGTATCAGCGGATCCTCGGCATGGACGACGTGAAGTGGCAGCTGGAGACCGCCGACATCGCGCCGGCTGGTCTGACCGACGCGGTCGCCGAGGCGACCGGGTACGTCTTTGATCTGTCGACCGAGGTGCCGATCCGTGCCTGGCTGTTCTCGCTTGGATCCGAAGAGCACGTCCTGTTGGTGTCGATCCACCACATCGCCGGAGACGGTTGGTCGATGGGTCCGTTGGCTCAGGATGTGTCGGCTGCTTATGCGGCGCGGTGTGCGGGTGGGGCTCCGGAGTGGGAGCCGCTGCCGGTGCAGTACGCGGATTACGCGCTGTGGCAGCGCGAGCTGCTGGGTGACGAGCAGGACCCGGAGAGTTTGATTTCACGCCAGGTGGCTTACTGGCGTGAGGAGTTGGCGGGCGCTCCGGAGGAGCTGGGGCTGCCGTTCGACCGGCAGCGTCCGGCGGTGGCCTCGCATCAGGGGCACAGTGTGCCGCTGGTGGTGCCGGCGGAGGTGCACGCCCGTCTGGTGGAGGTGGCGCGCGCTGAGGGTGTGACCACGTTCATGGTGTTCCAGGCGGCGCTGGCGCTGCTGCTGTCCCGGCTGGGCGCGGGGACGGACATCCCGATCGGCTCGGCCAACGCCGGACGCACCGACGAGGCGCTGGACGGTCTGATCGGTGGGTTCACCAATACGCTGGTGCTGCGTGCGGATCTGTCGGGTGACCCGACCTTCCGCGAGTTGCTGGCGCGGGTGCGTGAAAGGGGCCTGTCGGCTTACGCGCACCAGGACGTGCCCTTCGAGAAGCTGGTCGAGGAGCTGGCTCCGAGCCGCTCGATGGCGCGTCACCCCCTCTTCCAGGTGGTCCTGACGAAGCAGGACACCATCGAGGCAGTTGTGGACCTGCCGGGTCTGCAGGTGGGCGGAGCCTCGGCAGGAGACCGCAGGGCGGCGAAGTTCGATCTGGATGTGATGGTTTCCGAGGCTTTCGACGCGCAGGGTGTGGCGTTGGGTCTTCGGGGTTCGGTGACGGTGGCCGCGGATCTGTTCGACGAGGCGTGGGCTGGGCGGATCGCCGGGTA
>NZ_JBEXPB010000134.1:0-1297 GCF_040611795.1 Streptomyces sp. NPDC006529 | reverse complement strand
CCCACCGCCATCGGCGGCATCTCCACCGGTGTCATGCGCCCGGCCTTTCGCGTACGCGGGGAGGGTGTGCCCTTACAGGCCCTGCCAGGCGGGCTTGTTGGCGAAGGCGTGGCGGAAGTAGTCGGCCAGCTTCAGCTTGGAGGCGGCGGCCTCGTCCACGACGACGGTCGCGTGGCGGTGCAGCTGGAGCGCGGACGCTGGGACCAGCGCCGACAGCGGGCCCTCGACGGTCTGCGCGACGGCCTCGGCCTTGCCCTCGCCGGTGGCCAGCAGGACCAGGTGGCGGGCGTCCAGGATGGTGCCGATGCCCTGGGTGATGACGTGGTGGGGGACCTGGTCTATGTCGTTGTCGAAGAAACGCGCGTTGTCGACGCGGGTCTGCTCGGTCAGCGTCTTGATCCGGGTGCGGGAGGCGAGGGAGGAGCAGGGCTCGTTGAAGCCGATGTGACCGTCCGTGCCGATGCCGAGCAGCTGGAGGTCCACGCCGCCGGCCTCGGCGAGCGCGCGGTCGTACGCCTCGCACGCGGCCACGACGTCCTCGGCGGAGCCGTCGGGGCCCATGAAGGCGGCCTCGGACAGGCCGAGCGGCTCGACGACCTCGCGCAGCACCACGGCGCGGTAGGACTCCGGGTGCCCGGCGGGCAGGCCCACGTATTCGTCGAGCTGGCAGATCCGGGCGCGGGAGGCGTCGACCTCACCGGCCCTGACCTTGGCCGCGAGGGCCTCGTAGATCGGCAGCGGGGTGGAGCCGGTCGCCACGCCGAGCAGCGCGTCGGCCTTGCGGCGGACGAGGGCCGCCATGGCCTCCGCGATGAGTTCTCCGCCTGCCTTGGCGTTCGGGACGATGACAACTTCCACGCGGGGCCTGCCGATCTGAGAAGGGTCGTAGTGTGGTATAGACCAATCTAGCAGAGTTGCACCCTGCCGCCCCCTCCCATGGTGAGCCGTTTTCCCTCACCCGTCCTGCGGAACGGGGGCCCCGATGGCGGCCCCGCGCCCCTGCCTCCGCCTCAAACGCCGGCGGGGCTGAGGGCGGCTGCGGGTCCGGCGTCCGGCTATGCAGGTAGCCCCTGGGGCGAATTCAGCCCCGCCTGGTGCTGACCTCACGCCGACCCTGGCAAATTCAGCCTCGCCGGCGTTTGAGGCGCCGCCGGAGGCACGTCAGCCGCCCGGCGCTTGAGGGCGATCACGGGTGCGGCCCCTCTCGGCCCCTGCTGCCTCCGGCGGCGCCGCCGTGGAGACCGGTGGCCACACGCTGACCGCCCGCCTGCCGAAGGGCTCCACCGGCACCGCCGTG
>NZ_JBEXPB010000133.1:0-1306 GCF_040611795.1 Streptomyces sp. NPDC006529 | reverse complement strand
AAATCCGCCACCGTACCCGCAGGCACCACAGCAGACGTGTCATTCCACTCAACAACAACCCGACGACGCTCCACGTCATCCAGCACATCAACCGCGCTCAACGGAAGGTCCAAGCCACCCTCCAACACGCCCTCAAGCCCCACCACCAAACGCTCCACCGCGTTGCACACCAGCACACCCACGGCGCGGGCATCCACCGAGGCAGCAGCCTCCACGGCGAACGCCATGCCACTGCCATCGTCGTCGACCGAGACCGAGAGCGGGTAATTGGTGCGCTCGCTGGCCAGGAGCACGCGGATGCCGGCCACCGCCTGACGCTCTCCGCCGTCGCCGTCCTGCGCGACGTTGTGCCGGTAGTTGAACAGAGCCGTGAACAGTGGCATATCACTCGCCACACCACTGGCCTGCTGGGCCAAAGCCAGCGGCGCGTGCTCGTGCTCGAGGAGTCCTGCGAGCTGATCGCGCATGGCCCGGACCGACTCCAGTGCGCCGAGCTCGTCCACTCGTGCCCGTACCGGCAGGGTGTTGATGAACGGTCCGGGCACCCGCTCCGAGCCGGCGCCGGCGTTCATCCGGCCGAACAGCACCGTCCCGAACACGACGTCCTCGCGCCCGCTGACCGTCGCAAGCACCCGCGCCCATGCCACGTGCAGAACAGTCGCCGCACTCACACCGAGTCGGCGCGCAACAGCTCTCAGCCGGCCGGCCACATCCTCTGTGAGTGCCACGACTCCATGCGTCGAGTCGCTACCGTCGCCATGAACGTCGACCAGTCCGAACGGCGCCGTCGGCTCGGTCACATCACCGAGCAGCTCGGCGAAGTATCGCTCATGCTCGGCACGCGTCACCCCGCCCCGGGCCTGCGCCACGAAGTTGCGGAACGGCAGCGGCGTGGGCAGCTCGACACCGCGCCCTGCGAGGCACAGCTCGACCTCACTCAGCAGCACCTCCAGTCCGGTGTGGTCCTGCACCATGTGGTGCACCCGCACCAGCCCGAGCCAGCGGTCGCTGCCGGCCTCTACCGGCGTGATGTGCAGGCTGATCAGCGGCGCCCGGCCCAGATCCATGGACGCCCCACCGGCGGCAATCAGCGAGGCCACCGGATCCGCGTCCTGCGGGTCGAGCTCCACTTCGGTCACCGGCAGTTCCGCGTGGCGCCGGACGACCTGGACGGGCTCCCGCAGGCCCTGCCACACGATGGAGGTGCGGAGGATGTCGTGCCGGTCGATGACCTGCTGCAAGGCTGCGGTGAATCCGTCGAGCCGCTCACGCGAGTCGAACTCCAGCACCGTCGGCAGGACGTAGG
>NZ_JBEXPB010000132.1:0-1343 GCF_040611795.1 Streptomyces sp. NPDC006529 | reverse complement strand
TCCGCGAACACCTGCGCACCCTCACCCAGCACCAGCCAGTCGTCGAACGACCCGACCGCAGCCACCGACGTCCACTCCACCCGGAACAGCGAGTCCCGGGTCAGGTCCGGCGCCGTGTCGAGCTGGTCCCGGCTCACGGCCCGCAGGGCCAGTCCGGCGACCGAGGCGACCGGTTCTCCGGACGCGTCGGCCAGGGTGAGCGCGACCTCGCCGTTGCGGGCGACGGTCAGGCGTACACGGAGCGCGGAGGCTCCCACGGCGTGCAGCGCAACGCCGGTCCAGGAGAAGGGGAGCCGTCCTTCCGTACCCGCAGTGTCCGCGGTTGCGCCCAGTCCGAGGGCGTGCAGGGCGGCGTCGAGCAGGGCCGGGTGAAGGCCGAAGCGGGCGGCGTCGTCCGCGGCGCCCTCGGGGAGGGCCACTTCGGCGTAGTAGGTGCCGTCCTGCAACCAGGCCGCGGTCAGGCCCTGGAACACCGGGCCGTAGCCGAAGCCGGACTCCGCGAGGCCCTCGTACAGACCGTCCACCGGGACGGGCTCCGCTCCGGTCGGCGGCCAGTCGGTCAGGCGCTGCGGGGCGGGGTCGGCCCCGGTCGCGAGCGCGCCGACGGCGTGCCGCGTCCACGGGGTTTCCTGGTCCGCGTCCTCGGGGCGGGAGTGCAGGGCGAGGCTGCGGCGGCCCGACGGGTCGGGCGCGCCGATGGAGAGCCGCAGCTGCACGGCGCCGTGCTCCGGGAGCACCAGCGGTGCTTCCAGGGTGAGTTCGTCGACGAGGTCGCAGCCGACGTGCTGCCCGGCCTGGAGGGCCAGCTCGACGAAGGCCGTGCCGGGCAGGAGGGCCGCGCCCATGACCCGGTGGTCACCGAGCCAGGGGTGGGTGGACAGGGAGAGGCGGCCGGTGAACAGGTGACCGTCGGAGTCGGGGAGCTGGACCGCGGCGCCGAGCAGCGGGTGGTGGGCGGCGCCGAGACCGGCAGCGGTGACGTCGCCGTCGGTGCGGCCGGCGTCGAGCCAGTAGACGGCGCGCTGGAAGGCGTACGTCGGCAGATCCACTCGGGTGGCGCCCAGCGGGGCGTAGTACGCCTGCCAGTCGACGGAGGCGCCGCGGACATAGGCGGTGGCGAGTGCGGTGAGCAGCGTCTCGGCCTCGGCGCGGTCCTTGCGGAGGGCGGACGCGAAGGCGGCGCCTTCTCCGGAGACGCAGTCCTGGGCGAGGGCCGACAGGACGCCGTCAGGCCCGAGTTCGACGTAGGTGGTGACCCCTGCCGCCTCCAGCGTCCGGACACCGTCGAGGAAGCGAACGCCTTCACGGACGTGCCGCACCCAGAACTCCGCCGAACCCATCTC
>NZ_JBEXPB010000131.1:0-1385 GCF_040611795.1 Streptomyces sp. NPDC006529 | reverse complement strand
CTGCCACCCGCCATTGGCCACCCAGTCGTTCGCCACACTGCCATTGGCATCGATGAAGAACAGGTGATCACCATTGGCACTCATCGCCAGAGGCGAATCCGAACGCGCCTGACCACCCGTGGCCGCCGGTCCCGACCAGGCACCGTTGGCAACCCAGTCATTGACCACATTGCCGCTGGTGTCGACGAAGGCCACCATCGTGCCCGCCGCATTGGTCACCAACGGAGAACCGGCCCGCGCCTTCCCACCGGTCGCCGACGGACCCTGCCAGGCACCGTTGCTCACCCAGTCATTCATCACGTTGCCATTGGCATCGATGAAGAAGGCGTGATCGGAATTCGCATTGAGGACCACCGGCGAATCGGACCTCGCCTTGCCGCCCAGGCCGGACGGACCCTGCCACCCGCCGTTGCTCACCCAGTCATTCGCCAGATCACCATTGGCGTCCACGAACGCCACATGCGTCCCCGCCGCATCCATCGATACGGTGCCGAAGTTGGTCATCCCACCACCGCCGGAGATCGAGATGCCGGGGTAGTAGGTGGAAAGGATCGGCTGCCAGGTCTGGCCCGCGAGGGCGCAGTTCTGGGAGCCCCACTGGCTGAGGGTGTTCGGGTAGCGGGAGAGGCCCGAACCGCAGGACTCGGAGCTGCTGCCCGTCAGCGTGGCCTGGTAGGAGGCCTGGAAGATCGAGCCGCTCTTGGTCATCACCGAGTTCCAGGTCGCTTCCACGGCGGCGTTGGTGGAAGCGGTGGCCCGACCGGGTATGTAGCGCTGGTAGTTGATCGAGTCGTCGACGTTGTAGCAGCTACCGCCGTACGTCCCGCCGCGCCAGTTGTTGACCCAGTACCAGGCGTAGGTCTTGGCCGCCATCGCACCGGCTCGCAGCGAGTCGGACTGCCAGGAAGCACTCCACTCCCCTGGCAGCACGTCCTTGATGTAGGACTGGAACGGGACGGTGATCACACCGGTCTCGGTGCCCGCGACCGGGCCGCCGGCGCTCGTGTGCTGGGCGTATTGAAGCACCCGGATCGTGGACGGCGGCGTGGTGTTGGACGAGTAGCCACCGCAGTTCGAGGCCGCCGTCGTTGCTGCGGCGGCCGCAGCATTCGACACCGGCGAGGCGGCCGCGGGGGCCAGCGTCGCGGTGCACGCGGCCGCAAACGCCGCCACTCCGCATATGAGCTGACGCGATCGACGGATAACAGACATTCCGAGTCCTTCACTTGGGGCCGCGTCGGCCGAGCAGGTCGGCCGACGCGGCGGGAACTGGGGTGCGTGATGGGGCTACGGGCTGGTCAGCGGCTGGTGCCGCCGATGCCGGCGGGGCCCTGCCACGCGCCGTTGCTCACCCAGTCGTTCGCGATGCTGCCGTTGGCGTCGAC
>NZ_JBEXPB010000130.1:0-1385 GCF_040611795.1 Streptomyces sp. NPDC006529 | reverse complement strand
CCCGCGTATGTGATTTATACGTCGGGTTCGACGGGCCGGCCGAAGGGTGTGCTGGTTTCGCATGCGGGTGTGGCGAGTTTGGTTGAGGGCCATGTCCGGTATTTGGGTGTGGGTCCTGGTGCTCGTGTGGGGCAGTTCGCTTCGGCGAGTTTCGATACGTTCGGCTGGGAATGGCTGATGGCGTTGCTGTCGGGGGCGTCGTTGGTGGTGATTCCGCGGGAGCGGCGTCTGGGTGAGGCGTTGCCGCGGTTCCTGGCGGAGTGGGGGGTGACGCATGTGACGTTGCCGCCCGCGGTTTTGGCGACGTTGGATGAGTCGTCGGTGGGTGCGGATGTGGTGTTGGTGGTGGCGGGTGAGGCGTGTCCGCCGGAGGTGATGGCGCGCTGGGGTCGGGGTCGGGTGTTGTTCAACTCGTATGGTCCGACGGAGACGACGGTGGATGCGACGTTGTGGCGTTGTGATCCGGGGTCGGCTGAGGTGGCGATCGGTTCTCCGGTGGTCAATATCCGGGTGTATGTGCTGGATGAGTTTCTGGCGCCGGTGCCGGTGGGTGTTGCCGGTGAGATGTATGTGGCGGGTGTGGGTCTGGCGCGTGGGTATCTGGGGCGGGCGGGGCTGACGGCGGAGCGGTTCGTTGCCAATCCGTTCGGTGGTGCGGGTGAGCGGCTTTATCGGACGGGTGACCGGGCGCGGTGGACGGCGGACGGCCGGCTGGTGTTCGCGGGTCGTAGTGATGACCAGGTGAAGATCCGTGGTTTCCGGATCGAGCCGGGTGAGATCGCCAGTGTGCTGGTGGCGCATCCGATGGTGGCCCAGGCCGCGGTGGTGGTGCGTGAGGACGTGCCCGGGGAGCGGCGTCTGGTGGCGTATGTGGTCGCGGCGCCGGGGGCGGTGGTTTCGCGGCTTGCCGCGGTGGTGGTGGAGGTGGCTGGTGAGCGGCTGCCGGAGTACATGGTTCCTTCAGCGGTCGTCGTTTTGGACGAGCTGCCGTTGACGGTGAACAAGAAGCTGGACCGCAAGGCGCTGCCGGCGCCGGAGGTGACCGGGACGGTAGTGGGGCGTGCCGCGGGCAACGTCCGTGAGGAAATCTTGTGCGGGGTCTTCGCGCAGGTTCTCGGTGTGGCGAGTGTGGGTGTGGATGACGACTTCTTCGCGTTGGGCGGTCACTCCCTGCTCGCGGTCAGGCTCGCGAGCAGGATCCGTGCCGTGCTGGGCGTGGAGCTGGACATCCGTATGCTGTTCGACTCGCCGACCGTGGCGGGACTGGCCGCGGGACTGGCAGACGACGGAGAGACACGTCCCGTCCTGACCCCGCAGAACCGTCCCGAACACGTTCCGCTGTCCTTCGCCCAGCGCCGCCTGTGGTTCCTCGGCCGGCTCGAAGG
>NZ_JBEXPB010000129.1:0-1388 GCF_040611795.1 Streptomyces sp. NPDC006529 | reverse complement strand
TGGCTCATGTTGGCCAGGAACTCGGACTTGTACTTCGAGGCCAGCGACAACTGCTGCGCGCGGTCCTCCAGTTCCTGCCGTGCCTGCTCGATCTCCAGGTTCTTGGCCTCGATGTCCCGGTTCTGGCTGGCGAGCAGGGCCGCCTTCTCCTCCAGTTCCGCGTTCGAGCGCTGCAACTCGTCCTGCTGGAACTGGAGTTCCTCCGAGCGGGCTTGCAACTCGCCGGTCAGCCGCTGCGATTCGCCCAGCAGTTCGTCGGTGCGCGCGTTGGCGACGATGGTGTTGACGTTGACGCCGATGGTCTCCATCAACTGGCCGAGGAAGTCCCGGTGGACGGGGGTGAAGGCGCCGAAGGACGCCAGCTCGATCACTCCGAGGACCTGGTCGTCCACGACGATCGGCAGCACCACCAGGCTCCCGGGCGTGGTCTGCCCGAGCCCCGAGGAGATGATGTAGTTCCCCGGCACCTGGTCGGCCGCGATCGTCCGGCGGCTGCGGGCCGCCTGCCCCACGAGGGACTCGCCCAGCGCGAACCGGATGCCCTCCACCGCGGCGGCCGGGCGCCCGTAGGAGCCGACGAGGGTGAGCACGGTGGTGTCCGCCGTGTCCTCGGCGAGGTAGAAGGCGCCGTACTGCGCGTCGACGAGCGGGGTGAGTTCGTCCATCACGAGTTCGGCGACGACCGCGAGGTCGCGGTGGCCCTGCATCAGACCGGAGATCCGCGCCAGGTTGGACTTGAGCCAGTCCTGTTCCTGGTTGGCGCGGGTGGTCTCGCGCAGCGAGCCGACCATCGAGTTGATGTTGTCCTTGAGTTCGGCGACCTCGCCGGAGGCGTCCACGGTGATCGACCTCGTCAGGTCGCCCTCGGCCACCGCGCTCGCGACCTCGGCGATCGCCCGGACCTGCCGGGTCAGGTTTCCGGCCAGCTCGTTGACGTTCTCCGTCAGCCGCTTCCAGGTGCCCTCGACGCCCTCGACCTCGGCCTGGCCGCCGAGCCGTCCCTCGCTGCCCACCTCGCGCGCCACGCGCGTCACCTCGGCCGCGAAGGACGACAGCTGGTCGACCATCGTGTTGATCGTGGTCTTCAGCTCCAGGATTTCGCCCCGCGCGTCGACATCGATCTTCTTCGACAGGTCGCCGTTGGCGACCGCCGTGGTGACCAGCGCGATGTTGCGGACCTGACCCGTCAGGTTGTTCGCCATCGAGTTGACGTTGTCGGTCAGGTCCTTCCACGTCCCCGCCACGTGCGGCACGCGCGCCTGACCGCCGAGGATGCCCTCGGTGCCGACCTCGCGGGCGACGCGGGTGACCTCGTCGGCGAAGGCGGACAGCGTGTCCACCATCGTGTTGATGACCCCGGCGAGCGCGGCGACCTCGCCCTTCGCCTC
>NZ_JBEXPB010000128.1:0-1391 GCF_040611795.1 Streptomyces sp. NPDC006529 | reverse complement strand
TCCGCGAACACCTGCGCACCCTCACCCAGCACCAGCCAGTCGTCGAACGACCCGACCGCAGCCACCGACGTCCACTCCACCCGGAACAGCGAGTCGTACGCGCCCGTGCGCTGCCCGAGCCGGTCGGGCGAGAAGGCACGCAGGGTCAGCCTGTCCACCGAGGCGACCGGCGCACCGTCCGCGTCGGCGATGTCCAGCCGCACCGCGTCCCGGCCGGCCCGGGAGAGCCGTACGCGCAGGGCGTCCGCACCCGTGGAGCGGACGGACACGCCGGACCAGGAGAACGGCAGCCGCCCCTGACCGGTGTCCTCCACCAGCGAGCCGAGGTTGATGGCGTGCAGCGCAGAGTCCAGCAGGGCCGGGTGGATCGTGAAGTAGGCGGCCTCCGGGGCGGTTTCTGGGGCCAGAGCGACCTCGGCGAAGAGCTCCTCGCCGCGGCGCCAGGCGGCTTGCAGGCCCTGGAACACGGGACCGTAGCCGAAGCCGGAGTCCCCGAGCACGTCGTAGAGGCCGTCCACCGGGACGGGCTTCGCTCCGGTCGGCGGCCAGGCCGCGAGGTCGAACACCCGGGGCTCGGTTTCGTCCTCGGCCAGGACCGCGGTGGCGTTCCGCACCCAGGGTTCGTCGGCCGCCGCGCGGTCGTCACGGGAGTGGAAGACCACGGAGCGGCGGCCCGACTCGTCGGGGGCCGCGACCGTGACCTGGAGCTCGACGCCGCCGTCCTCGGGGAGGACCAGCGGTGCGGCCAGCGTCAGGTCGTCGACGAGGCCGCAGCCGACCTGCTCACCGGCCCGCAGCGCCAGCTCGACGAAGGCCGTGCCGGGCAGGAGGACGGAACCCATGACCGTGTGGTCCGCGAGCCAAGGGTGGGTGGCCGCCGACAGCCGACCGGTGAGGAGGAGGCCATCGGCGTCGGCCAGGGTCACCGAGGCGCCGAGCAGCGGGTGGTCTGCGGAGCGGAGACCCACGGTGGTGACGTCCGCACCGAGGGTGCCGGTGTCGAGCCAGTAGTGCTCGCGTTGGAAGGCGTACGTGGGCAGGTCTACGCTCTCGGCTCCGGTACCGGCGTGGTACGCGGTCCAGTCGACGGCGAGGCCGCGGACGTGTACGAGGGCGAGGGCCTCGATGACGGCCCCGGCCTCGGTACGGTCCTTGCGGAGGGCGGACGCGAAGGCGGCGCCTTCTCCGGAGACGCAGTCCTGAGCGAGGGCCGACAGGACGCCGTCAGGCCCGAGTTCGACGTAGGTGGTGACCCCTGCCGCCTCCAGCGTCCGGACACCGTCGAGGAAGCGGACACCTTCACGGACGTGCCGCACCCAGAACTCCGCCGAACCCATCTCGTCCGAAACCAACGCACCCGTCAGGTTGGAGACGACCGGGATCCGCGGAGC
>NZ_JBEXPB010000127.1:0-1504 GCF_040611795.1 Streptomyces sp. NPDC006529 | reverse complement strand
GTGCTGGATGACGGTGTGCTGGATGCGCTGACGCCGGAGCGGTTCGAGAGCGTGCTGCGGGCCAAGGCCACCTCCGCGCTCAACCTGCACGAGCTGACGGTTGAGCTGGGGATCGAACTCGACGCCTTCGTGCTGTTTTCCTCGATGAGCGGGTCGATCGGCTCGGCGGGTCAGGCTAACTACGCGGCTGCGAATGCCTATTTGGATGGTCTGGCGGAGCAGCGGCGGGCGGCCGGGCTGGCCGCGACGTCCATCGCCTGGGGTCCGTGGGCCGAAGGCGGCATGGCCGCCGACGAGGCGATGGATGCGCGGATGCGGCGCGAGGGTGTGCCGCCGATGGCGCCCGACTCGGCGATCGCCGCTCTGACGCAGGCCGTTGGCTCTTCCGAAGCCGCCCTCACCATCGCGGACATCGACTGGGAGCGCCTCTCCGACGTCGTGGCGGCCGTCCGTCCCAACCCCTCGCTCGCCGACTTCACGCACCGACCCACTGCCGCCGTCACCGGTCAGGGGACCGTGGTCACAGGCGCCGATTTCGCCGGAGGAGCGTTCGCGAAGCTGGCCGGGCTGCCCCGGGCCGAGCAGGAACGCGAACTGCTCGGCCTGGTCCGTACGCACGTCGCCGCGGTCCTCGGGCACGACGGTGTGGAGGCGGTGGGCGCGGAGCGCGCCTTCAAGGAGCTCGGCTTCGACTCCCTGTCCGCGGTAGACCTCCGCAACCGACTCGGCGCGGCCACCGCGCTTCAGCTCCCCACCACCCTCGTCTACGACTACCCCACGGCCTCGGCCCTCGCGGAGTACCTGCGCGGGGAACTGACGGGCGCCGCTCCCGAGGCCGACACCTCCTCGGACCGTGCCGTAGCGGCGGACGAGGACCCGATCGCCATCGTGGCCATGAGCTGCCGCTTCCCCGGCGGTGTGCGGACGCCTGAGCAGCTCTGGCAGCTCCTTTCGGAAGGCACCGACGCCGTCGCCGAGTTCCCCGCCGACCGTGGCTGGGACCTGGACCGACTCTACGCGGCGGCCCCGGACCAGCCCGGGACCTCCTACACCCGCGAAGGCGGCTTCGTCTACGACGCAGCGGACTTCGACGCCGACTTCTTCGGGATCTCGCCCCGCGAGGCCCTTGCGATGGACCCGCAGCAGCGCCTGCTGCTGGAGACCTCCTGGGAGACCTTCGAGCGGGCCGGCATCGACCCCGCCGTGCTCAAGGGCAGCCGCGCCGGTGTCTTCGTCGGCACCAACGGCCAGGACTACCTCTCCTTGGTCGCGGGCGACGCCGAGGGCCTGGAGGGGCACGTCGGTACGGGCAACGCGGCGAGCGTCGTCTCGGGCCGCATCTCGTACGTCTTCGGCCTCGAAGGCCCGGCGATCACGGTCGACACGGCATGCTCGTCCTCGCTGGTCGCCCTGCACCTGGCCGTTCAGGCCCTGCGCCAGGGTGAGTGCACCCAGGGGAGCAGCCCGGGTATGACCGTAAATAGAAACGAAGAGCGAAGTTTTG
>NZ_JBEXPB010000126.1:0-1519 GCF_040611795.1 Streptomyces sp. NPDC006529 | reverse complement strand
CCACTGTCCGCCACCATGAACGCCAGCCGCTCCACCGGCAACTCAGGATCCAGCGGCACATACGCACCACCGGCCTTCCACACCGCCAGGATGGAGGCGACCATGTCGACACCGCGCGGCAGACACAAACCCACCACCGACTCCGCACCCACCCCCTGAGCAATCAGGGCATGCGCGAGACGATTCGCCCGTGCGTCCAGCTCCCCGTAGGAAACCTCCACACCATCGAAGACCACCGCCACCGCATCCGGCGAAGCCGCCACATGCGCCGCGAACAACTCCGGCACCGTCACCGCAGCAACCTCAACCACCGTGTCGTTCCAGCCCGACACCACCAGCTCACGCTCAGCCGCATCCAGCACATCCACCGCACTCAGGGGTGCGTCCAAACCCTCCTCTAGCGAGCACAGGAGGTTTCCGACGGCCGTGCGCAGCAGTCGTCCCACGGCCTGTGGATCAATCGGTGTGACCGCCTCCACGGACAGATCGATGCTGTGCCCGTCGTCGTCAACCGAGACCCCGAGCGGGAAGTTGCTCCGCTCCTGGGCAAGCAACAGCCGGATTCCCTCCCTGCCGTGACTGCGCTGCTCGTCATCGTCTTGGCGGCTCGCGTTGTGCCGGTAGTTGAAGAAGGAGGTGAACAATGGTGTGTCGGCGGGAACTCCGCTGGCCTGCTGTGCGAGTGCCAGCGACGCATGTTCATGCTCCAGCAGATCCGCCAGCTGACCGCGCATCGCGGATACCGCCGTCGTGACGCCCATGTCGTGGGTGCGCACCCGTACGGGAAGGGTGTTGATGAAGGGGCCCGGCACCCGATCCGAACCGGCACCCGCGTTCATCCGTCCGAACAGCACGGTGCCGAAGACGATGTCGTCGCGGCCGCTGAGCACCGCTAGTACGCGCGCCCAGGCCACATGCAGCACGGTTGCAGTGCTCGCCCCGAGCCCTATCGACGCCTGGCGCAGTCGGGCGGTCAACTCTGCCCCCAACGGCACGCCTTCGTGGACCGAGTTCGCGCCCGTACTGCGTACGTCGACGACATCGAAGGGCGCCGTCGGCTCGGTCACATCACCCAGCAGCCCGGCGAAGTACCGCTCGTGCTCGGCACGTGCCGCCCCGCCCCGGGCCTGCGCCACGAAGTCGCGGAACGGCAGCGGGTCCGGCAGCGTATCGCCGCGCCCGGAGAGGAAGGCCTCCACCTCTCCGAACACGATCTCCAGCGCCGTATGGTCCTGCACCATGTGGTGTACGCGGATCAGTGCGAGCCACTGGTCGCTCCCCGGCGCGGCCGCCGTCTGGACCCGGATGAGCGGTGCCTGCTTCAGGTCCATCGAAAGGCCGACGCGCTCCAGGAGCTGTTCAGCCGGCTCGCCGCCGTGCGGGTCCAGTGCCAATTCGGTCACCGGGAGGACCGCGTGGCGCCGCACCACCTGGACCGGCTCCCGCAGCCCCTCCCACACGATGGAGGTGCGGAAGATGTCGTGCCGGTCGATGACCTGCTGCAAGGCTGCGGTGAATC
>NZ_JBEXPB010000125.1:0-1610 GCF_040611795.1 Streptomyces sp. NPDC006529 | reverse complement strand
GACACAGACCCACCACCGACTCCGCACCCACACCCTGCGACACCAGATAGTGAGCCAGCCGGTTCGCCCGCACATCCAGCTCCGCGAACGACACCTCCACACCATCGGCGACCACCGCCACCGCATCCGGCGACCGCACCACCTGCGCCTCGAACAACCCCACCACCGAAGCGTCCGCAACCTCGGCCGTGGTGTCATTCCACCCGGACAACACCGTCGCCAGCTCATCCGGACCCAGCACATTCACCCGGCTCAGGCGCACACCCGGATCGTTAGAGACCACGTCCAGGACCCGCGACCAGTACCCGGCGATCCGCCCAGCCCACGCCTCGTCGAACAGATCCGCGGCCACCGTCACCGAACCCCGAAGACCCAACGCCACACCCTGCGCGTCGAACGCCTCCGACACCATCACATCCACATCGAACTTCGCCGTGGTCTTGCCCGCAGTCAGCTCTGCCGATACCCCTCCGGCCTGCACCCCTGGCAGGTCGAGTACCGCGTCGATGGTGTCCTGCTTGGTCAGGACCACCTGGAAGAGGGGGTGACGGGCCATCGAACGGCTGGGAGCCAGCTCCTCGACCAGCTTCTCGAAGGGCACGTCCTGGTGCGCATGCGCCGACAGGCCCCGCTCACGCGCCCGCGCCAGCAGCTCACGGAAGGTCGGGTCACCCGACAGATCGGCACGCAGCACCAGGGTATTGACGAAGCAGCCCACGAGGTTGTCCAGCGCCTCATCGGTGCGTCCGGCGTTGGCCGAGCCGATCGGGATGTTGGTCCCCGCGCCCAGCCGGGACAGCAGCAGCGCCAGCGCCGCCTGGAACACCATGAACGTGGTCACACACTCAGCGCGCGCCACCTCCACCAGACGGGCGTGCACCTCCGCCGGCACCACCAGCGGCACACTGTGCCCCTGATGCGAAGCCACCGCCGGACGCTGCCGGTCGAACGGCAGCCCCAGCTCCTCCGGAGAACCCGCCAACTCCTCACGCCAGTAAGCCACCTGGCGTGAAATCAGACTTTCCGGGTCCTGCTCGTCACCCAGCAGCTCACGCTGCCACAGCGCGTAATCCGCGTACTGCACCGGCAGCGGCTCCCACTCCGGAGCCCCACCCGCACACCGCGCCGCATAAGCAGCCGACACATCCTGAGCCAACGGACCCATCGACCAACCGTCGGTCGCGATGTGGTGGGTGGTCAACACGACGAGGTGCTCGTCCTGCGCGACGGAGAAAAGCCAGGCACGGATGGGCACTTCAGTGGCGAGGTCGAACGCGTACCGCTCCGCGTCGGCGACCGCTCCGGCGAGCCGGGACGGGGGGACCTCGACGGTCTCCAGTTGCCAGGCCAGTTCGGCCAGGTCGACGATCTGCTGGTACGGCTGACCGTCCTCAGCCACGGAGAACACCGTGCGCAGGACTTCGTGCCGTTCCAGGACGTCCCTGAACGCCGCGCCCAGTGCCACCTGGTCCACCGCACCCGTCAGACGCAGGGTGACGGACATGTTGTAGGTCTCGCTGGGGCCCTCCAGCTGGCCGATGAACCACAGACGACGCTGCGCGAACGACAGCGGAACCCGCTCCGGACGCGCCCCCGCCGTCAGCGCCACC
>NZ_JBEXPB010000124.1:0-1708 GCF_040611795.1 Streptomyces sp. NPDC006529 | reverse complement strand
GACCCGGCTTCCTCAACATCACGGTCACCGACCGGGCGATCGTCGAGACCCTGGCGGCCCGCGCCGCCGACGCGCGCCTCGGCGTGCCGCTCTCGCCGACCGCGGGCACCACGGTCATCGACTACGCGCAGCCGAACGTGGCCAAGGAGATGCACGTCGGCCACCTGCGCTCCGCCGTGATCGGCGCCGCGATGGTCGAGATCCTGGAGTTCACCGGCGAGAGCGTGGTGCGGCGCCACCACATCGGCGACTGGGGCACCCAGTTCGGCATGCTCATCCAGTACCTGATCGAGCACCCGCACGAGCTGGACCACGGCCCGCGCGAGGAGGTCTCGGGCGAAGAGGCGATGTCGAACCTCAACCGCCTCTACAAGGCCTCGCGCGCGCTCTTCGACTCCGACGAGGAGTTCAAGACCCGCGCCCGCGCCCGGGTCGTCGACCTCCAGGCGGGCGAGGAGCAGACCCTCGCGCTGTGGCAGCGCTTCGTCGACGAGTCGAAGATCTACTTCTACTCCGTCTTCAACAAGCTGGACATGGACATCCGCGACGCCGACGTCGTCGGCGAGTCGGGCTACAACGACATGCTGGTGGAGACCTGCCGCCTGCTGGAGGAGTCGGGCGTCGCCGTCCGCTCCAACGGCGCGCTGTGCGTGTTCTTCGAGGACGTCAAGGGCCCGGACGGCAACCCGACCCCGCTGATCGTCCAGAAGACCGACGGCGGCTTCGGCTACGCCGCGACCGACCTGTCCGCGATCCGCGACCGCGTCGGCAACCTCAAGGCCTCGACCCTCCTGTACGTCGTGGACGCCCGCCAGTCCCTGCACTTCAAGATGGTCTTCGAGACGGCCCGCCGCGCGGGCTGGCTGAACGAGGACACCAAGGCCGTCCAGCTCGCCTTCGGCACCGTCCTCGGCAAGGACGGCAAGCCGTTCAAGACCCGCGAGGGCGAGACGGTCCGGCTGGTGGACCTCCTGGACGAGGCCGTTGAGCGGGCTACGGCGGTGGTGCGCGAGAAGGCCGAGAAGGTCGGCCTGACCGAGGCCGAGATCGTAGAGAACGGTCAGCACGTCGGCATCGGCGCGGTGAAGTACGCGGACCTCTCCACCTCCGCCGCGCGCGACTACAAGTTCGACCTGGACCAGATGGTCTCGCTGAACGGCGACACCTCGGTCTACCTCCAGTACGCGTACGCCCGCATCCGCTCCATCCTGCGCAAGGCGGGCGACCGCAGCCCCCTCGCGCACCCGGAGCTGGAGCTGGCCCCGGCCGAGCGCGCGCTGGGCCTGCACCTGGACACGTTCGGCGAACTGATCGAGGAGGCGGCGAAGGAGTACGCACCGCACAAGCTGGCGGCGTACCTCTACCAGCTGTCCTCGCTCTTCACCACGTTCTACGACCAGTGCCCGGTCATCAAGCCGGAGCCGGAACTCGCCGTAGGCGAGAACCGCCTCTTCCTGGCCGACCTCACCGCCCGCACCCTCTCCAAGGGCATGTCACTCCTGGGCATCAGGACGCCCGAGAAGCTCTGATCTCCCGCGGGGCGCGGCTGCGCCGTAAGGCGCGGCTTCGCCGCGAGGGGCTCGGGCTTCGAGCCTCCGGGGTCGGGGTGGTTCCGGGGGCTGCCCGTCAGTTCAACTGTCTTCCCGTGCCGGGGCGTCCCGTCAAGAGCGCTCCTTCGTCGCGTCGCTTCGCGATGGCCTGCGGCCAC
>NZ_JBEXPB010000123.1:0-1829 GCF_040611795.1 Streptomyces sp. NPDC006529 | reverse complement strand
GACCACGAACCCCCAGCCCGCGCCGCACGCACCAGACGACGACCGAAGACCCCGGAAGACCTCACCGCCACCTGGTCCTCGACACCACCCAGAACACCCACCAGGCGGCCCATGGCCCGCTCGTCCCACACCTCGGGAAGGTCGACCAGACCACCCCAACGCTCAGGAACCTCCAGAGCAGCCACCCGACCCAGACCCCACACCTGCGCCTGAACAGCAGACACCAACCGGTCCGAACGGCCCACACTCACCGCACCACGCGTCAGGCACCACAACGGCGCCCCCACCCCGGCATCACCCAACGCCTGCACCAGACCGGCGGTAGCAACGAGCCCACCCACCTCATCCAGCGCCAGCAACGACACCACACCAGCCACAGACCCCACACCAGCCAGCAGACCCGCAAGACCCTCACGGTCCATGCCCGGCTCCACCACAACCCGACGCACCCCAGCACCACGCCCAGCCAGAGCCGCCACCACAGCCGTGTCATCCACGCCCACAGCCGGCACCACGACCAGCCACTCACCCGACAGCACAGCACCGGCAGCACCGTCCGTCAGCGGCTTCCACGACACCCGGTAACGCCAGGAGTCGACCTCGGACTGGGTCCGCAGACCCCGGCGCCACGCCGACAGCGCGGGCAGTGCCGGCAGGACCGTTCCCAGAGTGTTCTCGTCGTCCATGTCCAGCGCGGCAGCGAGCGACTCCAGGTCCTCGCGCTCCACGGCGTCCCAGAAGCGGGAGTCCAGGTCGTCCGTCGCACCCTTCCGGGTCGCGCCCGGCATCTCCAGCCAGTAGCGCTCGTGCTGGAAGGCGTACGTCGGCAGCTCCACCCGTCGGGCGCCCGTACCGGCGTAGAAGGCGGACCAGTCCACGGCCACACCCCGTACCTGTGCCTGAGCCAGAGCCGCAACCGCGGTCTCCGCCTCCGGCCGACCGGCCCGCAGCACCGGCACGAACCCGGCAGCAGCCGTCACGCAATCCTGTGCCAGCGCCGACAGCACGCCGTCCGGACCGAGTTCGACGTACGTCGTCACACCCGCGGCCTCCAGGGCCCGCACACCGTCGAGGAAGCGAACCGCCTCCCGGACGTGTCGCACCCAGAAGTCGGCCGAACCCATCTCGTCCGAGACCAGCGCATCCGTCAGGTGGGAGACGACCGGGATCCGCGGAGCGGCGAACTCCAGCCCCGCCACCACCTCACGGAAGTCCTCCAACATCCCGTCCATGTGCGGCGAGTGGAAAGCGTGACTGACCGTGAGCCGCTTGCTCTTGCGGTCGGCGAACACCTCCACCACCGCGAGCACAGCGTCCTCGTCACCCGCGATCACGACCGACGCGGGCCCGTTGACGGCGGCGATGCTCACCCGGTCATTCAGCAGCGGCAGGACTTCGTCCTCCGACGCCTGGAGAGCGATCATCACCCCACCACCCGGCAGCGCCTGCATCAGGCGGCCCCGGGCGGCGACGAGCACACACGCGTCGTCGAGGGACAAGACACCCGCGACGTGCGCGGCAGCGACCTCACCGATCGAATGACCGGCGAGGAAGTCAGGCCGCACACCCCACGACTCCAACAGCCGGAACAGCGCCACCTCGACCGCGAACAACGCAGGCTGCGCCCATTCCGTACGGTTCAGTAGCTCCGCATCCGCCCCGAAGAGGACATCGCGCAAAGGCACATCCAGATCGAACCGGGCACACACAGCATCCAGCGCATCCGCGAAAGTGGGGAAGGCGTCATACAACTCACGCCCCATCCCGAGGCGCTGGCTGCCTTGACCGGTGAACAGGAAGGCGGTCTTCCCGCCGACCGGTGAGCCCTC
>NZ_JBEXPB010000122.1:0-1913 GCF_040611795.1 Streptomyces sp. NPDC006529 | reverse complement strand
GTTGTACGTCGCACTCGGCCCCTCCAGCTGATCCACAAACCACAACCGACGCTGCGCAAAGGACAACGGAAACATCAGGACCCCTCCTGGTTACGTCCTGGCCGCAACGTCGGCCTAGTCTGACTTTTGATATTCAGGCTGCTGTGCAAGTGCATTTGGATGCAGAGCCTGCCGCCTACGGGCATGCGGTATGTCGCGCCCTCGGTAAGTAAACTCACGGCTTGCCTGCCTAGACCAGGAGGTCGGCGCGATTGACCGAGTCGGCCGGGGTGTTGCCTAAGGAGCGGTCATTGGATTCGCACTCGGCATACCCTGCGTATGTCCGCGCCTCGCCACGCAAAGGCCTGCCGAGCAGATGGCCGAGGCCATCGACCACGACCGGGCCGTGGCACCGCTGCCGGCTATTTCACCTCCATCGCCGTGAACCGGTCCAGCCGTCGAGCGCCGCGGCGAAGGCCGACCAGACGGAATGCCGTCCCCCGTCGTCGACCAGACCCAGGCAGTCGGAACCCGGATCGTCGAACGGATTCGGCACGACGCATTCCCTTCCATGAAGCCAACCAGTGGGGTGGTGTCATAGGTGACGGTGACGGCTGTTCCCGTTGAACATCCGCACCATCCGATGGAGGCTTATCGGCGATCCACCGCGGCTCAACGCGATCCACTATCTCCCAGGCCCACACGACGATCAATGATCACCGTCGGCTGGTGCCGGCGGCTCTGGCATCGCCGGTGCCCCTGCCGCAGAAGACACCAGTGCGGTCGTCGCCCCTCTTGGAGCCGTTCAAGGAGACGATCGACGAGTGGCTGCGTGGGGATCTGAGGAGCCGCAGAAGCAGCGCCATACCGTTCAGCGGATCGTGACGGCGGCTGCGGCTGGAATGCGGGGCGGATGTCGCCTACACGACCGGGTGGGACTACGTCTCCCGCCGGCGCCGGGAAATCGCCGAGGCGGTCGGCGCGGCGCCTTCGGCCGAGTCCGTGGTCTGCCACAACCGTCCGGGCATGGACGCCGAGGCCGACTTCGGCGAGGCATGGGTGGATCTGGCCATATGACAGCCTCTCCCTCCAGCTGTGTCCCGGGTGACCCAAAAGAGCCGGTCACGGTAGGAACATCCCAGGTGTGAGGAGTTCAGGCGGCGTTTGGGCTTCACTCCTTTCCACTGCGAGCCGGGACTTCGGGGGCCCATGAGAAGGGCCGGGGGGAAAGGACGGCGGACCGCGACCTGGTCGTTCCCCACGGACGCACCGAGATCGCCTGGCACTCTCGGCTCACCGCCAAAGACACCGAACGAATCGTCCTCGACTACTTCCTGGAGGTGCTGCTGGCCAAGCTCGGCGCGAGGGCCGGCTCCGAAGCCGTCGACCAAGCCCGCCGCGAGGGAAGCTTCACCGCCGTTCACGAAGCGTTCTGGGCCGCGGCGAAGACAGCTGAAGGGGCACCGATGGGTCCACACAACACGTGCTCGCCGGCATCCGATCGGCCCTGGCTGCTGGCGCCCACACCGCCGATGTCGTGGCCATGGATACCCGAAAGGCTGCCCAGGGCCGACGGATGCTCTCCCGCCACGGCCCTCATCGGGCCCGCACCGGCTCTTCCCGGTGCGGCGATCGACACTGCCTGGCCGGGCCTGCGGCTGCCGATCATGCGGGACCATTCCCGGACCTCGTAGCCCGCCCCACGAGCGTGCCCCGCCGACAGGAATCTTCCTGTGCAAGTGCGGCCTAGCGGCACTTGAACAGGGGTTCGTCGTGGCCTGAAGGGTCCGGAAGCACGTACGGCCGCCGCGCCCGACCGGGGTCGGATGCGGCGGCCGATCGGCCCTCGGTACCCCCTTGACTGGCCGGGCCCGGGGGCTCGTCAGTCGGCGGTCATCATCGGTTCCGCCGGTCACGCATCGGACGCAGGGTCG
>NZ_JBEXPB010000121.1:0-1943 GCF_040611795.1 Streptomyces sp. NPDC006529 | reverse complement strand
GCACCGTCCTGGTTGATCGCCGAACCCCGCACCACCGCAAGGACCGGGTGACCGTTCCTACGGGCATCCGACAGCCGCTCCACGAGCAGCATGCCGACACCCTCACCCCAACCGGTCCCGTCCGCACCAGCCGCAAAAGCCTTGATCCGACCGTCCTCCGCCAACCCACGCTGACGGCTGAAATCGACGAAGTTCTCCGGCGTCGACATGACGGTGACACCGCCCGCCAGCGCCAGCGAGCACTCACCGTTGCGCAGTGCCTGGATCGCCCAGTGCAGCGCCACGAGGGACGACGAGCACGCCGTGTCGACGGTGACCGCCGGACCCTCCAGCCCGAAGACGTAGGAGACGCGGCCCGACATGACGCTGCCCGCGTTGCCCGTGCCGACGTGGCCTTCGAGGCCGTCCTGGTCGCGGGTGATGAGGGAGAGGTAGTCCTGGCCGTTGGTACCGACGAAGACACCGGCGCGGCTGCCGCGCAGCGACGTCGGGTCGATGCCGGCCCGCTCGAAGGCTTCCCAGGAGGTCTCCAGCAGCAGGCGCTGCTGCGGGTCCATGGCGAGGGCCTCGCGCGGGGAGATCCCGAAGAAGTCCGCGTCGAAGTCCGCCGCCCCCGCGACGAAGCCGCCCTCGCGGGTGTACGAAGTCCCCGGCTGGTCCGGGTCGGGGCTGTACAGGCGGTCCAGCTTCCAGCCGCGGTCGGCCGGGAAGGCGTCAACCGCGTCCGTACCCTGCGCAAGCAGCTCCCAGAGGTCCTCGGGGGTGCTGACCCCGCCGGGGAAACGGCAGCTCATGGCGACGATGGCGATCGGGTCGCCGTCGACGGCCGCGACGACGGGGAGCATGGCGCCGGAGACCGGGACGCTGCCGACGAGCTCCTCTCGGAGGTACTCGGCCAGCGCGGCGGACGTCGGGTAGTCGTAGACGAGGGTGACGGGCAGCCGCAGCTCGGTGGCCGCGTTCAGGCGGTTGCGCAGCTCGACCGCGGTGAGGGAGTCGAAGCCGAGCTCCTTGAAGGCGCGTCCCGCACCGACCGCGTCCGCGCTCCCGTGTCCGAGGACGGCAGCAACGTGCGTACGGACCAGGCCGAGCAGCTCTCGTACCTGATCGGCGGGGGCGAGCGCGGCGAGCCGCGCGCCGAGGTTGACGGCGCCGTCGGCCTGCGCGGACGCGGCCCGGTCGGCACGGTCCTCGGCGGCCGAGCGGGTCGTGCGGACCTCGCTGAGCTCGTCGAAGAGGGTGCTGCCTCGTACGGCGGTGTGGCCGGAGAGGTACTGCTCCCAGACGACGTCGGCCACGGTGAGGGAGGCGTCCGTACCGGCCGCGGCCTGGCCGAGCGCACGGATCGCCGCGCTCCCGTTCATGGGCGGTACGCCGTCCCTGCGCATCCGGGCTTCGAGAGCCTCGTCGGCGGCCATGCCGCCTTCGGCCCACGGACCCCAGGCGATGGACGTCGCGGCCAACCCGGCCGCCCGCCGTTGCTCGGCGAGCGCATCCAGATAGGCATTCGCAGCGGCGTAGTTGGCCTGGCCCGCCGAGCCGATCGCCCCACTCATGGAGGAGAAGAGGACGAAGGCATCAAGCTCGATCCCCAGCTCAACCGTGAGCTCGTGCAGGTTGAGCGCGGAGGTGGCCTTGGCCCGCAGCACGCTCTCGAACCGTTCCGGCGTCAGCGCATCCAGCACGCCGTCATCCAGCACCCCAGCCGTATGCACCACCGCCGTCAGCGTGCCGGCCTCGGCAGTCAACAGGTCCCGCAACGCCCCCCGATCAGAAACATCACAAGCGACAACGGACACATCGACACCCAGCTCGGCCACCAACTCCGCCACACCAGGAGCATCCGGCCCACGGCGACTGGTCAGCACCAGACGCTCAACACCCGCACCAGCCAGCCAACGAGCAACCCGGCCACCCAACGCACCCGTACCACCCGTCACCAG
>NZ_JBEXPB010000120.1:0-1955 GCF_040611795.1 Streptomyces sp. NPDC006529 | reverse complement strand
CCGCACAACAACTCCTCCTGGAGCGACACCGGACCACGACCGACACCACCCGCGTACTCAGGGGCCGGCAGAGCCTTACGGTCCAGCTTCCCGTTGGGCGTCAGCGGCAGCGCGCCCAGCAGGACGACAGCCGACGGCACCATGTACTCGGGCAGCCGGGCGGCCGCGAACTTCCGCAGGGAGCCCGTCAGGTCAGTCCCCGCGTCATCGGCAACCACGGCGTAGGCGACCAGCCGCCGGTCCCCTGCGACGTCCTCACGCACGACGGCCAAGGCCTGCGTGACCTGCGGGTGCGCGATCAGCGCGGCCGCGATCTCCGCCGGCTCGATCCGGAAGCCACGCAGCTTCACCTGTTCGTCGGCGCGGCCGACGAACTCCAGATCACCATCGACGGTCCACCGCGCGATGTCGCCGGTCCGGTACATCCGCTCCGCCACACCGCCGAACGGGCAGGCCACGAAGCGTTCGGCGGTCAGGCCGGGGCGGTTCAGGTAGCCGCGGGCCAGGCCGGAGCCGGCGATGTACAGCTCGCCGGCGACACCGGGCGCGACCGGGGCGAGCCACCCGTCGAGCACGTAGACCCGCGTATTCGCGATCGGGCCGCCGATGGAGGAGACACCGTCGGTGGTGGCTTCGGGCGACAGCCGCCGGTCGGTGGACCAGATGGTGGTCTCGGTAGGGCCGTACATGTTGGTCGCCGAGGCGGCCGTGGCCACCAGGGTGCGGGCCAGCTCGCCCGGCAGCGCCTCGCCGCCGACCAGCGCGCGTATACGGGTGAGCCATTCGGACCGCGAATCGTCCGCGGCTTCGGACTCGGCCAGCAGGGCCTGCCACAGGCTCGGGGTCGCCTGCACGACGCTCGCCCCAGCCGCCACGATCAGGGCACGCAGGGCCCGCGGATCCCGTACGACCTCGCGGGCGGCGAGCACGACGCGGGCACCGTTGAGCAGCGGCAGGTAGAGCTCCAGGCCGGCGATGTCGAAGCCGACCGTGGTGACCGCCACCAGCCGGTCGTCCTCGTCCAGGGCGAAGCGATCCTGCATCGAGGCAAGGAAGTTGACCAGTGACCGGTGCTCGATCACCACGCCCTTGGGGCGGCCCGTGGAGCCGGAGGTGTAGATCACGTAGGCCGGGTGCTCGGGAGAGGGCGCCCGGTCGAGCGCGTTGCTGTCGAGGGCGGCTATGGCCGGGTCCTCCACCAGTACGGGCGGCACACCCGCCGGGACCAGGTGCGCCAGTGTGGCCGTGGTCACCACCGCGGCCGCACCGGAAGTGTCCAGCGTGTACGCGATCCGGTCCGCCGGGTAGTCCGGGTCGACCGGCAGGTAGGCACCACCGGCCTTCATGACGGCCAGCAGCGCCACTACGAGGTCCGTGCCGCGCTCCAGGGCCACGGCGACCACGGACTCCGCGCCCACTCCCTGACCGGCAAGGTGGCGGGCCAGGCGGTTCGCCCGCGCGTCCAGCTCGCCGTAGGAGAGCCGGGCGTCCTCGAACTCCAGGGCGACGGCATCCGGGGTCCGCGCCACCTGCGCTTCGAACAGGGCCGGCAGCGTCGACGGCTCGACGTCGAGGGCGGTGTCGTTCCACTCCTCGAGTACGCGCCGACGCTCCTCGGCGTCGAGCACGTCCACCTGGCTCAGGCGCACCTGCGGGTCCTCGGCCAGCGCGGCCAGAACCTGAGCCCACCGGCCCATGATCCGCGCGGCCGATTCGGCATCGAACAGGTCCGCTGCCGCGATCACCCCGCCGTGCAGTCCTGCCGGCGTGCCGTCGGCGTCGAAGGTCTCCAGAACACTGAGTTCCAGGTCGAACTTGGCTGTGGTCAGCTCGGCAGCCACGGCACCGGCCCGTACGCCCGGCAGGTCCAGGACGGCTTCGGCGTTGTTGTCCACGGTGAGCATCACCTGGAACAGCGGGTGCCGGGCCATGGAGCGGCTGGGAGCGAGTTCCTC
>NZ_JBEXPB010000119.1:0-2120 GCF_040611795.1 Streptomyces sp. NPDC006529 | reverse complement strand
CGCGCCACCCCCGCCAACCGCGCATGGACCTCAGCCGGAACCTCCACCGCCACACCATGCCCACGATGACCCGCCACCGCCGGCCGCACATGATCGAAAGGCAGCCCCAACTCCTCCGGTGAATCGGTCAGGACCCCACGCCAGTATTCGACCTGTTGGGCAACAAGGCTGTCCTGGTCCTGCTCGTCGCCGAGCAGGTCCCGCTGCCACAGGGCGTAGTCGGCGTACTGCACCGGCAGCGGTTGCCACTGGGGCGTCTGCCCCGCGCGCCGCGCCTCGTAAGCGGTGGACAGGTCTCTGGCCAGAGGTCCGGTCGACCAGCCGTCACTGGCGATGTGGTGGACCACGACCACCAGCACATGGTCCTCGGCCCCCACGGAGAAGAGCCAGGCCCGGATCGGAATCTCCGACGCCAGGTCGAAGGCGTATCCGGCAGCCCCAGCCACCGCGTCATCCAGATCCGCCGGCGAGACCGGCTCGGCCACCGACAGCCCCCAGGCAAACTCGTCCGGCGCCAGGATGCACTGATACGGCTCACCGTCGAGGGTCGGGAAGACCGTACGCAGCACCTCATGTCGGCCGATCACATCCCGCAAGGCGGAGTCCATGGCCGCGTGATCCACCTCACCGGACAGCCGCAGGGCGACCGGGACGTTGTGGGTCGCGCTGGGTCCTTCCAGCTGTCCGACGAACCAGAGACGACGCTGGGCGTAGGACAGCGGAACCCGCTCGGGGCGCTCCATCCTCGTCAGTGCCGACCGGGCGCTGCCCGCACCAGCCAGCCGGGCCGCGAGGGCTGCCGGAGTCGACGCCTCGAACAGTTCACGAAGCGGGACCTCCACACCCAGAACGGTCCGGATCCGGCTCACCAGCCTGATGGCGAGCAGTGAGTGACCACCTCTTGCGAAGAAGTCCTCCTCGACGCCCAGGCTCTCGACACCGAGCACCTGGGCGAACACGGTGCAAAGAATCTCCTCCTGGACCGTACCCGGACGCCTCCCCGCCGCGCTCACCGCGGAAGGGGCCTCAGGGGCGGGCAACGCCTTGCGGTCCAGCTTCCCGTTCACTGTCAGCGGGAGTGCGTCCAACACCACGACAGCCGACGGAACCATGTAGCGCGGCAGGCGTTGACTGGCCAACTCGCATATGGAGACGGCCAATTCATTGGCCCCCGCGTCCGCGACGACGTATGCGACCAGGCGCTTGTCCCCCGGCACGTCTTCACGTGCCACTACCACGGCCTGATCCACCAGCGGATGCTCGGCCACCACGGACCGGACCTCACCCAGCTCGATCCGGAAACCACGCATCTTCACCTGCTCGTCGGCGCGCCCGGCGAAAACCAGCCGGCCGTCAGCCGACCGGTGGACCAGGTCGCCGGTGCGGTACATCCGTGCGCCGCTCTCGAACGGACAGGCTACGAAACGCTCCGCCGTCAGGTCAGCGCGTCCCACGTACCCGCGCGCCAGCTGCGCGCCGGTGATGTACAGCTCTCCCACCACGCCGACCGGGACCGGCCGCAGCCTGGCGTCGAGGACGTACATCCGGGTGTTCGAGACCGGGCCACCGATCGGAACCGTGCCGTGGCCGCCGGGGTCCACTTGTTCGATGGCCGTGATGACGGCCGCCTCGGTGGGCCCGTAGGCGTGGAGCAGACGGCGGCCGCGCGCCCAGGCACGGGCTAGTGCGGGCTCGATCGCCTCGGACCCGACGACGATCGGACCGACACCGGCCAGGTCGTCCAGCTCCAGCACCGCCAGCAAGGACGGCACGAGGCTGGCCGAGCGTACGCCGGCCGACCGCGCGAGCTCGCGCAGCAGAGCCGGTTCGGACCGCTCGACGGCGGTGGCCACCACCAGCGCACCACCGCACCCCAGCGTCACCGCCACATCCAGCACCGACGCATCAAAGCTGAACGAGGCGAACTGCAGCACCGGAACACCAGGACCCACATCCATCAACGGGCCGAACACCGACACCATGTTCGCCATCGCCGCATGCCCGACCGCCACACCCTTCGGGCGGCCCGTCGAACCCGACGTATAGATCACATACGCCAGCCCCTCCGGCCCCACCCTCACACCAGGCGCACCCGCCCCCACACCCTCCAGCGCGGGATC
>NZ_JBEXPB010000118.1:0-2276 GCF_040611795.1 Streptomyces sp. NPDC006529 | reverse complement strand
ACAGCAACCGCATCAGGCGTCTCCGCCACCCGAGCCTCAAACAACTCCGGCAACGTCAACGGAGCCACATCAACAGCCGTGTCATTCCACAGCTCAATCACCCGATGACGCTCCACGTCATCGAGCACGGTCACCGTGCTCAGCGGCAGGTCAGTGCCGCCGTCCAGCGCCCGTTCCAGTGCTGTCACGAGGCCGTTGATGGCGGTGCAGACAAGCGCACCCACCGCTCGCGCGTCGAGCGAGGCCACTGCGTCGATGGAGAGCCCCAATGAGTCCCCGTAGTCGTCCACCGCAACCTGGAGGGGGTAGTTCGTGCGCTCGCGCTGGAAGAGCAGCCGGATCCCTCCGCCGTTCTCCCGTGCCTCAGCCTCCTCCGGCGCCGGGGCGTCGGCGGGGGCGGCGTTGTGCCGGTAGTTGAAGATCGAAGTGAACAGTGGCGTGTCGCCGGCCACCCCACTGGCCTGCTGTGCCAGTGCGAGCGGCGCGTGCTCGTGCTCCAGCAGCTCCGCGAGCTGTCCACGCATCGCCGCGACCGCCTCCAGCACGCCGAGTTCGTTCACTCGCACACGTACCGGCAGGGTGTTGATGAACGGGCCCGGCACCCGGTCCGAGCCGACGCCGGCGTTCATCCTGCCGAACAGCACTGTGCCGAAGACGACATCGTCCCGGCCGCTGACCGTGGCCAGAACCCGAGCCCACGCGAGGTGCATGAGTGTGGCCTTGCTCGCGCCCAGTCGGCGCGACAGCTCGCCCACTCGTGCTGACAGTTCCGTCGGCAGCGCGATGCCCAGGCGGACCGCGTCCGCGCCGTCGCCGTGTACGTCCATGAGTCCGAACGGCGCGGTCGGTTCGGTCACGTCACCGAGCAGCTCGGTGAAGTACCGCTCATGCTCGGCACGCGCCACGCCACCGCGCGCCTGAGCGACGAAGGTGCGGAACGGCAGCGGCGACGCCAGCTCGGCGCCTCGTCCGGTCAGGAACGCGTCCACCTCGTCCAGCAGCACCTCCATCGCGGTGTGGTCCTGCACCATGTGGTGCACCCGCACCAGGGCCAGCCACCGCTCTGTGCCCGGCTCGGCCGCCGCGTGCATCCGGATGAGCGGGGCGCGGCCCAGGTCCATCGAGGAACCGCCGGCCGCTACCAGGTCGGCGGTGAGGTCATCGCTCCGCGCATCCAGTCGGACCACCTCGACGGGGAGCGGCGCTCGACGCTGTACGACCTGGACCGCTTCGCGCAGGCCCTCCCAGACGATCGCGGTACGGAAGATGTCGTGCCGGTCGATGACCTGCTGAAGGGCCTCGGTAAAGCTGTCGAGCCGCTCACGCGAGTCGAACTCGACCACGGTCGGCATCACGTAGGCGTCCTTGCCACCGTCCGCCATCAGGTGGTGGAAGAGCAGACCTTCCTGGAGCGGCGCAAGGGGGTAGATGTCTGCGATGTTGGCCGCCCCGCCCTCGACGGTGGTGACGATCCGCCCGATCTCGTCCGCGTCCAGCTCCACCAGCGGCAGCATCTCCGGCGTGATCTCCACCGCGTCCGCGGGGATGAGGTTCTCCGGCACCTCCACCTCTTGGGCTCCGGCGACCGCCGCGAGCCCGGCGACCGTCGGACTTTCGAAGAGAACGCGTACGGACACCGATACGCCCTGGGTACGCAGCTGCTCCACCAGCCGGATCGCGAGCAGGGAGTGGCCGCCCAGTTCGAAGAAGTCGTCGTCCACGCCCACGCTGTCGAGTCCGAGGACCTGCCCGAATGCCGCGCACAGGATCTCTTCACGCACCGTGGCCGGACCGCGACCGACACCGGCCGTGTACTCGGGGGCGGGCAGGGCCTTGCGGTCCAGCTTCCCGTTGCCCGTCAACGGCAGCGCGTCCAGGACCACGACAGCCGAGGGCACCATGTACTCCGGCAGCCGGGAACCCGCGAACTCCCTCACCCCAGCAGGCAGCCCCGCACGATCCGCGCCCTCACCCGGCACCACATAAGCAACCAGCCGCACATCGCCCGGCACGTCCTCACGCGCGATCACCGCCGCCTGCGCCACGTACGCATGCCCCGCGACCACCGACTGGACCTCACCCGGCTCGATCCGGAAACCACGCACCTTCACCTGCTCATCCGCACGACCCACATACTCAAGCCGGCCATCCGCAGTCCACCGCGCCACATCACCACTGCGATACATCCGCGCACCCGGCTCGAACGGACACGCCACAAACCGCTCAGCCGTCAGACCCGCACGCCGCACATACCCACGCGCCAACTGCACACCCGC
>NZ_JBEXPB010000117.1:0-2378 GCF_040611795.1 Streptomyces sp. NPDC006529 | reverse complement strand
ACGGGTGCGTTGGGTGGCCGGGTTGCTCGTTGGCTGGCTGGTGCGGGTGTTGAGCGTCTGGTGCTGACCAGTCGCCGTGGTCCGGATGCTCCTGGGGTGGCTGAGCTGGTGGCCGACCTGGGTGTCGATGTGTCCGTGGTCGCTTGTGATGTTTCTGATCGGGAGGCGTTGCGGGAGCTGCTGGCTGCCGAGGCCGACACGCTGACGGCTGTGGTGCACACGGCTGGTGTGCTGGATGACGGTGTGCTGGATGCGCTGACGCCGGAACGGTTCGAGAGCGTGCTGCGGGCCAAGGCCACCTCCGCGCTCAACCTCCACGAGCTGACGATTGAGCTGGGGATCGAGCTCGACGCCTTCGTCCTCTTCTCCTCCATGAGCGGCATGACCGGCTCGGCTGGTCAGGCCAACTACGCGGCTGCAAATGCTTATCTGGACGCGCTCGCCGAGCAGCGCCGGGCGGCCGGGCTGGCTGCCACCTCGCTGGCTTGGGGTCCGTGGGCCGAGGGCGGTATGGCCGCCGACGAGGCTCTCGACGCCCGGATGCGGCGTGAGGGTCTTCCGCCGATGGCGCCGGAGACGGCGATGGCTGTTCTGCGGCAGAGCGTGGGTGCGGTAGGTGACCCGGCTGCTTTGCTGGTGGCCGATGTGGCGTGGGAGCGTTTCGCGCCCGCCTTCTCCGTGGTCCGTCCCAGCAGCCTCTTCGCCGACCTGCCGGAGGTCCTGGCCGCGACAGCCACTGCCGACCGCCCCGGCGACGAAACCGGCGCTCCCGTAGGCCGACTGGCCGGACTTGGTGCTGCGGAGCTGGAGCGTGAGCTGCTGGCCTTGGTTCGTACGCATGTGGCTGCGGTGCTTGGTCATGAGGGTGCGGAGACGGTGGGTGCGGAGCGGGCGTTCAAGGAGTTGGGGTTCGATTCCCTGACGGCTGTGGAGTTGCGCAACCGGCTGGGGGCGGCGACGGGTGTGAGCCTGCCGGCGACGCTGATCTTCGATTACCCGACGGCTTCCGCCCTCATGTCGTTCCTGCGGGATGAGCTGCTGGGGGCCGAGGTCGAGGTCGTCAGTGGTCCGGTGGTGACGGTGGTGGACGATGATCCGATCGCGATCGTGGCGATGAGCTGCCGTTTCCCCGGCGGGGTGCGTACTCCCGAGGATCTGTGGAAGTTGCTGGCGGCCGGTGGTGACGCGATCGGTGAGTTCCCGGTCGACCGTGGTTGGGACCTGGAGCGGCTCTACAGCCCGGACCCTGACCAGCAGGGCACCTTCTATGCCCGTGAGGGCGGCTTCCTCTACGATGTCGCGGACTTCGACGCGGACTTCTTCGGGATCTCCCCGCGCGAGGCCCTGGCGATGGACCCGCAGCAGCGCCTGCTGCTGGAGACCACGTGGGAAGCCTTCGAGCGGGCCGGTATCGACCCGGCAATGCTGCGCGGCAGCCAGGCCGGTGTGTTCGTCGGAACCAACGGCCAGGACTACGGGGCCACGCTCCAGTCCGTCCCGGACGGCCTTGAGGGGTACCTGGGCACCGGCAACGCAGCGAGTGTGGTCTCGGGTCGGCTCTCGTACGCTTTCGGACTCGAAGGCCCGGCCGTGACCATCGACACCGCCTGCTCGGCCTCCCTCGTCGCCCTGCACTGGGCGGTCCAGGCCCTGCGCAGCGGCGAGTGCTCGCTCGCCCTCGCGGGCGGGGTCACCGTGATGTCGTCGCCCGGCGCCTACATCGACTTCAGCCGTCAGCGTGGGTTGGCCGAGGACGGTCGGATCAAGGCCTTCGCCGCCTCGGCCGATGGCACGGGCTGGGGTGAGGGCGTCGGCATGCTCCTCGTCGAGCGGCTCTCGGACGCCCGCCGCAACGGCCACCCGGTCCTTGCGGTGGTCCGCGGATCCGCGATCAACCAGGACGGTGCCAGCAACGGGCTCACCGCCCCGAACGGCCCTTCGCAGCAGCGCGTCATCCGTGCCGCCCTCGCGACCTCTGGGCTCTCGGCTTCCGAGGTCGACGCGGTCGAAGCCCACGGCACCGGTACGCGGCTCGGTGACCCGATCGAGGCGCAGGCGCTGCTGGCCACGTACGGCCAGGACCGCGAGGACGGCCGGCCGCTGCTGCTCGGTTCGGTGAAGTCGAACATCGGTCACACGCAGGCCGCCGCTGGCGTCGCGGGCGTGATCAAGATGGTGCTGGCGATGCAGCACGGGGTGCTTCCGCAGACCCTGCACGTGGACGAGCCGACCCCGCACGTGGACTGGTCGGCCGGTGAGGTCGAGCTGCTGACGGAGCTGCGCGAGTGGCCCGAGACGGGGCGTCCGCGCCGCGCGGGCATCTCCTCCTTCGGCTTCAGCGGCACCAACGCGCACACCATCCTGGAGCAGGCCCCGGA
>NZ_JBEXPB010000116.1:0-2577 GCF_040611795.1 Streptomyces sp. NPDC006529 | reverse complement strand
TGCGGGTGAGGTGCTGCCGGATCTGCGGTGGGTGATCTTCGGTGGGGAGGCGTTGGAGCCGAAGCACGTGCTGGGCTGGTTCGAGCGGTTCGGTGAATCCGGTGCGCGGCTGGTGAACATGTACGGGATCACCGAGACGACGGTGCATGTGACGTATCAGGAGATCACGGCTGCGCATGTGGTGGCGGGTGGCCGGTTGCCGGCGGGGCGTCCGTTGCCGAGTTACCGGGTGCTGCTGTTGGACGAGCGGGGTGCGCCGGTTCCGGTGGGTGTGGCGGGTGAGATCCATGTTGCGGGTGGTGGTCTGGCGCGCGGGTATCTGCATCGTCCGGAGCTGACGCAGGAGCGGTTCCCGGTGAATCCGTTCGGTGAGCCGGGAGAGCGGATGTACCGCTCGGGCGATGTGGCCCGGTGGCGGGCGGACGGCACGCTGGAGTATCTGGGGCGTGCGGACGACCAGGTGAAGATCCGCGGGTTCCGCATCGAACTGGGTGAGATCGAGACGGCGTTGGTCGGCCACCCGCTGATCCGGGAGACGGTCGTCACCGCCCACCAGGGCACCGACGGCCACAAGCGGCTCGTCGCGTACGTCGTCACGGACACCGTCGTGCCCCTCGCGGAGCTACGGGCCCACCTGGCGGCCACCCTGCCGGACTACATGGTGCCGGCGGTGTTCGTGACGCTGGACCGGCTCCCGCTCACCCCGAGCGGGAAGGTGAACCGGCGGGCGCTGCCCGCGCCCGAGGTCCAGGCCGAGCAGCTCGGCACGCAGTACACCGCCCCGCGCGATGAGACCGAGCGGATCCTGGCCGGTATCTGGGCCGACGTGCTCGGTGTCGAGCGGGTTGGCGTCCACGACAACTTCTTCGACCTCGGCGGCGACTCCATCCTGACCATCCAGGTCGTGTCGCGGGCCCGGCGGGCCCTCGGCGGGAGTCTCTCCCCGCGCCTGCTCTTCGAGGCTCCGACGGTCGCGCAACTGGCGGCCGCCGTGGCCCCCGATGGCTCCGGTGCGCAGGCCGGGGCGGCCCCCGGGATTCCGGTGGCGCCGCGGGACGGCCTGCTGCCGATGTCCTTCGGACAGCAGCGCCTGTGGTTCCTGGAGGACTTCAACGAGGGCAGCACCGAATACCACTCGGCCACCGCCCTGCGGCTGACCGGACCGCTCGACGCCGCCGCGCTGCGCGCGGCCGTCGGTGACCTGGCGGCGCGCCACGAGGCGCTCCGGACCACCTTCGACGTGGCCGACGGCCAGGGTGTGCAGATCGTCCACCCCGTGCTGGAGCCCCAGTGGCAGGCGGCCGAGGCCGGGACCGAGGAGGAGCTGCGGGAGCTGGCGCAGGCGGAACTGGTCCGCCCGTACGACCTGAAGAACGGCCCGCTCGTGCGCGTGCTGCTCGTCCGGATGACCGGGTCGGCCGCCGAGGAGCACGTGTGCGTGCTCGGCATGCACCACATCGTCACGGACGGGTGGTCGATGGGCGTCGCCGCCCGCGAGCTCGGCGAGCTGTACGCGGCCCGCACGCAGGGCCGCCCGGCGGAGCTGGCCGCCGTACCGGTGCAGTACCCGGACTTCGCCGCCTGGCAGCGCGAGCGGCTGGTGGACGGCGGTCTCCTGGAGGAGCAGCTCGGCTGGTGGCGCGAGCGGCTCGCGGGCATCGAACCGCTGGAACTGCCCACCGACCGGCCGCGGCCGACGGTGCGCTCCTCGGCCGGCGCGGTCCACGGGTTCGAGGTACCGGCGGCCACGCTCGGCGCGCTCAAGGAGCTGGCCCGCGAACAGGGCGCGACGCTCTACATGGCCCTGACGGCCGCGGTGAAGACGGTCTTCGCCCGCTGGACCGGCCAGCAGGACATCGCGGTCGGCACCGCGTCCGCCGGGCGCGGGCAGGGCGAGGGGAACGGCGACCTGGAGCAGCTGATCGGCTTCCTGGTCAATACCGTCGTCCTGAGGTCGCACATCGAGCCGGACATGCCCTTCCGGGCGGTCCTGGACCAGGTGAAGGAGACCGTCCTCGACGCGTTCGCGCACGAGGAGGTGCCCTTCGAGCGCCTGGTGGAGGCCCTCCAGCCGGAGCGCGACACCAGCCGCACGCCGCTCGTCCAGGCCATGGTGGTGCTCCAGAACGCCCCCGGCGCGCACCCCTCGCTGGGCGGGGTCGAGGTCACGGACTACCGGCTGGAGCGGGACACCGCGCTGTTCGACCTGACCCTGGAGTTCGAGGAGTACGAGGGCGGTCTGCGGGCGCTCGTCGAGTACAGCGCCGAGCTGTTCGACGCCGGCACCATCGCCCGCTTCGGCGAGCACCTGAACGTGCTGCTGGACGGCGTCGCCGCGGACCCGGACCGGGCGGTGGCGGACCTCCCGCTGCTGACCGCGGGGGAATTCGACCGGGTGGTGCGGGAGTGGAACGCCTCGGGCGGGGTGGAGGCTCCGGCCGGGACCATCCACGGATGGGTGGCCGACCGGGCCGCGCTGTCACCGGATGCGGTGGCGGTGTCGTTCGGTGACGAGTGGGTGACGTACGGGGAGTTGGAGGAGCGGGCGAACCGGTTGGCGCATCATCTGGTGGCGTT
>NZ_JBEXPB010000115.1:0-2747 GCF_040611795.1 Streptomyces sp. NPDC006529 | reverse complement strand
TCGAACTCGGCCGCCTCGTGCAGGAACCCACCCTCACGCGTATACGACGTCCCCGCATGATCCGGATCCGGGTGATACAACCCCTCCACATCCCAACCACGATCCGTCGGGAAAGCCGTGACCCCATCCGCACCGCTCGCAACGAGCTGCCACAGGTCCTCAGGCGTACGAACTCCACCCGGGAAGCGGCAGCCCATCCCGACGATGACGATCGGGTCGTCCGCGACGCCCGTCGCCGACCGCGCGGCCGAGACCGCCTTCCCGTGTACACCGCTCTGCTCGGCGGGCTCATCGCCGACGGCGAGTTCGGCCAGCAGGTGCCGCGCCAGCGACACCGGCGTCGGATAATCGAACACCAGCGTCGGCGCCAGCCGCAGCCCCGTCTCCTCCTTCAGAACGTTCCGCAGCTCCACAGCCGTCAGCGAATCGAAACCCAGATCACGGAACGCACGCTCCGCATCCACCGCCCCCGCACCACCATGACCCAGAACCGCAGCAACCCGACCACACACCACATCCAGCAGCACACCCTCACGCTCAGCCACCGGCACACCCAGCAACCGCGCCACCAACGGCGAACCACCATCACCGCCCACACCCGCACCCCGACGCTCCACCGCACGCCGCGCCGGAACCCGCACCAAAGCCCGCAACAACGCCGGAGTCGAACCCGACGACACCGCCCGAGCCCGCAACACCGACACATCCAGATGCATCGGCACCAACACCGCCGCATCCACCCTCAACGCCCTGTCGAACAGCGCGAGGCCCTCGTGGCCTGCCAGGGCTCCGACGCCGTCCCGTGCAATGCGCCGCAGGTCGACCTCGTCGAGCTGACCGGCCATCCCACCGCTGCCACCCGCCTGGGGTGCCCACAGGCCCCAGGCCAGCGACACCGCCGGCAGACCCTCCGCCCGCCGCTGCTCCGCCAACCCCTCCAGGAAAGCATTCGCCGCCGCATAGTTCGCCTGACCCGCCGCACCGAACGAAGCCGCAGCACCCGAGAACAACACGAACGCCGACAATCCAAGGTCCCGCGTCAACTCGTGCAAGTTCCACGCCGCATCCACCTTCGGACGCAACACCCCGGAAACCCGCTCCGCAGTCAACGCACCCAGCACACCGTCATCCAGCACACCAGCCGCATGCACCACACCCGTCAACGGATGCTCCGCAGGAATCCCCGCCAACAACCCCGCCAACGCCTCCCGGTCCGCCACATCACAAGCGACGACCTGCGCCCGGGCGCCGAGTTCAGCCAGCTCGGCGACCAGCGCTTCCGCGCCCTCGGCAGCGGCACCACGACGGCTGACCAGCAGCAAGTTCCGCACCCCGTGCTCGGTGACGAAGTGGCGGGCGAAGAGCCGGCCCAGGCCACCCGTGGCACCGGTGACCAGGACCGTGCCGGACGGGTCACCGAAGCCGGTCGGCAGCTGCGTGTCCTCAGCAGCCGCCGAGGCAGGTACGCGGACCAGGCGCGGCACGCTCACCACACCATCACGGATCGCCAGCTCCGGCTCACCCACCGCCAGCGCCGCGGGAAGCGCCGCCACCGACGCCACAACCGCATCCCGACCGGACTCCAGATCCACCATCACCAACTGGCCCGGGTTCTCCGACTGCGCCGAACGCAACAGACCCCGCACCGCACTACCCGGCAGATCCCCCACACCCACACCAGCACCGACCGCCACCGCACCAGCCGACACCCACACCAACCGCAACCCAACCAACCGCTCCTCAGCCAGCCACTCCTGAACCAACGTCAGAGCCGAGTTCACCGCCGCATGGACGAAGCCCACGGTGTCGCCGTCCTCCTGGGCCGCCGGCAGCACGAACACCGCGTCCGGAAGAGGCTCGCCTCCCTCCAGCGCCGCAACCAGAGCCGCCACATCCGCATACTCGGCGACCTGAGCCCCCGTACCCGCCAGCCCCACCACATCAGGACCACCCAGCACCGCCCACCGAAGACCAGAGGCAGAAGCAGGAACCACCCGCGCCGGCACCCACTCCACCCGGAACAACGACTCCACATGCCCGGCACCAACCGCACCAACCGCACCCACCTGAGCGGCCGAAGCCGGACGCAACATCAGCGACTCCACCGAGGCAACCGGACCACCGGTCTCATCGGCCACCAACAGAGCCAAAGTGTGCGGGTCCTGCGCCGAATTCGGCGTCAGACGCATCCGCAACGCCGAAGCACCCACGGCGTACAGCGACACCCCCGCCCACGAGAAGGGCAGAAGTGCACCACCAGCAGCAGCAGCTACGTCCGGGTCACCCGCTCCGATGGCGTGCAGACCGGCGTCCAGCAGCGCCGGATGCAGCCCGAACCGCGCCGCATCCCGCTGACCAGCCTCCGGCAACACCACCTCGGTGAACAGCACACCATCCCGGCGCCAGGCCGACTTCAACCCCTGGAAAAGGGGACCGTACGCGACACCTTCCCGGGCCAGTTCCTCGTAGAGTCCGTCCATGTCGACCGGCACGGCACCGACCGGCGGCCAGCTCGCGAGCTCGTCGAACTCCGGCGAGGGTTCGGGCCGGGCCCCTGCGACGAGGACGCCCGTCGCGTGGCGGGTCCACGGCTCCTCCGCCGGCGCGTCCTGACGACGCGAGTACACACCGAACGGCCGACGCCCCGCCTCCACAGCCCCCTCGACCACCAGCTGAAGCTGAACACCCCCACGCTCCGGCAGCACCAACGGCGCCTCCAGCGTCAACTCCTCCACCACATCGCAACC
>NZ_JBEXPB010000114.1:0-2849 GCF_040611795.1 Streptomyces sp. NPDC006529 | reverse complement strand
GCACCCCGTACGCCCCAAGAGGAGTCCCTCTGCGGCCTCTTCGCCGCCACCCTCGCCGTCGACCACGTCGGCATCGACGAGAGCTTCTTCGACCTGGGCGGCCATTCCCTGCTGGCGATGCGGCTGGTCGCGGTGGTGCGGGCGGAGCTGGGTGCGGAGCTCGGTGTCCGGGACGTGTTCGAGGCGCCGACGGTGGCCGCGCTGGCCGAGCGGCTGGGCCGGGCCCTGCCCGCCACCTCGCTGCCGCCGCTGGTGCGCACCGAGCCCCGCCCGGAGCGCGTCCCGCTCTCGTACGCCCAGGCCCGGCTGTGGTTCCTCAACCGGATGGAGGAGACCGAGCGCGCCTCCTACAACATCCCGGTGGTACTGAAGCTGGCGCAGGTGGTGGACGCGGTCGCGCTCCAGGCAGCGCTGGACGACGTACTGGAGCGGCACGAGACGCTGCGCACGGTGTTCCCGGAGTCCGGCGGGGAGCCGTGCCAGCTGATCCTGCCCGCCGCGCCGGGGCTCGTGCCGCTCGACGTGGTGGAGACGGACGAGGCGGGCGCCCGGGAGCGGACCGCGGAACTCTCGGCTCAACCTTTCGATTTGGCCAACGAACTCCCGCTGCGCGCAGCCCTGTTCACGCTGGCTCCGGAGGAGAACCTGCTCGTCCTGGTGCTGCACCACATCGCGGGTGACGGCCTCTCGATGCGTCCGCTCATGGAGGACCTGACCGCCGCCTACGAGGCTCGTGCCCGCGGTGAGGGCCCCGGCTGGGCGCCGCTTCCTGTGCAGTACGCGGACTTCGCGCTGTGGCAGCACCGCCACCTCGGTGACCCGGAGACCCCCGGGACCCCGCTGCACGAGCAACTCGCTTACTGGAGTCAGGAGCTGGCCGGTCTGCCCGAGGAGATCGCCCTGCCCACCGACCACACCCGGCGGGCCCGCCCCACCCACCGGGCCCGCATCCACACCGCGCACACCGGCGCGGCGGTCCACCACCAGCTGGTCACCCATGCCCGCGCGCACGGGGCCACGCTGTTCCACGCCGTGCACGCGGCCCTCGCCGTCCTGCTGACGCGGGGCGGCGCCGGTACGGACCTGCCCATCGGCACCCCGACGGCGGGCCGTACGCACAGTGAGCTGGAGCGGCTCGTCGGGTTCTTCGTCAACACGCTCGTGCTCCGCACGGACACGAGCGGCAACCCCACGCACACCGAACTGCTGGGTCGGGTCCGGGATGTGAACCTGGCGGCGCTCTCACACCAGGACCTGCCGTTCGAGCGGCTCGTCGAGGCCCTCAACCCCGCCCGCACCCCCCACCGCCACCCGCTCTTCCAGACCATCCTCACCTTCAACACCGCCACCGGCACGAGCGACGGATCCGCCGCCGAGAGCGACACCGCGGCTCAGGGAGCGGCCAAGTTCGACCTGTCCTTCACCGTCACCGAGCACCACACCGAGGACGGCGCTCCCGGTGGGCTGAGCGTGACCATCGAGTACGCGGCCGACCTCTTCGAGCCCGCCGGCATCGCGCGGCTGGCCGACCAGTTCCAGCGGATCCTGCGCAGCGCCGCCGAGCACCCCGACACCCCCCTCCAGGACATCGACCTGATCGCCGCGCACGAGCGCAAGGCCCTGTTCGGCGACTGGAACGGCCCGACCCGCGCGCTCCCCGGCAAGACCCTGCCGGAGCTGTTCGCCGCCCAGGTCGCCCGCACCCCCGACGCCACCGCCGTCGTCTGCGAGAGCGGCACCCTCAGCTACGCCGGGCTCGACGCCGCCGCCAACCGCCTGGCCCGCCACCTCGTGGCCCGGGGAGCGGCCCCCGAGCGCCTCGTCGCGCTGGCCGTGCCGCGCTCGGTGGAGACCCTGGTCGCCGTGCTGGCCGTGCTCAAGTCCGGCGCCGCCTACCTGCCGATCGACCTGACCCATCCGGCGGACCGGATCGCCTACACCCTCGCCGACGCCCAGCCCCTGTGCGTGCTCACCACCGCCGACGCGGCCGCGCGGCTGCCCGGCACCGATCACCCGCGGCTGCTGCTCGACGCTCCGGACACGGTCGCCGCGCTGGCCGCACTGGCGGCACACGACCTCACCGACGACGACCGGTCGGCGCCCCTGTCGCTGCGCAACCCGGCCTACGTGATCTACACCTCCGGCTCCACCGGACGCCCCAAGGGCGTCGTGGTCGAGCACCACTCGCTGGACGCCTACCTGGCCTGGGCCCGCGAGGCCTACGACAGCGTGGCCGGGCGGGCGCTGGTCCACTCGCCGGTCTCCTTCGACCTCACCGTGACCGGCCTGTTCGCCCCGCTGACCAGCGGAGGCACCGTCCAGCTCATCGAACTGGACGACGAGAGCCCGGTGGCGGGGGAATTCGAGCGTCCGTCCTTCGTCAAGGCCACGCCGAGCCACCTGGCCCTTCTCACGGCGCTCCCCGAGCGCTTCTCGCCCAGTGAGCAGCTGGTGCTGGGCGGCGAGTCCCTGATGGGGGAGGTGCTGGACGAGTGGCGCCGGCGCCACCCCGGGGCCACCGTGATCAACGAGTACGGTCCGACCGAGACCACGGTCGGCTGCACCGAGTTCCGGATCGAGCCGGGCGACACCGCTCCCTCCGGTGTGATCACCATCGGGCGTCCGATCTGGAACACCCGGATGTACGTGCTCGACGAGGCCCTGCGGGATCTCCCGGTCGGCGTCGGCGGCGAACTCTTCATCGCCGGTGACCTGGTGACCCGCGGCTACCTCGGGCGTCCGGGTCTGACGGCCGAGCGGTTCCTGCCGGATCCGTTCGGGGAGCCGGGTGGGCGGATGTACCGCACGGGTGACCTGGGTCGCTGGCAGTACGACGAGCGGGGCGAGGG
>NZ_JBEXPB010000113.1:0-2920 GCF_040611795.1 Streptomyces sp. NPDC006529 | reverse complement strand
ATCGGCCGCCCGGCCGCCGCGGCCTCCGCCACCGAACCGGCCGACGCCCTGAAGGGCCGCCTCGCGGGCCTCCCGGCCGCCGAACGCGACCAGGCCCTGCGCGAGCTGGTCCGCACCCAGGTCGCCGCGGTCCTCGGACACGGCACCCCCGACGACGTCGACGCCGGGCGCGGCTTCCTCGACCTGGGCTTCGACTCCCTCACCGCCGTCGACCTGCGCAACCGGCTCACCGCCGCGTCCGGGCTGCGACTGCCCGTCACGCTGATCTTCGACTACCCGTCCCCCGCGGCCCTCGCCGCGTACATCGGGGAACGGCTCGGCCAGGGAAACCAGGGCCGCCCGCCGGTCCATGCCGAAATCGACAAGCTCGAATCGATCCTCTCGACCGTCGCCCTCGACGACGTCGACCGCACGGGCATCACCGCCCGGCTGCGAGATCTCCTGGCGAAGTGGAATGACACGCACAGTGCAGCACCGGACACCGCCGCCGACGAGCAGGACATTTCGGCCGCCACGGCCGACGAGCTCTTCGACCTCCTCGACGACGAACTCGGCCTGTCCTGACCGCAGGGACCGGACGACCACCCAGACCACTTTGACCACCACTTCGACCACCGGGATGGCGTAAAGACATGGTGAACGAGGAGAAGTACCTCGATTACCTCAAGCGGGCGACGTCCGATCTCCGCGAGGCGCGCCGACGGCTGCGCGAGGTGGAGGAACGCGACCAGGAACCGATCGCGGTCGTCGCGATGAGCTGCCGCTACCCCGGCGGCGTCGACACCCCCGAACGCCTCTGGGAGCTCGTCGCCGCCGGGACGGACGCGGTCACCCCCTACCCCGACGACCGGGGCTGGCCCGCCGAGGTCCTCTACGACCCCGATCCCGAGAGCAGCATCGAGGCGTACGAGAAGGTCGGCGGATTCCTGCACGACGCCCACCACTTCGACCCCGCCTTCTTCGGGATCTCGCCCCGCGAGGCCCTCGCCATGGACCCGCAGCAGCGGCTCCTGCTGGAGACCTCCTGGGAGGCCTTCGAACGCGCCGGGATCGACCCCGTCTCGCTGCGCGGCAGCCGCACCGGCGTCTTCGCCGGCCTCATGTACCACGACTACGCCGCACGCCTGTTCAGCGTCCCGGAGGAGATCGAGGGCTTCCTCGGCAACGGCAGCTCCGGCAGCATCGCCTCCGGCCGGATCTCCTACACCCTCGGCCTCGAAGGCCCCGCCGTCACCGTCGACACGGCCTGCTCCTCCTCGCTCGTCGCCGTCCACCTCGCCGCGCAGGCCCTGCGCAGCGGCGAGTGCGACCTCGCCCTCGCGGGCGGCGTCACCGTCATGGCCACACCGGGAACGTTCACCGAGTTCAGCCGCCACCGCGGCCTGGCGGGCGACGGCCGCTGCAAGTCGTTCGCGGCCGCCGCCGATGGCACCGGCTGGGGCGAGGGCGCGGGCATGCTCGTCCTCGAACGCCTCTCGGCCGCCCGTGCCAACGGCCACCCCGTCCTCGCCGTCATCCGCGGCTCCGCCGTCAATCAGGACGGCGCGAGCAGCGGCCTGACCGCCCCCAACGGCCCCTCCCAGCAGCGCGTCATCCGCGAGGCCCTCGCGGGGGCGCGGCTCTCGGCCGCCCAGATCGACGTCGTGGAGGCCCACGGCACCGGCACCACCCTCGGCGACCCCATCGAGGCCCAGGCGCTGCTGGCCACGTACGGACAGGACCGGCCGCAGGACCGGCCGCTGCTCCTGGGATCGCTGAAGTCCAACATCGGCCACACCCAGGCCGCCGCTGGCGTCGCCGGCATCATCAAGATGGTCATGGCGATGCAGCACGGGATCGTGCCCAGGACCCTGCACGTCGACGAACCCACCCCGAACGTCGACTGGTCCGAGGGCGCCGTCCGGCTGCTCACCGACACCGTGCCGTGGCCGGAGACCGGCGCCCCGCGCCGTGCGGGCGTCTCCTCCTTCGGGATCAGCGGCACCAACGCCCACACCATCATCGAGCAGGCCCCGGCGGAGGGTCCGGCGGCCGCGGAGCCGCAAGCGGCTCCGGCCGCGCCGCCGGTGCCCGTACCGCCGCTGTGGAACCTGTCGGCCAGGACACCGGCCGCCCTGAGGGCCCAGGCCGGGAAGCTCCACGCCCACCTGAGCGCCCACCCCGGCCCGGACGCCACCGACATCGCCGGCTCCCTCGCGAACGGCCGCACCGACTTCGAGCACCGCGCCGTCCTCACGGCCACCGACCGGGCGGGGCTGCTGCGCGGGTTGGAACTGCTCGCAGGGAGCGGCCCGGAGGAGCCCGCACAGGGGGTCACCCGGGGCCGCCCGGTGCCGGGCAAGCTGGCGTTCCTGTTCACGGGGCAGGGCAGTCAGCGGCTCGGGGCGGGGCGTGAGCTGTACGCCGCCTTCCCGGCGTTCGCGGCCGCCTTCGACGCGGTATGCGAGCGGATGAACCTGGAACTGCCGCTGAAGAAGGTGTTGTTCGGGACGGATGCCGCTCTGCTGGACCGTACGGAGTACGCGCAGCCCGCGTTGTTCGCGGTCGAGGTGGCGTTGTTCCGGCTGCTGGAGTCGTGGGGTGTGCGGCCTGACTTCCTCGCCGGTCACTCCGTGGGTGAGATCGCGGCCGCGCATGTGGCGGGTGTGTTCTCGCTGGAGGATGCGTGTGCGCTGGTCGCCGCTCGCGGGCGTCTGATGCAGGCGTTGCCTTCGGGTGGGGTGATGGTGGGGGTGCAGGCGTCGGAGGCCGAGGTCCTGCCGATGCTGAACGGGCGGGTGAGCATCGCCGCCGTCAACGGGCCTGCGTCGGTCGTGATCTCGGGCGACGAGGATGCCGTGCTGGCGGTGGTGGCTTCGTTCGCCGGCCGCAAGGCGAAGAGGCTGACGGTCAGTCATGCCTTCCACTCGGCGCACATGGA
>NZ_JBEXPB010000112.1:0-3408 GCF_040611795.1 Streptomyces sp. NPDC006529 | reverse complement strand
CAACAGCGCGCCCCACAACTCCCACACCGAGAAATCAAACGCATACGAGTGGAACCAGCTCCACACATCCCCCGCACCAAACCCGAACAGAGGCCCCGTCTGAGCAAACAGCCCCGCCACATTCCGATGCGTCACCACCACACCCTTGGGACGCCCCGTCGAACCCGACGTATAAATCACATACGCCGGATGATCAGCCGACAGCACCCCACGCCCGAACACACCCCCCGGCACAGCCGCAAGCTCATCCACCACCGCCGGATCGTCCAAGGCCACCACCGGCACACCCAAACCAGCCACCCGACCCGCAAGCCCCACGGTCGTGACCACCACACACGCGGCCGCGTCCGCGACAGTGAACGCGATCCGCTCCGCCGGATACCCCGGATCCACCGGCAGATAGGCACCACCAGCCTTCAACACACCCAACAGCGCAACAATCAGCTCAACGCCGCGGTCCATCACCACCCCGACAACCGACTCCGCACCCACACCCCGGCCCACCAAATAACGGGCCACCCGCTCCGCACGCGCATCCAGCTCCGCATACGAAACCTCAACACCCTCAAACACCACAGCAACCCCATCAGGCGTCCGCGCCACCTGAGCCTCAAACAGCTCAGGCAACGTCAACACCCCACCAGCCGACACAGCAGCCGGCTCCTGCCACTCCACAAGAAGCCGATCCAACTCGGCCTCCTCCAGAACCTGTACCTCACCCACCCGCAACTGCGGGTCACCGCCCACCGCATCCAGCACCCGCGCCCACCGCGCCACCAACAGCTCGACCGACTCCACATCGAACAGATCAGCCGCGGCGAACACCAGACCCCGCAGCCCCGCCGGCGCACCATTAGCGTCGAACGTCTCCAGAACGCTCAACTCCAGATCGAACTTCGCCATCGTCGAGCCTTGGGAGAGCTCCTCCGTTCGCACGTCTGGAAGGCTCAACATCGGTTCGGCGTTGTTCTGCAGGGTCAGCATCACCTGGAACAACGGATGACGCGCCATCGAGCGGGCCGGGGAAAGTTCCTCGACCAGCTTCTCGAACGGCACATCCTGATGCGCGAACGCGGACAGGCTCGCCTCACGCACCCGCGACAACACCTGCGTGAACGTCGGATCGCCCGACAGATCCGTCCGCAGCACCAGCGTATTGATGAAGAATCCCACCAGATCGTCGAGCGCCACATCCGTACGCCCCGCCGTGGCCAGGCCGATCGGAATATCAGTACCCGAACCCAGGCGCGACAGCAGGACCGCGAACGCGGCCTGCAGCACCATGAACACCGTCACGCCCTCGGCCCGCGCCAGCTCCACCAGGCGGGCATGCACCTCGGCCGGCACCTCCACCGGAAGACGGTGACCCACGTGACTGGCAACCGCCGGACGCGCCCGGTCGAACGGCAGCTCCAACTCCTCGGGAACACCGGCCAACGCCTCACGCCAATAAGCGACCTGGGCCGCGAGCACACTCTCCGCATCACCCTCGTCACCGAGCAGCTCACGCTGCCACAGCGCATAGTCGGCATACTGCACCGGCAGCGGCTCCCACTCCGGGAGCCGACCCTCGCGCCGTGCCGCATACGCAAGTGACGCATCCCGGCCCAACGGCCCCATCGACCATCCGTCACCCGCGATGTGATGGATGATCACTACCAGGACCTGCTCGTCCGGACTGATCTCGAAGAGAGTCGCGCGGATCGGGATTTCAGTGGCGAGGTCAAAGCAGTACTCAAGGGCTTCGGCGATCGACTCATCCAGTTCGGCTGCCGAAATATCGCGTGTGCGTAGTTCCCACGTCACGTCTTCGGGTGCCAGGACCCGCTGGTACGGCTCACCATCAGCAACCGCGTACACCGTGCGCAGTGCCTCGTGGCGACCGATCGCGTCGAGGAGTGCGGCATTGAGTGCTGCGCGGTCCACGGGGCCCGTCAGGTGCAGGACCGCAGGAATGTTGTATGTGGACAGCCTTCCTTCGAGTTGGCTGATGAACCACATCCGGCGCTGCGCATACGACAACGGCAGCCGCCCCGGACGCTCCCGCACCGCCAATGCCGCGCGGACTGCTCCACCGCCACCAAGCCGTTCCGCCAGCCCCGCCACCGTCGGCGCGTCGAACACCGCCCGGATCCCCAGCTCCACACCACACACAGCCCGGACCCGGCTCACCAACCGGATCGCCAGCAGCGAATGACCGCCCAGAGCGAAGAAGTTGTCCTCCACCCCAACGTCGGGCAGACCCAACACCTCAGCGAATACCGCGCACAGAGCCTCCTCGCGGGCATTCGCCGGCCCCCGTCCCGAACCAGACGCATACTCCGGAGCGGGCAGGGCCTTGCGGTCCAGCTTCCCGTTACCTGTCAACGGCAGTACGTCCATGACCACGACCGCGGAGGGAACCATGTGCTCCGGCAGCCGCCGCCCGGCGAACGTACGGACCGCCGCGGCCAGACCCTCGGTGTCCTCCGGGTCATCCGCGACCACATAAGCCACCAGACGCACATCACCCGGCACGTCCTCCCGCGCGACCACAGCAGCCTGCTCGACCAGCGGGCTCGCCGCGATCACCGCCTGCACCTCCGCAGGCTCGATCCGGTAGCCGCGGACCTTGACCTGCTCATCCGCACGGCCCAGGAACACCACCTCACCCTCAGCAGTCCACCGCGCCCGGTCACCCGTCCGGTACATCCGCTCACCCGGGCCGCCGAAGGGACAGGCAACGAACCGCTCACCCGTCAGACCCGCACGGCGCACATACCCACGCGCCAACTGCACGCCCGCCACATACAACTCACCCGCAACACCCGGCGCCACCGGCGCCAGTGACCCGTCGAGGATGTAGAAGCGGGTGTTGGCGACCGGCGACCCCACGGGGACAACACCAGCAGAGGCCAGACGGGCCGTCGCGACACCGATCGTCGTCTCCGTCGGACCGTAATGGTTGAACACCTCACAATCCCCGGCAACCGCCAGCAGCTCCTCCACCAGGCCCGAAGGCGCGGCCTCACCACCCAGCACCACCGCCCTCGACGGCAACACCCTCTCCAGACCGCCGGCACCCAGCGCCGCCAGATGCGAAGGAACCACCTTCAAGAACTCGATCCCGTGCTCCGCGACGTAGCTGGACACTGCTTCGGGGTCGGTGACCGCGTCCTCGGCCAGGATGTGCAGCTCACCACCCGTGACCAGACTCGCGAAGACCACCGTGTTGCCCAGGTCGGTGACCTGCGCCTGGAACAGCGCATACCTCCCGCCCGGCGCACCGAACCCGACCCTCGCCGGGACCGAGACCACATAATTGGCCAGACCACCGTGCGTGACCGCGACACCCTTGGGCCGGCCCGTCGAACCCGACGTATAGATCACATACGCCACACCCAGACCATCGACCCCGACCCCCGGAGC
>NZ_JBEXPB010000111.1:0-3419 GCF_040611795.1 Streptomyces sp. NPDC006529 | reverse complement strand
TCGGTTCGGGACTTCGTTGCCGGGCGGCTGCCGGCGTATATGGTTCCGTCGGCTGTGGTGGTGCTGGAGGCGCTGCCGCTGTCGGTGAACGGGAAACTGGACCGCAAGGCCCTGCCCGCCCCGGAGTATGTGTCGGGTTCCGGACGTGGGCCGGCCAATGCCCGCGAAGAGGTGCTCTGCGCGGTCTTCGCCGACGTCCTGGGCCTGGACGGTGTCGGCGTGGACGACGACTTCTTCGCGCTGGGCGGGCATTCGCTGCTGGCGATACGGCTGGTGGAGCGGCTGCGTGAGCGTGGCGTGTCGGTGTCGGTGAGGGCTCTGTTCCAGTCGCCGACTCCGGCCGGGCTCGCCGCCGCCGCCGTCGGCGGGGAGCAGGTGGTCATTCCGGACAACCTGATCCCCGTGAACGCGGCCGAGATCACCCCGGCGATGCTGCCGCTGGTCGAACTGACCGCGGAGGAGATTGGTCGTCTCGTCGCGACGGTCGAGGGCGGCGCAGCTAACGTCGCGGACGTCTATCCCCTGGCCCCGCTCCAGGAAGGTCTGCTCTACCACCACCTGCTGGCCGACGGCGGTGAGGACGCCTACGTCCTGCCGACCGTCCTGGAATTCGACACCCGCCCTCTGCTGGACGCCTTTTTGGGCGCGCTCCAGCAGGTGGTGGACCGCCACGACATCCTGCGCACCTCGATCGTGTGGGAAGGCCTGCGCGAACCGGTTCAGGTCGTCTGGCGACGCGCGGAACTCCCGGTGGCCGAGCTGTCCATCGACCCGGAGGGACCGGCGCCCGTCGACCAGTTGCTGGCCGCCGGCGGTCTCACCGTGGACCTGGGGCGGGCACCCCTGATCAACATTCACATCGCCGCCGCGGAGCCCGACGCGAACCGCTGGCTCGCGCTGGTGACCGTGCACCACATGACGCAGGACCACACGGCGCTGGAAGTGCTGCTCGGCGAGGTCGACGCCTTCCTCACCGGCCGTGGCGACGAACTGCCGGATCCGCTGCCGTTCCGGACCTTCGTGGCTCATTCCCGGAACGGGTCGGAACGCTCTGAGCACGAGCGGTACTTCGCCGACCTGCTCGGAGACGTGACCGAGCCGACCGCCCCTTACGGACAGGTCGACGTGCGCGGTGACGGAGCCGATTCGGTCCGGGAACTGATCGTCCTGGAAGAGGGGCTGGGCGAAAGGCTCCGGGAGGTCGCGCGCCGAGCGGCCACCAGCCCGGCGACCCTGATGCACGTGGCGTGGGCGCGGGTGCTCGGCGTCCTCAGCGGCCGTGACGACGTGGTCTTCGGCACCGTTCTGTTCGGCCGGATGAACTCAGGAGCGGGTTCCGAGCGGGTCCCGGGTCCGTTCATCAACACGCTCCCGGTACGGGTGCGTACCAACGGCCTCGGTGCACTGGAGTCGCTGCATGCGATGCGAGGTCAGCTCGCCGGTCTGCTGGGACACGAGCAGGCGCCGCTGGTCCTGGCTCAACAGGCGAGTGGTGTGCCGGCTGACACCCCGCTGTTCACCTCCCTCTTCAACTACCGCCACAACGCGGGGCTGCCGGCAGCGCCGGACGGACCGGCTGACGTCCTGGGCATCCGTACGGTCTACTCGCGGGAGGCCAACAACTACCCGTTGACCGTCTCGGTGGACGACAACGGTAGTCGTCTCGGGCTCGCCGTGGACGCGGTCGCTCCGATCGATCCGCGGGCTGTGGGCATGTTGCTCCGCACTGCCGTCACCAAACTCGCAGATGCCTGGGAGACCGCGCTCGACGGTGGTGCTGACCTTCCGCTGAGCACGGTTGAGGTGGTGGATGACGTGGAGCGTCGTCGGCTGCTGGTGGAGTGGAACAACACTGCGGTTGATCTCGGCGGGGTGTTGGTGCCGGGGTTGTTCGAGGAGCAGGTGGTGCGGTCGCCGGGTGCGGTGGCGGTGGTTGCCGATGGTGTGGAGGTGTCGTTCGCGGAGTTGGACGCGCGGGTGAGCCGACTGGCTGAGCACCTGGTGGGCTTGGGTGTGGGTGTGGAGTCGGTGGTGGGTCTGTGCCTGCCGCGTGGCGTCGACATGGTCGTGTCGATCCTCGCGGTGTGGCGTGCCGGTGGTGCATATCTGCCGGTGGATCCGGAGTATCCGGCGGAGCGGGTGGCGTTCATGCTCGGTGACGCTGGTGCGGTGGCTGTGGTTGCCGCGTCTGCGGTGGAGGGTGTGCTGCCTGAAGGTGTGAGGCGGGTAGTGCTGGACGAGCCGGGGACGGCGGCTGCGCTCGCGGCTCTGGGCGGGGTGGTCCCGGATCGGGTGGTGCTGGCGGAGTCCGCGGCGTATGTGATGTTCACGTCGGGTTCGACGGGCCGGCCGAAGGGTGTGGTGGTGACCCATGGCGGTCTCGCGAATTACGTGCGCTGGGCGGCGGGTGCGTATGGGACCGAGGGTGGTGCGCCGCTGCACTCTTCGCTGGCGTTCGACCTGACGGTGACCAGTGTGCTGGTGCCGCTGGTGTCGGGCTCGCCTGTGGTGGTCAGTCGTGCGGGCGGTGCCGAGGGGCTGGCGGAGGTGGTGCGTCAGTCTGCCGGGTTCGGCCTGGTGAAGGTCGTACCGGGTCATCTTCCGCTGCTGGGCGAGCTGCTCTCGGATGAGCAGGCTGCGGAGATGGCCGGCACGGTGGTGGTCGGTGGTGAGGCGTTGACGGGTGCTTCGGTGCGTGCGTGGCTGGAGCGGGCACCGGGTTCCGTGGTGGTCAATGAGTACGGTCCGACGGAGACGGTGGTCGGGTGCTGTGTTCTTGAGGTTCGTGCGGGTGATGAGGTCGGTGAGTCGGTTGCGATCGGGCGTCCGGTCGCGAATACACAGCTGTACGTGCTGGACGGGAGTCTTCGGCCGGTTCCGGTGGGTGTGGCGGGTGAGCTGTACATCGCGGGTGCGGGTGTTGCGCGTGGTTATGTGGGTCGGGCGGGCGTGACGGCTGAGCGGTTCGTCGCGTGTCCGTTCGAGCCGGGTGCGCGGATGTACCGCAGTGGTGATGTGGCGCGGTGGACTGCGGATGGCCGGCTTGAGTATGTGGGTCGTGCGGATGAGCAGGTGAAGGTCCGTGGTTTCCGGATCGAGCCGGGCGAGGTCCAGTCGGTGGTCGCGGGGCATGCGCACGTGGCGCAGGCGGCGGTGATCGCGCGTGAGGACGTGCCGGGCGATGTGCGGCTGGTCGCCTACGTGGTGCCGATTCAGGGCGCCGAGGGTCTTCCTGCCGAGGTGAAGGCGTTCGCGGCCGCCCGGCTGCCGAAGCACATGGTGCCCTCGGACGTCGTGGTCCTGGACGCGCTGCCGTTCACCGTGAACGGGAAGCTGGACCGTAAGGCTCTGCCGGCCCCTGAGTACGCGGGTGGTGTCGGTCGTGGTCCGGTGTCGCTCCAGGAGGAGTTGTTGTGCGG
>NZ_JBEXPB010000110.1:0-3863 GCF_040611795.1 Streptomyces sp. NPDC006529 | reverse complement strand
GTTGTACGTCGCACTCGGCCCCTCCAGCTGATCCACAAACCACAACCGACGCTGCGCAAAGGACAACGGAAACATCAGGACCCCTCCTGGTTACGCATCGGCCTCAGGGCCAGCCTGGTTGACTTCTTGTTCCCGAGCTTCTTGGCGAGCCCGGCCACCGTCGGAGCGTCGAACAGCGCCCGAACTTCCATCTGGACACCTAGCACCGTCTTGATCCGGCTGATCAGCCGAACCGCGAGCAGCGAATGCCCGCCGAGCGCGAAGAAGTCGTCGTCCACTCCCACGCTGTCCAACCCCAGCACCTGGGCGAACGTCTCGCACAGGACCCGTTCCCGCTCGTTGGCGGGCGCCCGGCCGGCCCCGCCCCGTGCCCGGAAGTCCGGGGCGGGCAACGCCTTGCGGTTCAGCTTTCCGTTGGCGGTCAGCGGCAGGGAGTCGAGCACCATCACGGCAGACGGGACCATGTAGCCAGGAAGCCGTTCGGCGGCGAACCCTCTTACCTGTTCCGGAAGTTCTTCGTCAGCAGTGGTTCCGGTTGTGGTCGGGACCAGGTATGCCACCAGGTGCTTCTCCCCCGGGATGTCTTCACGCGCGATCACGACGGCCTGGGAAACCCCCGGGTGCGTGCAGACGACGTCCTGAACCTCACCCAGCTCGATCCGGAAACCACGGACCTGCACCTGCTCGTCCGTACGCCCCAGGTACTCAAGCTCACCGTTCACGTTCCACCGCACCAGATCACCCGTGCGGTACAGACGCTCGCCACCACCCAGGGGAGAGGCCACGAACCGCTCCGCCGTCAGCCCGGAACGCCCCAGATAACCACGCGCGAGACCGGCACCCGCGATATACAGCTCACCCGGAACACCCACCGGCACCGGCGCCAGGCGCCGGTCCAGGACATACGCCCCGGTATTACCGATCGGCACCCCGATGGGGACCTCCCGCACCCCCGGACGGCAGCGCCACACCGTGGCATCAACAGTCGTCTCCGTCGGACCGTAGGTGTTGAACATCACCCGGCCCGCCGACCAGCGGCCCACCAGCTCCGGCGAGGACGCCTCACCACCCACCTCGAGAACGACGCCCGCATCGATCGCGCCGTCCTCCAGACCAGCCAGCACCGCCGGCGGCAACGACACATGCGTCACCCCCTGCTCCCGCAGGAAGACCGCCAGCTCATCTCCCACACGCCGACCGGCGGGAACAACCACCAGCGCCGCCCCATACGCCAACGCCAGCGCCCACTCCAGGCAGAAGTTGTCGAAACTCATCGACGCGAACTGCGCCACACGCGAGCCGGGACCCGCCCCGAAACGCGTCAGGGCCGCAACCGTGTTGGCAAACCCGCCCCGCGTCACAGCCACACCCTTGGGACGACCCGTCGATCCCGAGGTGTAAATGACATACGCCAGGCCCTGCGCCGCCACCGCCGGCCACTCACCCACCCGACCGGTACCCGCCAGCGCCCTCTCCACCTCGGGCGAGTCCACCACCAGCAGCCGCTCCCGCGACCAGGTCAGACCCCTCGCCGTGACCGAGGAGGCCAGCACCGCCACCGGCGCCGCGTCCTCAAGCATGTACGCAATGCGCTCCGCCGGATACGCCGGGTCAAGCGGCAGATACGCGCCGCCGGCCTTCAGCACAGCCAGCAACGCCACCATCAAATCGACGCCGCGTTCCAGACACACACCGACCAGCGACTCCGCGCCCACACCACGCTGGACCAGATACCGCGCCAGACGGTCCGCCCGCGCATCAAGCTCGGCATAGGTCACCTCCACGTCCCCGGCGACCACCGCCACCGCATCCCCTGCAGCCGCTACCTGAGCATCGAACAAGCCCATCACCGGCACCACAGCCGATCCGGTTTCCGGATCTTTCCACCCGGCCAGCAGCTGGTCCCGCTGACCCGAGCCCAAGACTTGGACGGAACTCAGTGGAAGATCCGCTCCTCCATCCAGGGTCCGTTCCACGGCGGCCACCATGTTCTCCACGGCGGTGGTCACCAGGGCGCCCACAGCACGCGGATCGACCGGCGCGACCGCGTCCACGGCAAGTGTCAGACCATCACCGTCATCGTCGACCGACAACGACAACGGGAAGTTGTCACGCTCCCGCGAATACCGCAGCTTCGTCCCGGCGATACCTCCGGCAGACTCCTCACCCGCCGACGACCCTCCGTTGCCGTGGCGGTAGTTGAACAGTGAGGTGAACAGAGGTGTGTCACCTTCGACACCGCTGGAACGCTGGGCAAGAGCCAGTGGCGCGTGTTCGTGCCCCAGCAACTCGCCGAGCTGGCCGCGCATCGTCGTCACCGATTCCAGTACGCCGAGTTCGCCCGTCCGCAGACGGACCGGGAGGGTGTTGATGAACGGACCCGGAACCCGGTCCGAGCCGGCACCCGCGTTCATCCGGCCGAACAACACCGTCCCGAAGACCACATCATCACGACCGCTCACCGCCGCCAGCACCCGCGCCCACGCCACGTGCAACACCGTCGCCACACTTGTCCCCAGACGACGCGAAACCTCACGCAACCGCACCACCGACTCAGGAGGCAACGGCAACCTCAAGTCCCGCGCATCCGCACCGTCGCCCCGGACGTCGGACAGCCCGTACGGGGCGGTGGGCTCGGTGACGTCCCCAAGGAGCCCGGTGAAGTACCGCTCGTATTCACCAGTAGCAAGCCCGGCCCTCGCCTGCGCGACGAAGTCGCGGAACGGAAGAGGCTCGGGAAGCATGTCGGCACGGCCGGCCAGAACGGCGTTGACCTCACCGAGCAGCACTTCCAGAGCGGTGTGGTCCTGCACGATGTGGTGCACACGCACCAGGGCGAGCCAGCGCTCCCCGTCCGGCAGGGCCGCGGTGTGAACGCTGATCAGCGGTGCGCGGCCCAGGTCCATCGACATGCCCACCACGTCCAGCAACTCCTGGACCGGATCAGCAGCCGACTCTCCCAGCACCACCCGCGTTACCGGCAGGGTCGCCTCACGCCACACGACCTGCACCGGCTCCCGCAGACCCTCCCACACGAACGAGGTCCGCAGGATGTCATGCCGGTCGATCACCTGCTGCAGCGCAACGGTGAACGCCTCAAGCCGCTCACCCGAGTCGAACTCCATCACCGACGGCAGGACATACGTGTCCTGCTTGCCGCCGGCCAGCAGGTGGTGGAACAACAGCCCATCCTGCAGCGGAGCCAGCGGGTAGATGTCAGCGACATTCGCCGCACCGCCCCGGACCGAGCTCACGATCCGGCTGATCTCATCCGCGTCCAGATCGACCAGCGGCAGCATCTCGGGGGTGATCTCCCGCACACGGGCAGGGATCAGGTTCTCCGGCACCTCTATCGGTCCCGTGCCGGTCGTCATCGCAAGTCCGGCAGGAGTCGGGGTCTCGAACATCGCCCGCACCTCTATGGACACGCCACGCTCACGAAGCAACTCCACCAACCGCACCGCCAGCAGTGAATGACCCCCCAGCCTGAAGAAGTCGTCATCGACCCCCACACTCTCGAGACCCAGCACTTCAGCAAAAGCAGCACAGAGAATCTCTTCACGCGCATCAACCGGGCCACGACCGGGGCCCGTTGTGTACTCGGGGGCGGGCAGGGCCTTGCGGTCCAGCTTCCCGTTCACGGTCAGGGGCAGCGCGTCCAGGACCACGACCGCCGAGGGCACCATATGCCCCGGCAACTGCTGCCCCGCGAACTCACGCACCAACGCGGGCAGTCCCGCCGTATCCACACCCTCACCAGGCACCACGTACGCGACCAGCCGCACATCACCGACCGTGTCCTCACGCGCGACCACCGCCGCCTGAGCCACCGCTTCCTGCCCAGCCAGCACCGCCGAAATCTC
>NZ_JBEXPB010000109.1:0-4028 GCF_040611795.1 Streptomyces sp. NPDC006529 | reverse complement strand
ACAGCCCCCTCGACCACCAGCTGAAGCTGAACACCCCCACGCTCCGGCAGCACCAACGGCGCCTCCAGCGTCAACTCCTCCACCACATCGCAACCCACCTCATCACCCGCACGCACCGCCAGATCCACAAAGGCAGTACCCGGCAGCAACACGCCACCCAGAATGGTGTGGTCGGCGATCCACGGATGGGTATCGAGCGACAGACGACCCGCGAACAGGACCCCTTCCGAGTCGGCCAGTGTCACAGCCGCACCCAGCAGCGGGTGCGCCACCTCGCCCAGACCAATGGACTCCGGATCCCCGGCCGCGAACGCCGCCGCACTCGGCCAGAACCGCCGACGCTGGAACGCGTACGTCGGCAGGTCCACACGCCGGACACCGGTACCGGAGAAGAAGGCCGACCAGTCGACCGCGACCCCGTGCACGTGGGCTTGGGCCAGCGCGGCGACGCAAGTCTCGGCCTCGGCTCGACCGGAGCGCAGGACGGGCACGAAGCGCGCGTCCGCCTCACCGGTCAGGCAGTGCTGCGCCATGGCGGACAGGACACCGTCCGGACCGAGTTCGACGTACGTCGTCACACCCGCGGCCTCAAGCGTCCGCACACCGTCGAGGAAGCGAACCACCTCCCGGACGTGCCGCACCCAGAAGTCGGCCGAACCCATCTCGTCCGAGACCAGCGCACCCGTCAGATTGGAAACGATCGGGATCCGCGGAGCGGCGAACTCCAGCCCCGCCACCACCTCACGGAAGTCCTCCAACATCCCATCCATGTGCGGCGAATGGAACGCATGGCTGACGGCGAGCCGCTTGGTCTTGCGGTCGGCGAACACCTCCACCACCGCGAGCACGGCGTCCTCGTCACCGGCAACGACCACCGACTGCGGACCGTTGACCGCAGCGATGCTCACCCGCTCGGTCAGCAACGGCAGGACCTCGTCCTCCGACGCCTGCACCGCCACCATCACCCCACCGGACGGCAGCACCTGCATCAGACGACCGCGCGCAGCAACCAGCACACAGGCATCCTCCAGCGAGAACACACCCGCCACATGCGCAGCCGCGATCTCACCGATCGAATGACCCGACACGAAGTCCGGTCGCACACCCCACGACTCCAGCAGCCGGAACAACGCCACCTCAACCGCGAACAACGCCGGCTGCGCCCACTCCGTACGGTTCAGCAGCTCCGCATCCGCACCGAAGAGGACATCCCGCAAAGGCACATCCAGATCGAACCGCGCACACACCGCATCCAGCGCATCCGCGAAAACGGGGAAGGCGTCATACAACTCACGCCCCACCCCCAGCCGCTGGCTGCCCTGCCCCGTGAACAGGAAGGCCAGCCGACCGTCGCCAACGGCGCCCGCGGCGGTCTGTGTCGGCGTCTCCCGGGCCGCGAGGCCCGTCAGGGCGTCGCGCAGCTCCTGCACGCTCTCGGCCGCCAGGACCACTGCGGCCCGGTGGTCCAGGTGCGCGCGGTTCGTGGCCAGCGAGAAAGCCACGTCGGCAGCCGTCGCCTCATCGTCGAGGTGAGCGGCGAGTGCGGCCGCCTGCGCCCGGACGGCCTCCTGGGTCCTGCCGGAGAGAAGGTACGGCAGGACGCGGACACCGGAGGGCCGTACGGTCGGCTGCGCCTCCTCGCCCTCGGGCGCCTGCTCGATGATCGTGTGGGCGTTGGTGCCGCTGATGCCGAAGGAGGAGATGCCCGCGCGGCGCGGACGCCCCGTCTCGGGCCACTCCCGCAGCTCCGTCAGCAGCTCGACCTCACCGGCCGACCAGTCCACGTGCGGAGTCGGCTCGTCCACGTGCAGGGTCTGCGGAAGCACCCCGTGCTGCATCGCCAGCACCATCTTGATCACACCGGCCACACCAGCCGCGGCCTGCGTGTGACCGATGTTCGACTTCACCGAACCCAGCAGCAGCGGACGGCCGTCCTCGCGGTCCTGACCGTACGTAGCCAGCAGCGCCTGCGCCTCGATCGGGTCGCCCAGCTTCGTACCGGTGCCGTGGGCTTCGACCGCGTCGACCTCGGAAGCCGAAAGCCCCGCGCTGGCCAGCGCCTGGCGGATGACACGCTGCTGCGAAGGGCCGTTCGGGGCCGTCAGACCATTGCTGGCACCGTCCTGGTTGATCGCCGAACCCCGCACCACCGCAAGGACCGGGTGACCGTTCCTACGGGCATCCGACAGCCGCTCCACGAGCAGCATGCCAACACCCTCACCCCAACCCGTGCCATCTGCACCAGCCGCGAAAGCCTTGATCCGGCCATCAGCAGCCAGACCACCCTGCCGGGCGAACTCCACGAACGCACCCGGGGTAGACATCACGGTCACGCCACCGGCCAGGGCGATCGAGCACTCGCCGTTGCGCAGGGCCTGCACCGCGAGGTGCAGGGCGACGAGCGAGGCGGAGCAGGCGGTGTCGACGGTGACCGCCGGGCCTTCCAGACCGAACACGTAGGAAAGGCGGCCCGAGACGACACTGGCGGAGTTGCCGGTGCTCATGAAGCCGTCGCCGCCGTCGGCGGAGTTCAGCACGAGCGACAGGTAGTCCTGGCCGTTCGTCCCGACGAAGACACCGGCCTGGGTGCCGCGCATCGACGACGGGTCGATGCCGGCCCGCTCGAAGGCCTCCCAGGAGGTCTCCAGCAACAGTCGCTGCTGCGGGTCCATCGCGAGCGCCTCGCGCGGCGAGATCCCGAAGAAGGCGGGGTCGAACTGGGCCACGTCGTAGAGGAATCCCCCTTCGCGGGCGTACGAATCCTCCTGTTCGAGCCGCGGCCCGAACAGCTCTTCGGCGTCCCAGCCGCGGTCGGCCGGAAACTCCCCGATGGCGTCACTGCCGGTGGCCAGGAGGCGCCACAGGTCTTCAGGGGTACGGACACCACCGGGAAAGCGGCAGCTCATCGCGACGACCGCGATCGGATCGTCGTCGGAGGCCGCGAGTGCAGGAGTGGAGGTGGCCACCGCGGCCTCGATGCCGAGCAGTTCACCCCGCAGGTACTTCGCGAGGTCCGCGGAGGTCGGGTAGTCGTAGATCAACGTGGCCGCGAGCCGGAGATGGGTGGCGGCGCCGAGGCGGTTGCGCAGCTCGACCGCGGTGAGCGAGTCGAAGCCGAGCTCCTTGAACGCCCGCCCCACACCGATGTTTTCCACACCGGTGTGGCCAAGGACCGCCGCGACCTCCCTGCGGACGAGGTCCAGCAGGAGCCGGTCCTTCTCGACCGCGGAGAGGCCCGCCAGCTGCTGTGCCAGCGCGTGCCCGCTCTCCTCGACCTTGGGCGCGGTGAACACGGCGCGTGCTTCGGGGAGTTCGGCGAGGAGCTTTCCCGGGCGCACCGAAGTGAACCCGGGAGCGAAGCGGTCCCAGTCCACGTCCACGACGCAGACCGCGGTGTCGTTGGCCGCAAGGGCCCGCTCCATGGCGCTGACGGCAGATTCGGCGTTCATGGGCGGTACGCCACCCCGCCGCATCCGCGCCTCCAGCACCCCGTCGGCGGCCATGCCGCCCTCGGCCCACGGACCCCAGGCGATGGACGTCGCGGCCAGACCAGCCGCCCGCCGCTGCTCGGCCAGGGCATCCAAGTAGGCGTTGGCAGCGGCGTAGTTCGCCTGCCCGGCCGTGCCCCAGGTTCCGGTGACGGAGGAGAAGAGGACGAAGGCGTCCAGCTCGATCCCCAGCTCAACCGTGAGCTCGTGCAGGTTGAGCGCGGAGGTGGCCTTGGCCCGCAGCACGCTCTTGAACCGCTCCGGCGTCAGCGCATCCAGCACACCGTCATCCAGCACACCAGCCGTATGCACCACCGCCGTCAACGCGCCGCCCTCGGAAGCCAACAACTCCCGCAACGCCTCCCGATCAGAAACATCACACGCAACGACGGACACATCGACACCCAGATCGGCCACCAGCTCAGCCACACCAGGAGCATCCGGACCACGGCGACTGGTCAGCACCAGACGCTCAACACCCGCACCAGCCAGCCAACGAGCAACCCGGCCACCCAACGCACCCGTACCACCCGTCACCAG
>NZ_JBEXPB010000108.1:0-4046 GCF_040611795.1 Streptomyces sp. NPDC006529 | reverse complement strand
CAGGGGGGACCCTGTGGGAGAGTAGGACGCCGCCGAACAATTATTGTGGGAAAGCCCCGCACCTTATGGTGCGGGGCTTTTCTGCGTTCCGGACCCGACGACCACCCGAAAGGCCCCTGCCGCGTAGACGGCCAGGACACGTCCGGGCCGGCATACCGGAACGACAGCAGCCCGACCGCTCGAGGCCGTCCTTCGACCGCCTCTCCTCCGGAGCGCTGTGCGAGATCATTCGTCTCGAACACACGCGGAACTACCTCACCCCGGGCAGCGTCATCGCGACTCTGGGCCGCTGGGAAACGTACGTGGGCCGCACCGAGCGCGAGCTCTGGCACGACGACAAATTCGGCGATCTGCACTGGTACTGCTGCGGCAATCCCTTCGAAGGCCGTGCCCTGCTCGAGAGCGTGATGCGAGCGATGTCCTCGAGCGGGGCCCGGGAGGCCCGCAAGCTTTGGACGTCCTCGACGCACCCATGGGTCTACCCGGCCGTTACCGCTGAAGGAGAGCGATACACATGACCAGCCAGCTGACAACGACGACTCTGTGGCGCCCTGTTGGCCCCAAGGAGCTGGAGCTGGTTCGGAAGCTGAACTGGCGTGCCTGGCCGCCCAGCCTGCCCGAGCATCCGATCTTCTACCCGGTTCTGAACGAGGACTACGCGATCAGGATCGCCCGGGACTGGAACGTGAAGCACGACGGCGCGGGCTTCGTCACCCGTTTCGAGGTCGAGTCGGATTTCCTGACCCGGTATCCCGTCCAGCAGGCCGGCGGCCAGACGATTCTCGAGCTCTGGGTTCCGGCTGAGAGCTTGTAACAGGATCTTGCTGAACGGTCCTGGTGGGGCGTGACTTGTGTGACGATCGGGCCGTTCGTGGTGGTGTGAGTACTCGGCCGTGGATCGTGGATGACGACTTGTGGGCGCTGATCGAGCCGCTGCTGCCGCCCTGGCCGGAGCGGTCGCCAGGCCCGAAGCCGGTGGATGATCGGCGGTGTCTGCAGGGCATCCTGTTCGTCCTGCATCAGGACATCGCCTGGCAACTCCTGCCACTGGAGCTGGGGTTCGGTTCCGGACAGACCTGCTGGCGGCGGCTAGAGCGATGGCAGCAGGCCGGCGTCTTCGACCAGCTGCACCGCCTGCTGCTCGCCGAATTGAACGCGGCCGGCGAGCTCGACTGGTCACGCGCCTGCATGGACGGCTCCCATGTCCGCGCGAAAAAGGGGGAGCCGCGACCGGTCCGTCCCGGTCGACCGGCGCAAGACGGGCAGCAAACACCACCTGATCTGCGACGGACGCGGCACCCCACTGCACGTCATCACCACCGCAGCGAACGTAAACGACATCACCCAGACCCGCGCCCTGGTCGACGGCATCCAGCCGGTGGCCGGACGGCCTGGACACCCGCGGCGGCGCCCCGAATCTGTCCTGGGCGACAAGGCGTACGACTCGACGGCTGTGCGCCGCGAGCTGCGACGCCGACGCATCATGCCGGTGATCTCCCGCAGGGGCGCCCCGAACATCAAGGGCCTGGGCAAGCTCCGCTACGTCGTGGAGCAGACCTTCGCCCTGCTCCACCAGTTCAAACGCCGCGCCGTGCGCTGGGAAAGACGCCTCGAACTCCACAACGCCTTCATCGCGTTGGCATGCAGCCTCATCTGCTGGCGCCGGCTCAAGAAACCCCAACCATGATCGTGTTTCAGGCTCACACGACGCAGTTCGGAGCTTGAGGCAGCCTTGCAGATTCATCAACGCAGCAGTTGCCACCCGGAGTTGCCGCTCCCGGATCGGCCGCCGCCGGGTGTGGTGCCACCACACGCCGGACTGGGCACACTGATCTACTGGGCGGACACCTTGGTGAGCACCAGGGACCACGACCCATCCGGAAGGCTGAACGCTACCTTCCCTCCGCCGCGCGCGTAGAGCTGGACACCGGAGACCTCACCGACGCCACGCTCTTCGATGTCCAGGTAGACGAAGTCGCTGCCGCTGCTGTCGACGAACTCCCATTGGCCGTGGAAATCGGCGGGGTCGGAGTGCTCGTCCGTCGACAGATCAGTGGCGGTGAATGTGCCGTCGGAATCGAGGGTGATCTCGCCGCCGGTCTTGTCGTTGCGGTACACGCCGGGAAGCTTGTCGGGGTCGACCGAGTACGCGCACCCTGAGATGAGTACCGAAGAAGCGGCCAGTACAGCGACGAACCACCGTCCGACTATCCCCCTGCTCATCCTGTCCCCCTGATCATCACGGCCCCAGCGTAACGAACTGCCGAATCGCCACACTGGTCACCCCGACCAGGAAGCCTCAACAAGATCGTGTTACGAGCTTTGAGGAGCTGGACGACTTCAACGCCCACATCGTCGGAGAGATCCGGGTACTCCACGAGTTCCGCTGACCGGTCCGGCCGTTCCGGCGTGATGATCCCGGTCCGGCCGAGGCCTTGAGTCGCCCGCGGGCCCAGGTGGAGTGCGAAGGCAGCGTGCCAGGACATCCTTCAGGCCGGCGCGGCCTCCTTGCACTGGCCCGCACGGGCAATGCCGTGGGCCTCCGTAACAAGTCATCCGGGTGGCGCCGCAGCGCAGTTGGGCCGCCAGCCGGGAGAACGGTCCGAGGAACGTCCTGCGCTGGCAGTCCGCTCACCCTCAGATGAAGCGTCGGACCGGCAGACGGATCACACAGCCCTGCTCAGCGAGCGGACGGATCCTGTCGGCGTCCGGGGCGGGGGTGCACAGACCCGGTCCGGCCAGGATGGGGCGTCGCGGTCGCGCCGGGTGCGCTGTTGGGCAGGGCGTGGACCGGAGCGTAGGTGCCGTGGGCGGCGCCTCCTCCGGGTTGATCTCCTCCCACCTCCTCCACGGCGCCCGCCAGGGCTCCGGGTCCGGCGGATGTGCCCGACTCCATGAGCACCGGGAGCCGGATCCCGTTTCCGTACTTCTGATGGGCATCGGCCGGCAGCGTGCTGGGTGACCGAGGGGCCGCACTCCTCGGTTCGGGTTTGCTCCGGCTCGGGGTAGGGGGCGGGGGTAGGTTGCCGGGATGGATGAGTTCTTGCGGTCTTGGGCGGCGTTGCGGGGCGCGGTTGCGGGGCTTGGGGATGAGGACTTCGGGCGGCCTTCCGGGTGTGCCGGGTGGTTGGTTCGGGATCTGGTGTGTCATCTGGTCATCGATGCCCAGGACGTGCTGATCACCTTGGCCACTCCTGTGGAGGACGAGCCGACCCGGGACGCGGTGAGTTACTGGGACGTCGTGGAGGAGCCGGCCGGGGACGATCCGCGTGCTGCGCTCGTGGTGCGGCTGGCGGCGGCGTACGAGGAGCCTTGGCTGCTCAAGTTCCACTTGGACGACCTGGGGGCGGCCGCGGGGCGTGCTGCCGGGCTCGCGGATCAGGCGGGGCGGGTCGGCACGAAGGACCAGGTGCTCACCGCGGGGGACTACCTCCGTGCGTACGTCCTGGAGTGGACGCTCCACCACCTCGACCTGGTGGCGCAGCTCCCGGATGTGGCGGGGCCGCCTGAGGAGGGTGTCGCACGGTCGCGGGAGCTGCTGGAGGCGATCGCCGGCGAGGCGTTTCCGTCGTCGTTCTCCGCCGCGGACGTGCTGTTGGTCGGTACGGGGCGCCGGGCTGCGGACGAGGGCGAGGCGCTCGCACTGGGGGCGTTGGGCGCGAGGCTTCCGCTCGTCCTGGGGTAGGGGCAGCGGCCGCCTGGGGGCGTTGACACGGGTGGGATGCCTGGGTAGAGTCGAACGGTTGCCTCGAACTGGACAAGTTCGGCAGCGATGGTTTAGAGTCTCACGGCCCCCCTCCCATGGAATTGAAATCCATCAGGGGTGCGCTCCGCTCTTTTTCAGATGTGAACGCCGGGAGGACCGGTCCGAAACTTCTGATAGAGTCGGACTCGCCGGAAAGGGAAACGCGAAAGCGGAAACCTGGAAAGCGAAAAGCAGGATCCCGCTTCGACCGGGGGTCAGGCCCGAAAGGATCTGATAGAGTCGGAAACGAAGAACGAAGCCCGGAGGAAAGCCCGAGAGGGTGAGTACGAAGGAAGCGTCC
>NZ_JBEXPB010000107.1:0-4180 GCF_040611795.1 Streptomyces sp. NPDC006529 | reverse complement strand
CGGTTCGCGCTCGTCCGTCGGGACGGTGACCCTGCTGTCGAACTCCCTGCGGATGCTCTTCTCCCGGGCCGGCACCTATCCGCCGGGGGCGCCCCAAGGCCGACGCCGCCTGGCACCTGCACGAGCTGACCCGGGACCTCGACCTCTCCGCCTTCCTGCTGTTCTCCTCCATCGGCGGTGTCTTCGGTGGAGCCGGCCAGGGCAACTACGCCGCCGCCAACGTCTTCCTCGACGGCCTCGCGCAACACCGCCGCTCCCTGGGCCTCCCGGCCACCTCCCTGGCCTGGGCCCTGTGGGCCGACGGCAGCGGCATGGCCGGCAGCCTCACCGACGCCGACATCAGCCGCATGACCCGCGCCGGTCTGCCCCCGCTCACCACGGCGCAGGGCCTCGACCTCTTCGACCTCGCCCACCGGATCGACGAGCCCGCGCCCGTCCTGATGCGCATCGACCCCGCGGGCCTCCGCGGTCAGGCCCAGGCCGGAACCCTGCCGCCGCTGCTCCGCGGCTTCGTACGGGTCCCCGCGCGCCGGTCGGTGGGCGGCGCGTCCGCCGCCGCCTCCGGACTGCGCCACCACCTGGCCGGACTCCCGGCCGCCGAACAGGACCGGGCCGTCCTCGACCTCGTACGCAAGCAGGTCGCCGCGGCCCTCGGACATCCGAGCGCCGCCTCCGTCGAGCCGGGCCGCTCCTTCAAGGAACTCGGCTTCGACTCCCTCACCGCCGTCGAGCTGCGCAACCTGCTCGGCGAGGCCACCGGCCGCCGCCTGCCCGCCACCCTCGTCTTCGACTACCCGACGGCGACAGCTCTCGCCCAGTACCTGCGCGAGGAGCTGATCGGCGACCTGGCCGACGGCGCGGGCACGGGGACCGGTGCTCTCGGCTCCGCACGGCCGGCTCTCGGCCCGGGCGCCGCCGGCGCCGACGACGACCCGGTCGTCATCGTCTCGATGGGCTGCCGCTTCCCCGGCGGCGTCCGCGGCCCCGAGGACTTGTGGCAGCTGCTCGTCGAGAGCCGCGACGGCATCACCGCCTTCCCCGCCGACCGCGGCTGGGACCTCGACTCCCTCTACAGCGACGACCCCGACCGCGAGGGCACCAGCTACGTTCGTGAGGGCGGCTTCCTGCACGAGGCGGCCGACTTCGACGCCGCGTTCTTCGGCATATCGCCCCGCGAGGCCCTCGCCATGGACCCGCAGCAGCGTCTGCTGCTGGAGACTTCCTGGGAGACCTTCGAACGGGCCGGCATCGACCCGACCGCCCTGCAGGGCAGCCGAACCGGCGTGTTCGTCGGCTCCAACGCCCAGGACTACCTGCAGCTGTGGCTGAACGACGGCGACGGCCTGGAGGGCCACCTCGGCACCGGCAACGCCGCCAGCGTCGTCTCCGGCCGCATTTCGTACACCTTCGGTCTGGAAGGGCCCGCGGTCACCCTCGACACGGCCTGCTCATCGTCGCTCGTCACCCTGCACCTCGCTGCCCAGGCCCTGCGCCGCGGCGAATGCTCGATGGCCCTCGCGGGCGCCGTGACGATCATGTCCACCCCCGGAGCGTTCACCGAGTTCAGCCGCCAGCGCGGCCTCGCCCAGAACGGCCGGATCAAGGCCTTCGCCGCGGCCGCCGACGGCACGGTGTGGGCCGAAGGAGTCGGCCTGCTCCTCCTGGAGCGGCTCTCGGACGCCCGCCGCAACGGGCACCCCGTCCTCGCCGTCGTCCGCGGCACCGCGATCAACCAGGACGGCGCGAGCAACGGCCTCACCGCCCCCAACGGCCCCGCCCAGCAGCGCGTCATCCGCGAGGCCCTCGCCGACGCGGGTCTGACCGCCGGGGACGTCGACGCGGTCGAGGCCCACGGCACGGGCACCAAGCTCGGCGACCCGATCGAAGCGCAGGCGCTGCTGGCCACGTACGGCCAGAACCGCCCCGCCGAGCGACCGTTGCTGCTCGGCTCGGTCAAGTCCAACATCGGGCACACCCAGGCCGTCGCCGGTGTCGCCGGTGTCGTCAAGATGGTCATGGCCATGCAGCACGGGGTGCTCCCGCAGACCCTGCACGTCGACGAGCCGACACCGTTCGTGGATTGGTCCGCCGGTGACATCGAGCTGCTGACCGAGCAGCGGGCCTGGCCGGAGACCGGCCGGCCGCGCCGCTCCGGCATCTCCTCCTTCGGCTACAGCGGCACCAACGCCCACGCCGTCCTCGAACAGGCACCGCGCGAGGCCGACGAGGAGACCCGGCCCGAGCCGGGCCCCGCGGGGGACCCGGCACCGGCCGTCATCCCGTGGCTCGTATCCGGCCGCACCGCGGCCGCACTGCGCGCCCAAGCCGACCGTCTGCGCACGACCGCCGCCGACCTGGTCACCACCGCGGGAACCCGCGGCGCCCTCGACCTCGGCCACACCCTGGCCATGCACCGGGCCGCCCTGGAACACCGCGCGGTCCTCCTCGGCGAGCCCGCAGCCCCGGAGACGCTGCTCGGCCGGCTGGAGGCCCTGGCCGCAGACGAGCAGGTCCCGGGCCTGGTGCGGGGCTCGGTGACGGGGGGCGCGCTGGCGTTCCTGTTCACCGGGCAGGGCAGCCAGCGCCTCGGGATGGGGCGCGAACTGTATGCCGCCTTCCCGGCGTTCGCTGTCGCCCTGGATGCGGTGTGCGAGCAGTTCGGGCCCGAAGTGCCGCTGAAGGGCGTCCTGTTCGGAGACGACGAGGCCGTCTTGGATCGTACGGAGCATGCGCAGCCCGCGTTGTTCGCGGTTGAGGTGGCGGTGTTCCGGCTGTTGGAGTCGTGGGGTGTGCGACCGGACTTCCTCGCCGGTCACTCCGTGGGTGAGATCGCGGCTGCGCATGTGGCGGGGGTGTTCTCGCTGGAGGACGCGTGTGCGCTGGTCGCCGCGCGCGGGCGTCTGATGCAGGCACTGCCGTCCGGTGGTGCGATGATCGCGATCCAGGCGTCGGAGGACGAGGTCCTGCCGTTGCTGAACGAGCGGGTGAGCATCGCCGCCGTCAACGGGCCCACGTCGCTCGTGATCGCGGGTGACGAGGATGCTGTGCTCGCGGTGGTGGAGGCCTTCGCCGACCGCAAGAGCAAGCGGCTCACCGTCAGCCACGCCTTCCACTCGCCGCACATGGACGGGATGTTGGATGAGTTCCGTCAGGTCGTGGCGGGGTTGTCGTTCGACAAGCCTCGGATTCCGGTTGTCTCCAACCTGACGGGTGCGTTGGTCTCGGACGAGATGGGTTCGGCGGACTTCTGGGTGCGACACGTCCGGGAGGCGGTTCGCTTCCTCGATGGTGTGCGGGCCCTGGAGGCCGCGGGTGTGACGACGTTCGTCGAGCTGGGGCCGGACGGTGTGCTGTCGGCGCTGGCCCAGGAGTGCGTAACGGCTACTGCTGAGTTCGTGCCGGTGCTGCGGTCCGGGCGACCGGAGGCGGAGACCGCGGTCACTGCTCTGGCCAAGGTCCACGTGCGCGGTGTGGCCGTGGACTGGTCCGCCTTCTACGCCGGTACGGGCGCCCGACGGGTGGAGCTGCCGACGTACGCCTTCCAGCGGCAGCGCTACTGGCCGGAGCACGTCCTCTCCCACGGCGCGAACGCCCCCGCCTTCGCGGTCAACGCGGTCGACGCCCGGTTCTGGGACGCGGTGGAGCGCGGCGACCTCGCCGCCCTGATGTCCGAACTGGAGGTGGGCGACGACGCCGGCTTCGGCGAACTCGCCCCGGCACTGTCCGCATGGCGCCGCCAGGCGGAGCAGCAGTCGCAGGTCGACGGCTGGCGTTACCGGGTGTCGTGGAAGCCGCTGGCGGCTGTGTCTGCTGGTGTGCTGTCGGGTGAGTGGCTGGTTGTGGTGCCGGCTGGTGGTGTGGATGACACTGCGGTGGTCGCTGCGCTGGGTGCTGGGGTGCGTCGGGTTGTGGTGGAGCCGGGTACGGACCGTGCTGGGCTGGTTGAACTGCTGGCTGACGCTGGTGTGGGGTCTGTGGTTGGTGTGGTGTCGTTGCTGGCGCTGGATGAGGTGGGTGGGCTTGTTGCTACCGCTGCTTTGGTGCAGGCGTTGGGTGATGCTGGGGTGGGGGCGCGGTTGTGGTGTCTGACGCGTGGTGCGGTGAGTGTGGGCCGTTCGGACAAGCTTGTGTCTGCTGTTCAGGCGCAGGTGTGGGGTTTGGGTCGGGTGGCGGCTCTGGA
>NZ_JBEXPB010000106.1:0-4313 GCF_040611795.1 Streptomyces sp. NPDC006529 | reverse complement strand
AACGGAAGTTCGAGCGAGCCGTCCATGCGCGCGCACACCGCGTCCAGCGCGTCCGCGAACACCGGGTAGGCGTCGTACAACTCACGCCCCATCCCCAACCGCTGACTGCCCTGCCCGGTGAACAGGAACGCGGTCCTGCCTCCCGCCGGGGAGCCCGTCACGAGTGCGGCGGCCGAGCCGTTCTCCGCCAGTGCCTCCAGGGCCGAGAGGAGCCCGGCGCGGTCCGCGGCCACCACGGCCGCACGGTGCTTGAAGGCGGAGCGGCCCGCGGCCAGGGAGAAGCCGAAGTCGGCGGCGCTCACCGCCGGGTGGCGGACGACGTGGTCGTGCAGGCGGCGGGCCTGGTCGCGCAGGGCGTCGTGGCTCTTGCCGGACAGCAGCCACGGCATGGGGGCGTCCGGCGCCGACTCGGGCTCCGGCGCGGCCGGGGCGAGGGCCGGGGCAGCGTGCTCGGGGGCCTGCTCGATGATGGTGTGGGCGTTGGTGCCGCTGATGCCGAAGGAGGAGACGCCCGCGCGGCGCGGCCGGCCGGTCTCCGGCCAGGCGACGGCACCGGTGAGCAGCGCGACGTCACCGGCGGTCCAGTCGACGTGCGGGGTCGCTTCGTCGACGTGCAGCGTCGGGGGCAGGATCCCGTGCTGCATGGCCAGGACCATCTTGATGACGCCCGCGACTCCGGCGGCCGCCTGGGTGTGGCCGAGGTTCGACTTGATGGAGCCGAGCCACAGCGGCCGGCCCTCCGGGCGGCCCTGGCCGTACGTGGCCAGCAGCGCCTGGGCTTCGATCGGGTCGCCGAGGTTCGTGCCGGTGCCGTGGGCCTCGACGGCGTCCACATCGGCGGCGGCCAGCCCGGCGCTCGCCAGGGCCTGGCGGATGACGCGCTGCTGGGAGGGCCCGTTGGGAGCGGTCAGCCCGTTGGAGGCACCGTCCTGGTTGACGGCGGAGCCGCGGACCAGTGCGAGGACGGGGTGACCGTGGCGGCGGGCGTCGGAGAGCCGTTCGACGAGGAGCATGCCGAGGCCCTCTCCCCAGCCGGTGCCGTCGGCGGCGGCCGCGAAGGCCTTGATCCGGCCGTCCTCGGCGAGGCCGCGCTGGCGGCTGAAGTCGATGAAGGAGGCGGGGGTGGACATGACGGTCACACCACCGGCCAGGGCCATCGTGCACTCACCGGCCCGCAGGGCCTGGATGGCCCAGTGCAGGGCGACGAGCGACGAGGAGCAGGCCGTGTCGACGGTGACCGCGGGGCCTTCGAGGCCGAGGACGTAGCTGACGCGGCCGGAGACGACGCTCGCCGCGTTGCCGGTGCCGAGGAATCCCTCGGTGCCGTCGGGGGCGGCGAGGATGACGTCGAGGTAGTCCTGGCCGTTGGTGCCGGTGAAGACGCCGATGCGCTCGCCCTGCACGGTTGCGGGGTCTATGCCGGCCCGTTCGAAGGCCTCCCAGGAGGTCTCCAGCAGCAGACGCTGCTGCGGGTCCATCGCGAGGGCCTCGCGCGGGGAGATCCCGAAGAACGCGGGGTCGAAGGTGGCCGCGTCGGCGAGGAACCCTCCCTCGCGGACGTAGGTGGTGTTCTCCGTGAGGGACTCCGGGTCGTACAGACCGTCGAGGTCCCAGCCGCGGTCGGTGGGGAAGCCGGAAATGGCGTCGCGCCCGTCCGCGAGCAGCTCCCACAGTTCCTCGGGGGTGCGGACGCCGCCGGGGAAGCGGCAGCTCATCGCGACGATCGCGATGGGGTCGTCGTCGGTCCCGCTGCCCGTCCCGGTCGTGGTGGCACCGGCCGCGTCGGCGGGGTGCGAGCCGAGGAGTTCGCCCAGGAGGAAGGCGGCCAGGGCCACGGAGTTGGGGTAGTCGAAGATCAGGGTGGCGGGCAGGCGCAGCCCGGTCCGGGCGGTGAGGAGGTTGCGGATCTCCACCGCGGTCAGGGAGTCGAAGCCGAGGTCCCGGAAGGCCGTGGACGGGTCGACGGATTGCGGACCGGGGTAGCCGAGGACGGCGGCGATCTGCGTACGGACGAACTCCAGGGCGAGGGCGTCGCGTTCGCCGCCCGGTGCCCGGGCGAGCCGCCGGGCGAGGCTGTCGGCGGCCTCGGCCGGGGTGTCGGCCGTCTGTCCGGCGGCGAGGGCCTGGACGGCTTCGGGCAGTGCCGCGATCAGCGGGCAGGAGCGGACGGCGGTGAGGCCGGGCGCGAGGCGGGCCCAGTCGATGTCGGCGACGACGGAGGAGGTCTCGTCGAGGGCGAGCGCCGTATGCAGCGCGGACAGGGCGAGTTCCGGGGCGAGGGCCGGCAGCCCGGCGGAGCGCAGGCGGTCGGCGACGAGTTCGTCGGTGGCCATGCCGCCGTCGGCCCAGGCGCCCCAGGAGATCACGGTGGCGGGCAGGCCGTCGGCGCGGCGCTGCTCGGCGAGGGCGTCCAGGTAGGCGTTCGCGGCGGCGTAGTTGGCCTGCCCGGCGGCGCCGAAGACGGCGGCGACGGAGGAGAACAGCACGAAGGCGGTCAGGTCCAGGTCGCGGGTCAGCTCGTGCAGGACCTGGGCCGCGTGGGCCTTGGGCCGCAGGACACCCGCCAGTCGCTGTGGGGTCTGGGCGTCGAGGACACCGTCGTCGAGGACACCGGCGGCGTGGACGACGGTGGTCAGTGGCAGTTCGGCGGGCACGGTGGCGAGGAGGCGGGTCACGGCGTCGCGGTCGGAGACGTCGCAGGCGGCGAGGGTGACCTCGGCACCCATCTCGCGCAGTTCCGCCACGAGTTCGGCGGCGCCCTCGGCGTCGGGGCCGCGCCTGCTGACCAGCAGCAGGTGTGCGGCGCCGGAGCGGACGAGCCAGCGGGCCACGTGCCCGCCGAGGGCTCCTGTGCCGCCGGTGACGAGGACGGTGCCGGAGGCGGTCCACGGGGCGGCGGGGCTGCGGTCCTGAGGGGCTCGGGCCAGGCGGCGGGCGAAGACGCCGGTGGAGCGTACGGCGACGTGGTCCTCGGTGCCGAGTCCGCCCAGGACGTCGGCGAGGCGGCCGGTGGCGCGCTCGTCGGGGGCCGGGGGCAGGTCGACCAGGCCGCCCCAGCGGGCGGGCAGTTCGAGGGCGGCGGTCCGGCCGAAGCCCCAGAGGGCGGCCTGGGCGGTGCTGGTGAGCCGGTCGGAGCGGCCGGTGGAGACCGCGCCCTGGGTGGCGGCCCAGAGCGGGGCGTCCACTCCCGCGTCACCCAGGGCCTGGACGAGCGCGAGGGTGGCGGCGAGCCCGGCGGGCAGCGCCACGTCCTGCGGGTGCGGGTGCTCGTCGAGTGCGAGCAGCGACAGCACCCCGGCGGGCGCGTCGGGCGCCGCCAGGGCTGTGGTGAGGTGCCGGACCAGGGTGGCCCGGTCGTCGGTGGTCGCATCGACGGTGAAGGGGATGACGGTGACCCCGCGGGCGGTCAGGGCGCTGGTGGCGGCCAGGGCCCAGGGGGCGTCCGTGTGCCCGGCGGGCACCGCGAGGAGCCAGTGCCCGGCGAGGGGTGCAGGCGCGGCGTCGGTGAGCGGTGTCCAGGTGACGCGGTAGCGCCAGCCGGTAACGGTGTCGCGGTCGCGGTGGCGGCGGTGCCATGCCGACAGGGCGGGCAGGACGCCGCTGAGGGGTTCGTCGCCGTCGACGCCGAGGGTGTCGGCGAAGGCGGCCAGGTCCTCGCTGTCGACGACTTCCCAGAACTTGGCGTCGGTCAGGCCGAGTGCGCGATCGTCGGCCGGTCCGGCGAGGTCGGTGAAGGGGTCACGGGGCCAGTACAGGTCGCGCTGGAAGGCGTACGTCGGCAGCTCGACGTGGGCGGTGCCGGTGGCGGCGAAGCGGGTGGCCCAGTCCGGGGAAAGACCACGGACGTGGGCACCGGCGACGGCGGCGGTCAGCGTGCGGTCCTCGGGGCGGCCGGTGCGCAGCGCGGGCAGGAAGGCGGCGGCGCGGGGGCCGGTGGCGCTCTGGCAGTCCTGGCCGAGGGCGGACAGTACGCCGTCGGGGCCGAGTTCGACGTAGGCGGTGACGCCTCGGCTCTCCAGCCAGCGGATGCCGTCGAGGAAGCGGACGGTTTCGCGGACGTGGCGGACCCAGAAGTCGGCCGAGCCCATCTCGTCGGAGACCAGCGCACCGGTCAGGTTCGAGACGACCGGGATGCGGGGGGTGTCGTAGGTGAGGTCCTCGGCGACCTTGCGGAAGGCGTCGAGCATGCCGTCCATGTGTGGGGAGTGGAAGGCGTGGCTGACGGTGAGGCGCTTGGTCTTGCGGCCCCGGGCCGCGAAGGCCCCGGCGACGGCCTCAGCGGCCCCCTCGTCACCCGACACGACCACCGACGC
>NZ_JBEXPB010000105.1:1506-4343 GCF_040611795.1 Streptomyces sp. NPDC006529 | reverse complement strand
CTTCAGAACTAACACAGTGGACGCGAGCAACTGAGGACAAGCCCTCGGCCTATTAGTACCAGTCAGCTCCACCCGTTACCGGGCTTCCACATCTGGCCTATCAACCCAGTCGTCTACTGGGAGCCTTACCCTCTCAAGGAGGTGGGAATACTCATCTTGAAGCAGGCTTCCCGCTTAGATGCTTTCAGCGGTTATCCCTCCCGAACGTAGCCAACCAGCCATGCCCTTGGCAGGACAACTGGCACACCAGAGGTTCGTCCGTCCCGGTCCTCTCGTACTAGGGACAGCCCTTCTCAATATTCCTACGCGCACAGCGGATAGGGACCGAACTGTCTCACGACGTTCTAAACCCAGCTCGCGTACCGCTTTAATGGGCGAACAGCCCAACCCTTGGGACCGACTCCAGCCCCAGGATGCGACGAGCCGACATCGAGGTGCCAAACCATCCCGTCGATATGGACTCTTGGGGAAGATCAGCCTGTTATCCCCGGGGTACCTTTTATCCGTTGAGCGACAGCGCTTCCACAAGCCACTGCCGGATCACTAGTCCCGACTTTCGTCCCTGCTCGACCCGTCGGTCTCACAGTCAAGCTCCCTTGTGCACTTACACTCAACACCTGATTGCCAACCAGGCTGAGGGAACCTTTGGGCGCCTCCGTTACTCTTTAGGAGGCAACCGCCCCAGTTAAACTACCCATCAGACACTGTCCCTGATCCGGATCACGGACCGAGGTTAGACATCCAGCACGACCAGAGTGGTATTTCAACGGCGACTCCACAACCACTGGCGTGGCTGCTTCAAAGTCTCCCACCTATCCTACACAAGCCGAACCGAACACCAATATCAAACTATAGTAAAGGTCCCGGGGTCTTTCCGTCCTGCTGCGCGAAACGAGCATCTTTACTCGTAGTGCAATTTCACCGGGCCTATGGTTGAGACAGTCGAGAAGTCGTTACGCCATTCGTGCAGGTCGGAACTTACCCGACAAGGAATTTCGCTACCTTAGGATGGTTATAGTTACCACCGCCGTTTACTGGCGCTTAAGTTCTCAGCTTCGCCACACCGAAATGTGACTAACCGGTCCCCTTAACGTTCCAGCACCGGGCAGGCGTCAGTCCGTATACATCGCCTTACGGCTTCGCACGGACCTGTGTTTTTAGTAAACAGTCGCTTCTCGCTGGTCTCTGCGGCCACCCCCAGCTCACGGAGCAAAGTCCGATCACCAGTGATGGCCCCCCTTCTCCCGAAGTTACGGGGGCATTTTGCCGAGTTCCTTAACCATAGTTCACCCGAACGCCTCGGTATTCTCTACCTGACTACCTGAGTCGGTTTAGGGTACGGGCCGCCATGAAACTCGCTAGAGGCTTTTCTCGACAGCATAGGATCATCCACTTCACCACAATCGGCTCGGCATCAGGTCTCAGCCTTAATGTGTGACGGATTTGCCTATCACACGGCCTACACCCTTACCCCGGGACTACCACCGCCCGGGCTGGACTACCTTCCTGCGTCACCCCATCGCTTACCTACTACAAGTCTGGGTCACCGGCTCCACCACTTTCCTTTCCCCGAAGGGTCCGGAACGGCTTCACGGGCTTAGCATCGCCTGATTCAGTATTGGGCGTTTCAAAGCGGGTACCGGAATATCAACCGGTTGTCCATCGACTACGCCTGTCGGCCTCGCCTTAGGTCCCGACTTACCCTGGGCAGATCAGCTTGACCCAGGAACCCTTAGTCAATCGGCGCACACGTTTCTCACGTGTGTATCGCTACTCATGCCTGCATTCTCACTCGTGAACCGTCCACAACTAGCTTCCGCTGCTGCTTCACCCGGCACACGACGCTCCCCTACCCATCACAGCGGGCGTTGGCCCTATTGCTGCAATGACACGACTTCGGCGGTACGCTTGAGCCCCGCTACATTGTCGGCGCGGAATCACTTGACCAGTGAGCTATTACGCACTCTTTCAAGGGTGGCTGCTTCTAAGCCAACCTCCTGGTTGTCTCTGCGACTCCACATCCTTTCCCACTTAGCGTACGCTTAGGGGCCTTAGTCGATGCTCTGGGCTGTTTCCCTCTCGACCATGGAGCTTATCCCCCACAGTCTCACTGCCACGCTCTCACTTACCGGCATTCGGAGTTTGGCTAAGGTCAGTAACCCGGTAGGGCCCATCGCCTATCCAGTGCTCTACCTCCGGCAAGAAACACGTGACGCTGCACCTAAATGCATTTCGGGGAGAACCAGCTATCACGGAGTTTGATTGGCCTTTCACCCCTAACCACAGGTCATCCCCCAGGTTTTCAACCCTGGTGGGTTCGGTCCTCCACGAAGTCTTACCTCCGCTTCAACCTGCCCATGGCTAGATCACTCCGCTTCGGGTCTAGAGCGTGCAACTCAATCGCCCTATTCGGACTCGCTTTCGCTACGGCTTCCCCACACGGGTTAACCTCGCTACACACCGCTAACTCGCAGGCTCATTCTTCAAAAGGCACGCAGTCACGACGCATTGAGTAAACTCAATGCGCGACGCTCCCACGGCTTGTAGGCACACGGTTTCAGGTACTATTTCACTCCGCTCCCGCGGTACTTTTCACCATTCCCTCACGGTACTATCCGCTATCGGTCACCAGGGAATATTTAGGCTTAGCGGGTGGTCCCGCCAGATTCACACGGGATTTCTCGGGCCCCGTGCTACTTGGGAGATTCTTAAGCAAGCCGCTGATGTTTCGTCTACGGGGGTCTTACCCTCTACGCCGGACCTTTCGCATGTCCTTCGACTACATCAACGGTTTCTGACTCGCCGACCGGCCGGCAGACCGATCAAAAGAATTCCCG
>NZ_JBEXPB010000104.1:0-4711 GCF_040611795.1 Streptomyces sp. NPDC006529 | reverse complement strand
GGCTGACTGCCCTGCCCCGTTATTAGTAACGGGTGCCCGCGGCCGGCGGCCGTGCCGCGGGCGAGCCCCGGCGCGTCCTCTCCCGCGGCGATGGCTTCGAGAGAGCGGAGCAGACCGGCGCGGTCGGTGGCGGTGAACGCCGCGCGGTGTTCGAGGCCCGCCCGGCCGGTGGCCAGGGAGCGGGCCAGGTCCACGAGGCCGGAGCCGTCCTCGGTGACCGCGGCGGCAGCCGCGGGGAGCAGCCGGGCGGCCTGGTCGCGCAGTGCCCGCGGGGTCCGGGCGGACAGGACGCAGGGCACGGGGCCGGTGGCGGCCGCCCTGGGATGCGGCCGGTCCGTGGTGCCGGGGGCCTGTTCGATGATGGTGTGGGCGTTGGTGCCGCTGATGCCGAAGGAGGACACCGCGGCCCGGCGCGGCCGGTCACCGGCGGGCCAGGCCGTGGCCTCGGTCAGGAGGCGGATGTCGCCCGCCGTCCAGTCGACGTGCGGGGTGGGCTCGTCGACGTGGAGGGTCTGCGGGAGCACTCCGTGCCGCATGGCCATGACCATCTTGATGACGCCCGCGACACCGGCCGCGGCCTGCGTGTGACCGATGTTCGACTTGACCGACCCCAGCAGCAGCGGGCGGCCCTCCGCGCGGTCCCGGCCGTAGGTCGCCAGCAGGGCCTGCGCCTCGATCGGGTCGCCGAGCCGGGTGCCCGTACCGTGTGCCTCTACCGCGTCGACCTCGGCGGCCGACAGACCGGCGCTCGCGAGCGCGGCGCGGATCACGCGCTGCTGTGCGGGGCCATTGGGTGCGGTCAGGCCGTTGGAGGCACCATCCTGGTTGATCGCCGAGCCGCGGACCACGGCGAGGACGGGGTGGCCGTTGCGGCGGGCGTCCGAGAGCCGCTCGACGAGGAGCATGCCGACGCCCTCACCCCAGCCCGTACCGTCCGCCGCGGCCGCGAAGGCCTTGCAGCGGCCGTCGGGGGCGAGGCCGCCCTGGTGGCTGAACTCACTGAAGGTGCCGGGGGTGGACATCACGGTGACGCCGCCCGCCAGCGCGAGGGTGCACTCTCCGCGCCGCAGGGCCTGGACGGCCCAGTGCAGGGCGACCAGTGAGGACGAACAGGCGGTGTCGACGGTGACGGCGGGCCCTTCCAGGCCCAGGGTGTAGGAGACCCGGCCGGACATGACGCTGCCCGCGTTGCCGGTCATCACGTGGCCGAGGACGCCCTCCGCGTCGGCGGACCGCTCCAGCAGGGCGTCGTAGCCGGTGTAGGAGGCGCCGACGAAGACGCCGGCGGCGCTGCCGCGCAGGGACGTCGGGTCGATGCCCGCGCGCTCGACGGCCTCCCAGGAGGTCTCCAGCAACAGGCGCTGCTGCGGGTCCATCGCGAGCGCCTCACGCGGCGAGATCCCGAAGAAATCGGCGTCGAAGGAGTCGGCCTCGTGGACGAACCCGCCAGCGAAGTCCCGGCCGTGGCCGTCCGCCGCCGCGGACAGTTCGGCGACGTCCCAGCCACGGTTGCCGGGGAGTCCGGCGATGGCGTCGCCGCCGGACTCGACGAGCGTCCACAGCTCCTCGGGGCTGCGGACGCCGCCGGGGTAACGGCAGCTCATGGCGACGATGGCGATGGGTTCGTCGTCACCGTTGGCGGTGGCGGCGGGCGCCGGGGCAACGGGCACGGCACCGAGGAGTTCGCCGTGCAGCTGCCGGGCGAGCGCCGTGGGCGTGGGGTGATCGAAGACGAGCGTGCTGGCCAGGCGCAGCCCGGTGGCCGCGCCGAGGCGGTTGCGCAGGTCGACGGCGGTCAGCGAGTCGAAGCCCAGGTCCTTGAACGCCTTGGCGGGCTCGACCTGTTCGGCCGAGGCGTGCCCCAGTACGGCGGCGACCTGGGCCCGGACCAGGTCGAGCAGGTACCGGTCCTGTTCGGCCCGGGTGAGTGAGGTGAGGCGCTCGGCGAGCGGGGTGCCCCCATCGGTACGGGTGCCTGCGGACCGGCGGCCTGCCGGTCCGAGGAGCTCCCGGAAGACGGGGGCGACCGGACCGGGCGCCGCGGCGTCGCGCAGCGCGGCCGGGTTCAGGCGGGCGGGGACGAGCGCGGGGCGGCCGCAGGCGAGCGCGGCGTCGAGGAGGGCCATGCCGTCGGCGGCGGTGAGGGCGCCCATGCCGAGCTGTTCCATGCGGCGCAGCTGGGTCTCGTCGAGGCCCGCGGTCATGGCGCTGGCGTCGGCCCACAGGCCCCAGGCGAGGGATGTGGCGGGCAGGCCCTGGTGGTGGCGGTGCTGGGCCAGGGCGTCCAGGAGGGCGTTGGCGCAGGCGTAGTTGGCCTGGCCCGCGCTGCCGAGGACGCCGGCGAGGGCGGAGTACAGGACGAAGGCGGTGACCGGCAGGTCACGGGTCAGCTCGTGCAGGTGCAGCGCGGCGAGGGCCTTGGGCCGCAGCACGGTGTCGAGGCGGTCGGGGGTGAGGGAGGCGAGGATCCCGTCGTCGAGGACGCCCGCCGTGTGGACCACGGTGGTCAGGGGGTGCTCGGCGGGGACCGTCGCGAGGGCGGCGGCCAGGGCGTCGCGGTCGGCGGCGTCGCAGGCGGCCCAGGTGACCTCGGCGCCCAGCGCGCGCAGTTCCGCTGCGCGTTCGGCGGCGCCGGGCGCGTCGGCGCCGCGGCGGCTGAGGAGCAGCAGGTGGCGGACGCCGTGGGTGGTGACCAAGTGGCGGGCGGCGATGCCGGCGAGGGTGCCGGAGCCGCCGGTGATCAGCGCGGTGCCCCGCGGGTCGACGGCGACGCCTGCGCCGGCAGTGGCCGGGCGGTCCGCGCGGGTCCGGCGCAGCCGGGCCACGTGGACGACACCCTGGCGCAGCAGAAGCTCCGGCTCCTCGGAGGCAGTGGCGAGGGCGGTGGCGAGGACGGCCGCGTCGGCGCCGGTCAGGTCGTCGCTGTCGGCCAGGACGAACCGGCCGGGATTCTCGGTCTCGGCGCTGCGCACCAGGCCGCGGACGGCGGCGTGCGGCAGGTCGGCGAGGTCCTCGGCGGGCCCGGCGACGGCGCCGCTGGTCAGGACGACCAGGCGGGAGGCGGCGAACCGCTCGTCGGCGAGCCAGGCGTGCACCAGGCCGAGGGCACGGTGCACGGCTTCGGTCAGGGTCTGCGCGGTGGTTCCGGTCGCCTGTCGCGGGAAGGGGGCCAGGACGTACGCGGGGACGGGCGTCCCGGCCTCGGCCGCTGCGGCCAGGGCCGCCAGGTCGGCGTGACGGGTGGCGGCTCCGTACCCGGCGTCGCCCAGCACGGCCCAGTCCCCGGCGGGCGCGGTCGCGCCGACGGTGCCGACGGTGGTGTCCGCCCGGGCCGGTAGCGGCACCCAGTCGAGCTGGAACAGTGCTTCGCGCACCGAGGCCGGCAGTGGCGCCGGTCGCGCGACGACGTGGTTCCCGGCGGCGAACGGTCGGGACGCCAGACGGCCGACGGTCGCCACGGGGTCGCCGAGGTCGTCGGCGAGGTCCAAGGCGGCGGTGCCGTCGGCGGCGGGCCGGATGCGGACGCGCAGGGCTCCGGCGCCGACGGCGTGCAGGGCCACGTCCGACCAGACGCTGCCGGGGGCGGTACCCGCCGCCGGGGTACCGGCGTCCGGGCCGGTCAGGAGGTCCGCGGCGTACGCGGCGGCGTCCAGCAGCACCGGGTGCAGGCCGAAGGCGTCCCCCTGCGGGGCGCCCTCGGGGAGGCGCACCTGGGCGTAGTAGGTGCCGTCGTGGTGCCAGGCGGCCTCCACGGCCCGGAAGAGCGGGCCGCGCTGCGGCCCGGGAGCCCGGCCGGCCGCGTCTCCGGTTGCGTCCCCGGTTTCGTCCCCACCGTAGAGGTGGCCGAGGTCGACGGTTTCGGCCCCGGCGGGCGGCCACTGGGCCAGGTCGGCGGGGGCTGTCTGCGGGGCGGGGGCGCCGGGGCGCAGGACACCGCGGGCGTGGGCGGTCCACGTACCGTCCTCGGCGGCGTCGTCGTCGGGGCGGGCGGAGACGGTGAAGGCGCGGCGGCCCCCCGCGTCCGGCTCCTCCACCAGAACCTGGATCCGTACGCCACCGTCGGCGGGCAGCGTGAGCGGGGCGTCGAGCGTCAGTTCCTCGATGTCCCCGCAGCCGGCCCGGTCGCCCGCACGGACGGCGAGCTCCACGAAGGCGGCGCCGGCCAGGACGGCCGTACCGGTCAGGGTGTGCTCGGCTAGCCAGGGCTGGGTGCGCACCGAGAGCCGGCCGGTGCACAGGACGTGGCCGGACCCGGCGAGGGTGACCGCGGCGCCGAGCAACGGGTGGCCCGCGGGGTCGAGTCCGGCGACGCCGAGGTCACCGGCCGCGGCGCCGGGCTCCAGCCAGTAGCGCTCGTGCTGGAAGGCGTAGGTGGGCAGGTCGACGCGGCGGGCGCCGGTGCCCGCGTAGTACGCGCTCCAGTCCACTGCTGCGCCGCGGGCGTGGGCCCGGGCGAGGGCGGCGAGGGCCGTCTCGGGCTCGGGGCGCGCGTCGCGCAGGGCGGGGACGAAGGCGGCGCCGTCCGTGGTGACGCAGTCCTGGGCGAGGGCCGACAGGACGGCGCCGGGCCCGAGTTCGAGGTACGTCGTCACGCCCGCGGCCTCCAGCGCGCGGATGCCGTCGGCGAAGCGGACGGTGTCGCGGACGTGGCGGACCCAGAAGTCGGCCGAGCCCATCTCGTCGGTGACGCGCGCGCCGGACAGGTTCGACA
>NZ_JBEXPB010000103.1:0-5003 GCF_040611795.1 Streptomyces sp. NPDC006529 | reverse complement strand
GCCGTGCGCTTCGCCGACGGGATCGGCGCCCTGGAGGCCGCGGGCGTGACGACGTACGTCGAACTCGGCCCCGACGGTGTCCTGTCCGCCCTCGGACAGGACTGCACCACCGCCGAGGACACTGTTTTCGTCCCCGCCCTGCGCGCGGGCCGCCCCGAGGCGCAGGCGTTGCTCGCCGCCCTCGGCCGGGTCCACGTCCGGGGTGTCACCGTCGACTGGGCTGCCCCCTACGCGGAGACCGGCGCCCAGCGCGTCGACCTGCCCACGTACGCGTTCCAGCGCGAGCGCTACTGGGTCGATGCCTTCGCCCCGCTGGAGGACGCCGCCTCCCTCGGGATCCAGCCGGCCGGGCACCCGTTGCTCGGAGCGGCGGTCGAACTGCCGGACACGGGCGGGTTCCTGTTCACCGGCCGGCTGTCCCGCCGTACGCACCCGTGGCTGGCCGAGCACGTCGTGGCCGACTCCGTGGTCGTGCCCGGCGGGGCCCTCGTCGAACTCGCCCTGCGGGCCGCGGAGGCGGCCGGCTGCGACCGGATCGCCGAGCTGATGGCCGAGGCGCCCCTGGTGCTCCCCGAGACCGGGGCCGTCCAACTGCGGGTCACCGTCGGCGGAGCGGACGGCGAAGGCCGCCGCACGGTGCAGGTGCACAGCCGCTCGGAGCAGCCCGGCACGGATGCCCCGGACGCGGGCGCCTGGTCCCGGCACGCCACCGGATTCCTGGCCGACGGCGAGCACGACGCAATGGGCGTGACCACCGACTCTGCCGATTTCGGTGGCTTCGCCGAGAGCGGCACCGCATGGCCGCCCGTCGGGGCCGAGGAGGTCGCCACCGAGGAGGTGTACGACCGGCTCATGGCCGCCGGGCTCTACCACGGCCCGGCGCTCAAGGTCTTGGACGGGGTCTGGGTGCGCGGCGACGAGGTCTTCGCGCAGGCCCGCCTCGCGGACGAACTCGGCGCCGCGGCGAATGGGTTCGCCCTGCATCCCGCGCTGCTCGACGCCGTCGGACAGGCGCTGGGCGCCACCGGCACGGTCGGCCGGGAGCCGGCCGCCTGGCGCGGGATCCGGCTGCACGCGACCGGAGCGGACGCGCTGCGCCTGCGGATCACGACCGCCGGTGCGGACACCGTGTCCGTCGCCCTGGCCGACGGGCAGGGCGCGCCCCTCGCCTCCATCGGCGCCCTTGTGATGCGGGAGCTGGACATCGATCGGTTCGCCGCGGTCCCCGCGGCCGATGGCGTCCACGACTCGCTGTTCCGCCTGGACTGGGTGCGCACGCCGGTCCCCGCCCGCTCCGCGGCCGCGGACCTGGTGGTCGTCGGCGACACCACCGGCAGCATCACCACCGCCCTCACCGCCGGTGCTCCCCTCACTGCGTACGACGACCTCGCCGCCCTGGACGCGGCCGTCGGCGCCGGCCGGCAGCCACTGCCCGACACCGTGGTCGTACCGCTCCTGACACCCACCGGGGGCGGGAAGTCGACCGGGGGCGGGGAGGCCACCGCCGACCTTGCCCGTGCGGTGAAAGACATGACGCACCGTGCGCTCGCGCTGGTGCAGGGCTGGCTGGACAACGGTCGCTTCGCCGGTGCGCGGCTCGCCGTCGTCACCCGCGGTGCGGTGGCCGCCCACGCGGATCCCGAACCGGGGGACCTGGCAAGCACCCCGGTGTGGGGGCTGCTGCGCTCCGCGCAGACCGAGCACCCCGACCGGTTCGTGCTCGTCGACCTCGACGACGCCGACCCCTCCGGCCGGGTCCTGGCGGGCGCCCTCTGCTCCGATGAGCCCGAACTGGCCGTGCGCGGCGGGGTGCTGTACGCGCCGCGCCTCGCCCGGATGGAGGCCGACCCGGCCCCGGCCGGAGCGGCCCGGCTCGACACCGACGGCACCGTACTGATCACCGGAGCCGGTGGCGGCCTGGCGGGTCTCCTGGCCCGGCACCTGGTCGCCGAACACGGGGTGCGGCACCTCCTGCTCACCGGCCGTGCGGGCGGCGGCACCGAGTCCGCGGCCGAACTCACCGCGCAGTTGGTGCAGTCGGGGGCAGAGGTCACCTGGGCGGCGTGCGACGTGGCCGACCGGGACGCGCTGGCCGCGGTCCTGGCGTCCGTACCGGCCGAGCGCCCGCTGACGGCGGTCGTCCACACGGCAGCGGTCCTCGACGACGGCGTCGTGGACCTGCTCACCCCGGAGCGCGTTGACCGGGTCCTGCGGCCGAAGGTCGACGGCGCCCTCCACCTGCACGAACTGACCAGGGACCTCGACCTGTCGGCGTTCGTCATGTTCTCCGCGGCCGCCGGCACCCTCGGTGGCGCCGGTCAGGCCAACTACGGCGCGGCGAACGTCTTCCTCGACGCCCTCGCGCAGCACCGGCGGGCCCGCGGTCTCACCGCGCTCTCCCTGGCCTGGGGCATGTGGGCAGAGGAACGCGGCATGGCGGGCCGCCTCACCGGCGCGGAGCGCGAACGGGCCGCCCGCGGCGGCGTCGCACCACTGTCGGCGCAGGACGGCCTGGCGCTGTTCGATCTGGCCCTCTCGGTCCAGGACGAGCCGGTCCTGCTGCCGGTCGCGGTCGACCTCCCGACCCTGCGGGCGCGGGCGGCGGACGGAGGGATCCTCCCCGTCTTCCGCGGCCTGGTCCGCACCCCGGCGCGGCCGCGCCGGGCGGTCGGCCAGGCCGGGGCTCCGGGCACCACGGCGGCGGAGACGGCGGCGCCCGGCTCCACCGCGGCGGCGGGGGAGACCCTGGCCCAGCGGTTGGCCGAGCTGTCGGCCGCCGAGCAGGAGCGGACCGTACGGGACCTCGTCCGCGGCCAGGTGGCCGGTGTCCTCGGATACCGGTCGGTGGAACACGTCGGAGAGGAGCAGGCCTTCAAGGACCTGGGCTTCGACTCGCTCACCGCGGTCGAGCTGCGCAACCGGCTCGGCGCGGCAGCCGGGCTCCGGCTGCCCGCGACGCTGATCTACGACCACCCGACCACGGCCGCCCTCGCCCGGCACCTGCTGAGCGAGGTCGCACCGGACGGCTCCGCAGGACGGACCGTGTCCGTACTGGAGGAAATCGACCGGCTGGAGAGCGTGTTCTCCTCGCTGGACCCGGCGGAACTGGCCGCCGCGGCCGACGACGACGCGGCCCACGCACGCGTCGCGGTACGCCTCCAGACCCTGCTCGCCCAGTGGAACGACGCCCGCTCGACGGACGAGAACACGGCCGGTGAGATCGAGGACGCGAGCGACGACGAACTCTTCGCGCTCATCGACAAGAAGTTCGGACAGAGCTGAACCCCAGCCGCCCCCAGGCCGTACCGCCGGGACCCCTGTTCCGGCGGTACGGTCTCCGGCTCGCCGGAATTCCTCAAATATCCTCGGGCTCCCCTGATCCGTCCCGAATGACCTGCACCGCATGCTCCGCCCCGAACTCCTTGAAGTCCCTTGAGTCCCTCCACGGTCTCGACCACGCGAATAGGTGAAGCGCCAGTGGCGAACGAAGCAAAGCTCCGCGAATACCTCAAGAAGGTCACGACGGATCTCGACGAGGCGTACGGACGTCTGCGCGACATCGAGAGCCAGTCCCACGAGCCGATTGCCATCACGGCCATGAGCTGCCGCTTCCCAGGAGGTGTCGGCACCCCCGAGGAACTCTGGGAGCTTCTGTCCTGCGGCGGCGACGCCCTCACCGCGTTCCCCACGGACCGGGGCTGGGACCTTGACCACCTCTTCTCCGACGACCCGGACGAGCAGGGCACCTCGCACACGCGCGAGGGCGGCTTCCTGACGGGCGCCTCCGCCTTCGACGCCGACTTCTTCGGGATCTCTCCGCGCGAGGCCATGGCCATGGACCCGCAGCAGCGCCTGTTGCTGGAGACCACGTGGGAAGCCTTCGAGCGCGCCGGGATCGACCCGCACGGCCTGCGCGGCAGCCAGTCCGGCGTCTTCGTCGGCATGAACGGATCCGACTACCTCACCCCGCTGCTGGAGGCGCCCGAGGACTACGCCGGCCACCTCGGCACCGGCAACGCTTCCAGCGTTTTGTCCGGTCGCATCTCGTACACCTTCGGCCTGGAGGGGCCGGCGGTCACCGTCGACACCGCCTGCTCCGCCTCCCTCGTCGCCCTGCACCTCGCCGTGCAGGCACTGCGCGCCGGGGAGTGTTCGCTCGCCGTCGCGGGCGGTGTGCACGTGATGTCCACCCCCGGGCTCTTCGTGGAGTTCACCAAGCAGCGCGGACTGTCCCGGGACGGCCGTTGCAAGGCCTTCGCGGCAGGAGCCGACGGATTCGGCCCGGCCGAGGGGGTCGGCATCCTGCTGCTGGAGCGGCTCTCCGACGCCCGCCGCAACGGGCACCCGGTCCTGGCCGTCGTCCGGGGCTCGGCCGTCAACCAGGACGGCGCGAGCAACGGCCTCACCGCCCCGAACGGACCTGCCCAGCAGCGCGTCATCCGCCAGGCCCTGGCCAACGCCAGGCTCTCCGCGGACCAGGTCGACGTGGTGGAGGCGCACGGGACGGGTACGTCGCTGGGTGACCCGATCGAGGCGCAGGCGCTGCTGGCCACCTACGGCCAGGACCGCCCGGAGGACCGGCCGCTGCTGCTCGGCTCGGTCAAGTCGAACATCGGGCACACCCAGGCCGCGGCCGGTGTGGCCGGTGTGATCAAGATGGTGCTTGCCATGCAGCGGGGCGTGGTCCCGCAGACCCTGCACGTGGACGACCCGTCGCCCCATGTGGACTGGGAGTCGGGCGCGGTGGCACTGCTCACGGAGCGGACCGCCTGGCCCGAGACGAACCGTCCTCGGCGTGCGGGTGTGTCGTCGTTCGGTTTCAGTGGGACGAATGCGCATGTGATCGTGGAGCAGGCTCCGGTCCTCGAGGGTGAGGGTGTGGCGGGGGAGGGTGAGCGTTCGAATCTCCCGGTGGTGCCGTGGGTGTTGTCGGGTAAGAGTGCGGGTGCGTTGCGGGCGCAGGCGGAGCGGTTGGCCGCGGTGGATGTGGCCGGTGTGGATCC
>NZ_JBEXPB010000102.1:0-5044 GCF_040611795.1 Streptomyces sp. NPDC006529 | reverse complement strand
CCTTCGGCTGTCGTGGTGCTGGATGTTCTGCCGGTGACGGTGAACGGCAAGCTCGACCGCAAGGCGCTGCCCGTCCCGGAGTACACCGCCGGGTCCGGTCGTGGGCCGGCCAATGCACGCGAAGAGGTGTTGTGTGCGGTCTTTGCGCAGGTTCTCGGTCTCGACAGCGTGGGTGTCGATGACGACTTCTTCGCCCTCGGCGGCCACTCGCTGATGGCGATTCAGCTCGTGGAGCAGTTGCGTCTGCGTGGGGTGTCGGTGTCGGTGCGGGCGCTGTTCCAGTCCCCGACGGTGGCAGGTCTCGCGACGGCGGCGGGGCCGGTACGGGTGGAGGTCCCGCCGAACCTGATCCCCGCGGATGCGGTGGAGATCACGCCGGGGATGCTCCCGCTGGTGGATCTGGACTCGGGTGAGATCGAGCGGATCGTTGCCACCGTCGAGGGCGGGGCAGCCGACATCGCGGATATCTATCCCCTGGCTCCTCTCCAGGAGGGTCTGCTGTTCCACCACCTCCTGGCCGATGGCGGTGAGGACGCCTACGTCCTGCCGACGGTGCTGGAGTTCGACTCGCGTGAGCGGCTCGACGGATTCACCGCAGCCTTGCAGCAGGTCATCGACCGGCACGACATCTTCCGCACCTCCATCGTGTGGGAGGGGCTGCGGGAGCCGGTCCAGGTGGTGTGGCGCCACGCGGTCCTCCCGGTGACCGAAGTGGCACTGGACCCACAGGACGCGGACCCGGTCCGGCAACTGGTCGCAGCCGGCGGCCTGTCGATGGACATCGTGCAGGCCCCGCTGATCCGGATGCTGGCGGCGCCGGCCCCCGGGGGTGATCAGTGGCTGGCCCTGGTGATGGTGCACCACATGGTGCAGGACCACACCGCACTGGAAATCGTCTTCGAGGAGGTCGACGCCTTCCTCTCCGGGCGCGGCGACACGTTGCCGGACCCGCTGCCGTTCCGCGACTTCGTGGCGCAGGCCCGGGGCGGGGCGGCACGTGCCGAGCACGAGCGGTACTTCGCCGGGCTGCTGGGTGATGTGACCGAGCCGACGGCGCCGTTCGGGCTGGTCGATGTGCGGGGTAACGGCGCAGACTCGCGTCGGGTCTTCACGCCGATCTCCGCCGAGGTGAGTGGGAGGCTGCGCGATGTGGCACGGCGGCTGGGAGCCAGTCCGGCCACTGTGATGCATGTGGCGTGGTCGCGGCTGCTGGCCGCCGTGAGCGGCCGGGATGATGTCGTGTTCGGCACGGTGCTGTTCGGCCGGATGAACGCCGGCGCAGGGTCGCACCGGGTACCGGGCCCCTTCATCAACACCCTGCCGGTACGTGTGCGTACCGGGGTGCTCGGTGCGCGGGAGGCGATTTCTGCCATGCGTGACCAGCTGGCAGACCTGTTGGAGCACGAGCACGCCCCGCTCGCGGTGGCGCAGCAGGCCAGCGGAGTGGCCGGCAGCACACCTCTGTTCACCTCGATGCTCAACTACCGGCACAACCTTGCCCGAACCGCCGAGCCGGGCGCGGAGCGGGCCGCGGGCGCCGAGCCGGGCGGCATCAGGCCACTGTTCGGCCAGGAGCGCGACAACTTCCCGTTGTCGGTCTCGGTCGACGACGACGGCACGGACCTGGGGCTGGCCGTGGACGCGGTCGCGCCGATCGATCCGCGGGCTGTGGGTCTGCTGCTCAGTACCGCGACCGGGAATCTGGTGGCGGCGTTGGAGCGGGCGCTGGACGGCGGCGAGGACGTGCCGCTGGGCGCCGTGGACGTGTTGGACGCGGACGAGCGGCATCGTGTTCTGGCCGCGTGGAACGACACGGCGGCGGATTTCGGGACTGCGACGTACGCGGATCAGTTCGCGGCCCAGGCGGTACTGACTCCGGATGCGAGGGCTGTTGTAGCCGCGGACGGGGAGCTGTCGTTCGTGGAGCTGGAGGGGCGGGCGAACAGGCTCGCCCGGCATCTGGTGGCTCTGGGCGTGGGTCCGGAGTCGGTGGTGGCCGTAGCGATGGAGCGCGGGGTCGGCGTGGTGGTCGCACTGCTGGCCGTGCTGAAGGCCGGCGGGGCGTACATGCCGGTGGATCCGGAGTATCCGGCGGACCGTGTCGCGTACATGCTGGAGGACGCCCGGCCGGTGGTGGTCCTGTGCGAGGGGACGACGGTGGAGCTGGTGTCGTCCTGCGATGCCCGGCTGGTGCCCCTGGACGCACCCGAAGTCGAGCAGGCGCTTGCCGCCCTGCCGGTGGACCCGCGCGGTGAGGGCGAGTGGGCGGCGTCCCTGCCCGGGCACCCGGCATACGTGATCTACACCTCCGGTTCGACGGGCCGTCCGAAGGGCGTGGTCATCCCGCACGAGGGCCTGAGCAACCTGTCGGGATTCCACCGTGCGGGTGTGATCGCCCGTGCCGGGCGGCGTATGCGGGTGGCGCTGACGGCGTCGCTGTCCTTCGACACCTCGTGGGAAGGGCTGCTGTGGATGGCGGCCGGTCACGAGCTCCACGTGATCCCGGACGACCTGCGCCGTGACGCGTCCCTGCTGGTGCGGCACATCGCGGAGAACGGCATCGAGGTCCTGGATGTCACCCCCAGCTACGCCGAGCAGCTGGTCGAGGAAGGCCTGCTGGAGGACCCGGTGCACCGTCCCAAGGTGCTGCTGCTCGGTGGCGAGGCCGCGGGTACGGCACTGTGGGAGCGGGCGCGGGCCGCCGAAGGCACCCGGTGCGTCAACCTGTACGGCCCGACCGAGGCCAGCGTGGACACGCTGTGGGTCGAAGCGGCGGAAACCGTGGTGCCGCTGGTGGGCCGGCCGCTCGCGAACACGCGCGCCTTCGTGCTGGACGGTGCGCTCCGTCCGGTCGGTGCGGGGATCGTCGGCGAGCTGTATCTTGCGGGCGCCAGCCTGGCGCGCGGCTATCTGGGACGGTCGGCGCTGACGGCAGAGCGTTTCGTCGCCTGTCCCTTCGAGTCCGCCGACCGGATGTACCGCACGGGTGACCTGGTGCGCTGGGACCAGGAAGGACGGCTGGAGTACCTGGGCCGGGCGGACGACCAGGTGAAGATCCGCGGTTTCCGCATCGAGCTCGGCGAGGTCGAAACGGTGGTGGCCGCCCACCCGCAGGTGTCCCAGGCTGCGGTACTCGCCCGAGAGGACCGCCCGGGAGACAAGCGCCTCGTGGCGTACGTCGTGGCCGACGGAGGCGCGGAACTTCCCGGCCGGATCCGCGAATTCGTCGGAACGTACCTGCCCGGCTACATGGTTCCGGCGGCGGTCGTGGTGCTTGAGGCGTTCCCGCTCTCGGTGAACGGGAAGCTCGACCGCAAGGCCCTCCCGGCGCCGGACTTCGCAGCCATGGCGAGCGCCGGCCGCAAGCCCTCGAACCGGCAGGAGAAGTCCCTCTGCGACGTGTTCGCCCGAGTACTCGGACTCCCGACGGTCGGCGTGGACGACGACTTCTTCGCGTTGGGCGGGCACTCACTGCTGGCGGTCCGGCTGATCAGTCAGATCCGGGCAGTGATGGGTGTGGAGGTACCACTGAGGGTGCTGTTGGCGGCGCCGACGGTGGCAGGACTTGCAAAGCAACTTCGAACACAAGAGTCAGCTAGGCCGGCGCTGCGGCCGATGCGCAACCAGAAGGAGTCCTGATGATTCCCTTGTCATTCGCCCAGCGTCGTCTGTGGTTCATCGACCAGCTCGAAGGCCCCGGCGCGACCTACAACATCCCGATGGTGCTGAGGCTGTCGAGCTCCCTCGACCGGGCTGCCCTGAACGCGGCCCTGCGGGACGTCATCGGACGCCACGAGGTGCTGCGCACCGTCTTCGGAGTCGAAGACGGCGAGCCCTACCAGCAGATCCTCGAGCTCGACGAGCTCCAGTGGGAACTCACGACGGAGGAGGTGGCGCCCGCCGACCTGGACGTCGCGATCGCCACGGCCAAGGGATACGCCTTCGACCTGTCCGCCGAAGCACCGATACGCGCTTCGCTGCTCTCCACCGGCCACGAGGAGCACATCCTCGTCGTGGTGGTCCACCACATTGCCAGTGACGGTTGGTCCGTGGGCCCGCTGTCGCGGGACGTGCGCGTGGCGTACGAGGCCCGTTCCGCAGGCCACGCTCCCGAGTGGGAGCCGCTGCCGGTGCAGTACGCCGACTACGCGCTCTGGCAGCGCGAGCTGCTCGGCGACACGGCCGACCCGCAGAGCGTGGCCGCCGGCCAGATCGCCTACTGGCGGCAGGCGCTGGCCGACATCCCGGAAGAGCTGGAACTGCCCTTTGACCACGGCCGCCCGGCCGTGCCGAGCCACCAGGGCCGCAGTCTGCCGCTGGCGGTCCCGGCCGACGTGCACGCTCGGATGGTGGAACTCGCACAGGCCGAGGGCGCGACCGTCTTCATGGTCCTCCAGGCCACGCTGGCGGTGCTGCTCTCCCGCCTCGGCGCCGGCACCGACATCCCGGTCGGTGTGGCCGTGGCCGGACGTACCGACGTGGCACTGGACGACCTCGTCGGCTTCTTCGTCAACACGCTGGTTCTGCGTACGGACCTGTCGGGAGACCCGACGTTCCGCGAGGTACTCGGACGGGTCCGGGAGACCGGCTGGGAGGCGTTCGCCCACCAGGACGTACCGTTCGAGAAGCTGGTCGAGGAGCTGGCGCCGACTCGTTCGCTGGCCCGCCACCCGCTCTTCCAGGTGATGCTCACCATGGAGGAGGGGGCGGCACCGGGGAGCGGGCCGACCGGTGTCGACGCTCCCGGCGTGCCGGCCCCAGCTGCTGCCAAGGTCGACCTTGAGGTGAGCGCGAGCGAGCTCTTCGACGCCACGGGTGCGCCGGCCGGCCTGCACGGCTCGGTGATCACGGCCGTCGATCTGTTCGACCTGGAGTCGGCCGAGCGACTGGTGACTCGCTGGACTCGGCTGATGGAACAGCTCGTCGCCGACCCCGAGCTCCGGCTTGGTGCGGTTGATGTGCTGGATGACGTGGAGCGTCGTCGGGTTGTTGTTGAGTGGAATGACACGTCTGCTGTGGTGCCTGCGGGTACGGTGGCGGATTT
>NZ_JBEXPB010000101.1:0-5185 GCF_040611795.1 Streptomyces sp. NPDC006529 | reverse complement strand
GACACAAACCCACCACCGACTCCGCACCCACACCCTGCGACACCAGATAGTGAGCCAGCCGGTTCGCCCGCACATCCAGCTCCGCGAACGACACCCCCACACCATCAGCCACCACCGCCACCGCATCCGGCGACCGCACCACCTGCGCCTCGAACAACCCCACCACTGACACACCCGACACCTCAGTGGCGGTGTCATTCCACCCCGACAGAACCGTCCGCAACTCCTCCGAACCCAGCACGTCCACGCCGGTCAACGGCACGTCGGAGCCGCTCTCCAGCACCGACTCCAGCAGAGCAACCACACTCTCCGTCGCCGTCTGAACCAAACCGGCCACCACATCCGGATCGATGGGCGCCAGCGCATCGACCGCCAGCCCGAAGCCGTCCCCATCGTCATCAACAGCCACCGACAACGGGAAGTTCGTGTGAGCCCGCGCGTAGATCATCCGGAACCCCGCAGCCTCACCACCCAGCCCCTCATCAGAAGGGGCCGTGTTGTGCCGGTAGTTGAGGATCGATGTGAACAGCGGCCTGTCACCCGCCACCCCACTGGCCCGCTGTGCCAAAGCCAACGGCGCATGCTCATGCTCCAGCAACCCCGCGAGCTGATCACGCATCGCCGTGACCGACTCCAGCACACCCAGCTCATCGGTACGCATACGGACCGGAAGCGTGTTGATGAACGGACCGGGGATCCGGTCCGAGCCCGTGCCCGCGTTCATCCGGCCGAACAACACCGTCCCGAACACCACATCAGCACGGCCGCTCACCGCCGCGACCACCCGCGACCATGCCACGTGCATCACCGTCGCCGGACTCGTGCCCAACCGCCGCGCAACCCCCCGCAGGCGACCGTTCAATCCGTCCGCCAATCGCACACGCCGCTGGATCGCACCCGCACCGTCACCCCGGACATCTACCAGTCCGAACGGAGCCGTCGGCTCGCTCACATCACCCAACAGCGCAGCGAAATGGTCCTCATGCTCAACACGCGCCACCCCACCCCGCGCCTGCGCCACAAAATTGCGGAACGGCAACGGCACCGCCAACTCATCCGTCCGCCCGCCGAGGATTTCCTGAACCTCATCCAGGAGCACCTCCAACGCCGTGTGATCAAGAACCATGTGGTGCATCCGCAGAAGCACCAGCCACCGATCCGATCCCGTCCCGGCAGCCACATGCGCATCGATCAGGGGCGCCCGCCCCAGATCCATGGACAAGCCACCGGCCGCTAGCAGCTGATCGGCCAAGTCACCGCCCCGAGGGTCCAGAGACATTTCCCGGACCGGGAGTTCTGCTCGCCGCCAGACGACCTGGACCGGTTCGCGCAGGCCTTCCCACACGATCGACGTACGCAGGATGTCGTGGCGGTCCACCACCTGCTGGAGCGCTCCCAGGAACCCGTCCAGCAACGCACGGGAGTCGAATTCCAGGACCGAGGGAATCACATAGGTGTCATCACCTCCCTCGGCCAGCAGGTGGTGGAAGAGCAGTCCCTCCTGCAGTGGAGCGAGCGGATAGATGTCGGCCACGTTCGCAGCGCGGCCATCCACCGACGCCACGATCCCATCGATCTCTTCAGCACTCAGCTCGACCAGTGGCAGCATCCGCTGCGTGATCTCCACCGCGTCCGCGGGAATCAGGTTCTCCGGAACGACCACCTGCTCCCCGCCCACTGCCGAGGCAGCAAGCCCCGCCGGCGTCGGCGACTGGAACAGTGCCCGCACAGACACCGAGACTCCACGCTCACGCAGCCCCTCCACCAGCCGGATCGCCAGCAGCGAATGACCGCCCAGAGCGAAGAAGTCGTCATCGACACCGACACCGTCCATACCCAGTACGTCGGCGAAGACCGCGCACAGGACCTCCTCGCGGGCATTGCCCGGCCCGCGGCCAGAACCCGACACATATTCCGGGGCCGGCAGTGCCTTGCGGTCCAGCTTCCCGTTCACCGAGAGCGGCAGCGCGTCCAGCACCACCACAGCCGACGGAACCATGTAGGCCGGCAGTCGCTCGCCGACGAAGTCCCGGACCGAGAGAGCGAGCTCACCCATACCGTCGGCCGCGACCACGTAGGCGATCAGACGCTTGTCCCCCGGCACGTCCTCACGCGCCACCACCGCGGCCTGCGCAACGCCGGGATGCGCCGCCACCACGGACTGGACCTCACCCAGCTCGATCCGGAAACCACGGACCTTCACCTGCTCATCGCTGCGTCCCGCGAAGACCAGCCGTCCATCCGCCGTCCAGCGGGCCTGGTCGCCGGTGCGGTAGAACCTCTCGCCCGGATCGCCGAAGGGGTTGGCAACGAACCGCTCCGCTGTGAGGCCCGGACGCCCCAGATACCCCCGCGCAAGCCCCGCACCCGCGACGTACAGTTCGCCTGCCACACCCACCGGCACCGGGCGGAGCCGCTCGTCCAGTACGAATACCCGCGTATTGACGACGGGCGTTCCGATCGCCACCTCGGCTGCCTGGGGGTCACACCGCCACACCGTCGCATCCACGGTCGTCTCCGCCGGACCGTAGGCGTTGAACATCGTCCGGTCCCGTGCCCAGTGCGCCATCACCTCGGGCGGGCAGGCCTCGCCCGCCACGACCAGCACCATGTCGGTACTGATCGATGACATGTCCATCCCCGGCAGCACCGCCGGCGGCAACGTCACATGCGTCACCCGCTGCTCGGTCAGGTATCCCGCCAGCGCGCTGCCGAGGCGTCGTTGCTGCGGGATCACCACCAGTGCGGCACCGGACAGCAGCGCCATGAACAGTTCCCAGCAGAAGGCATCGAAACTGAGCGAGGCGAAGTGCCCCACACGACTGGACGGACCGACGCCGAGATTCCGGGCATGGCCCGCCACCATGCTGGCCACGCCCACATGCGACACGAGCACCCCCTTCGGGCGTCCGGTCGAACCCGAGGTGTAGATCACGTACGCCGGATGCTGCGGCATCGCCCCCGCGCGAGGGGGCACGCTCGCGTCCAGGGCAGTCGGCGCCGGGTCGTGCACCAGTAGCTGCGTGACATTCGCCGGAACCACACCCATGGTCCCGTGCGAGGCGAGCACCACCACCGGCGCCGCGTCCTCGACCATGTAGGCGATCCGGTCCGCCGGATATTCAGGGTCGAGGGGCAGGTACGCCCCACCGGCCTTCAGCACGCCGAGAACCGCGACCACCGCCTCGACGCCGCGCTCCAGGCACACGCCCACCAGAGACTCGGGCCCTACGCCGATGGCCATCAGATGCCGGGCCAGCTTGTTCGCCCGCTGGTCCAGTTCCTGGTACGACATCTCGATGCCGGGTGCGACGAGTGCGGTTGCCTTCGGCGCCTGCTCGACCTGGGCTTCGAACAGGTCCGCGACCGTGGTCGGCTCGATGTCGAGTGCTGTGTCGTTCCAGTCGGTGAGCATCCGTCGACGTTCGCCGTCGTCGAGTACGTCCACGGCAACCAGCGGCAGATCTGCGTCGCTGCTCAGCGCCTCTTCCAGAGCCACCACGAGGCTGGTGGTGGTGGCACGCATCAGACGGCCAATCGCCTGGGGATCGAGGGGGGACACTGCGTCGACTGCGAGGGCAAGCCCGTCACCGTTGTCATCAACCGACAGGGAGAGCGGGTAGTTGGTGCGCTCCTGCGCCAGGAGAATTCTGACGCCGGCCAGGTCCTCGCCCGGGCGAGGACCGGTGTTGTGCCGGTAGTTGAACAGTGCGGTGAACAGTGGGAGATCACCCGTGACACCGCTGGCCTGCTGAGCCAGGGCCAGCGGCGCGTGCTCGTGCTCAAGAAGTTCCGCAAGCTGATCCCGCATGCCGGACACCGCCGCCAGCGCACCCACCTCACCCACACGGACCCGCACGGGCAATGTGTTCATGAACGGACCCAGCACCCGGTCCGAACCATCACCGGCATTCATCCGGCCGAACAGCACCGTCCCGAACACCACATCGTCACGGCCGCTGACCGCACCCAGGACCCGAGCCCAGGCCACATGCAGAACAGTCGCCGCGCTCACACCCAGCCGCCGCGATACCTCACGCAGACGCCCCGTCACCTCGGGAGCGAACCCCAAAAGCGCCTGCGCCGCATTCGTACCGTCACCACGCACATCAACGAGACCGAACGGCGCCGTCGGCTCGGTCACATCACCCAGCAGCCCGGCGAAGTAACCCTCATGCTCCGCACGTGTCACCCCTCCACGCGCCTGCGCCACAGAATTGCGGAACGGCAGCGGTACCGGAAGCACCTCACCGCTGCCGGCCATGAAGGCGGCGATCTCCTCGAAGAGCACCTCCACCGCCGTGTGGTCCTGCACGATGTGGTGCACCCGCACCAGCCCGAGCCAGCGTTCACTGCCGGGCTCAGCCGGCGTGATGTGCAGGCTGATCAGCGGCGCCCGGCCCAGATCCATGGACGCCCCACCGGCGGCAACCAACGAGGCCACCGGGTCCGCGTCCTGCGGGTCCAGTGCCACTTCGGTCACCGGGAGGACCGCGTGGCGCCGCACCACCTGAACCGGCTCCCGCAGGCCCTGCCACACGATGGCCGTGCGGAGGACATCGTGCCGGTCGATGACCTGCTGCAACGCGCTGGTGAAACCATTCAACCGATCCCGGGAGTCGAACTCGGCCACCATCCGGAGCACGTACGCATCCGCACCACCATCAGCCATCAGATGATGAAGGAGCAGACCCTCCTGGAGGGGGGCGAGCGGGTAGATGTCGGCGATGTTCGCCGCACCGCCTTCGACAGCCGTGGTGATCCGTTCGATGTCTTCCCCGGACAGCTCGACCAGCGGAAGCATGCCCGGCGTGATCTCCCGCGCGCCGGCAGGGATCAGGTTCGGCGGGACCTCCACCTGGACGCCCGCGGTCGCCGTCGCGAGGCCGGCCACCGTCGGGGTCTGGAACAGCGCCCGCACCGAGATCGAAACTCCGCGCTCGCGCAGCGCCTGCACCAAGTGAACCGCCATGAGCGAGTGGCCGCCGAGGGCGAAGAAGTCATCATCGACACCCACGCTGTCGAGACCGAGAACCTGCGCAAAGACAGCACACAACACCTCTTCGCGTGCATTGGCCGGCCCACGACCCGACCCGGCGGTGTACTCCGGGACGGGCAGCGCCTTGCGGTCGAGCTTGCCGTTCACCGTCACCGGCAGAACATCCAGCACCACGACAGCCGAAGG
>NZ_JBEXPB010000100.1:0-5502 GCF_040611795.1 Streptomyces sp. NPDC006529 | reverse complement strand
CCGCGGGCTGGTAGGCCTCGCCGTGGGGGGGCCCCCCGGCGCCGCCGGGGGCGGGGCGCCCCCCCCCCGGGGCGGGGGGGCGCCGCCCGGGGGGGGGCCCCCCGCGGCCGCTGCCGCCGCTTCGGCCTTCTCGACGGCCTTGCGGGCGGCGGCGACCTCCTTGGGCTCCTCGGCGGCCGCATCCAGCGCGGGCGGGGCCGGCACGGTCCACATCCACTCGCGCAGCTTGTCTCGCTCGTGGGTGAGTTCGTGGATGTCGGTCTCCGCGTACTCGAACTCCGGCGACCAGAACAGGGCGTCGAAGGGGCACACCTCGATGCAGATGCCGCAGTACATGCACAGCGCGAAGTCGATGGCGAAGCGGTCGAGGACGTTGCGGCTGCGCTCGCGCCCGCCGGGGGCGGCCGCCGGGACGGTCTCCTTGTGCGAGTCGATGTAGATGCACCAGTCGGGGCACTCGCGCGCGCACAGCATGCAGACGGTGCAGTTCTCCTCGAACAGCCCGATGACCCCGCGCGAGCGCGGCGGCAGTTCGGGCTGGGCGTCGGGGTACTGGGCCGTGTGCGAGCGCTTCACCATCGTGCGCAGGGTGACCGCGAGGCCCTTGGCGAGGCCGGAGCCGGGGACGGGAGGCATTACTGGATCGCCACCTTCACGATGCCGGTGAGCGCGATCTGGGCGAGCGCGAGCGGGATGAGTACGGTCCAGGCGAGCTTCTGGAGCTGGTCCTCGCGCAGCCGCGGGTAGGTCACGCGCAGCCAGATCACGACGAAGGCGAGGACGGCGGCCTTGAGCAGCGTCCAGACCCAGCCGAGGCCGTCCGCGCCGAAGGGGCCGTGCCAGCCGCCGAGGAAGAGGACGGTGGTCAGGCCGCACAGGACGACGATGCCCGCGTACTCGGAGAGCAGGAACAGCGCGAACCGCAGTCCGGTGTACTCGGTGTACGCGCCGAAGATGATCTCGGAGTCGGCGACGGGCATGTCGAACGGCGGCCGCTGGAGTTCGGCGAGGCCCGCGGTGAAGAAGACCACGGCGCCGACGATCTGCCAGGGCAGCCACCACCACTGGAAGGCCCCGACGATCCCGGTCAGGGACACGGTCCCGGCGGCCATCGCGACGGAGGCGGCGGCGAGCAGCATCGGCAGCTCGTAGGCGAGCAGCTGGGCGGCCGTCCGCAGGCCGCCGAGCAGCGAGAACTTGTTCGCGGAAGCCCAGCCCGCCATGAGACTGCCGAGCACGCCGACGCCCATGACGGCGAGCGCGAAGAAGATCCCCGCGTCGATGACCTGGCCGACCGCGCCGTCGCCCGGGCCGATGGGGATGGCGAGGAGGACGAGGAGGTACGGCAGGAGCGCGACGGCGGGCGCGAGCTGGAAGATCCGCCGGTCGGCGTCGGCCGGGACGATGTCCTCCTTCTGCGCGAACTTCACGCCGTCGGCGACGAGCTGCGCCCAGCCGTGGAAGCCGCCCGCGTACATGGGGCCGAGGCGGCCCTGCATGTGCGCCATCACCTTGTGCTCGGCGTGCCCGACGACGAGGGGCAGGACGAGGAAGCAGACGAAGACGACGATCAGTCGCAGGGCGACGTCGAGGACGTCGTTCACGCGGGGCCTCCTGCGGAGGGCTCAGTGGGGTCCTGGTCCGGGGTCGGCTCCCCCGACAGGGTCTCCGGCTCGGCCTTGCCCGGCTCGGATGCCGGGGTCGGCTCCCCCGTGGCGGGCTCCGGGGCGCCCTTGCCCGGCTCCGGGGTCGGGTTCGCGTCCGGCGGCGCCGGGGCCTCGGCGGGTGCCGGGGCCGGGGTGCCCGGCTCGGGCTCCGGGGCGGGTGCGGGTGCGAAGGCGGGCTTCGGGTCGTGCCAGGGGGCGTCCGGACTGCGGGGTGCCGTGCGCCGGGGCGCGGGCTCCGGGGCGTCCGTGGCCGTCCCGGGTGCCGGGTGCGCCGGTACGTCCGTACCCGCCGGGGGCGTGGGCGCAGCCGGGGCCCCCGCGGGCTTCGGTACGTCCGTACCCGCCGGGGGCATGGGCGCAGCCGGGGTCGCCGGAAGCGCGGAGGCGTCCGTGGCCGCCGGAGGCGGGGGCGCAGCCGGGGTCACCGGGGCGTCCGGGGTCACCGGCGTACCCGGGGTCACCGGCGTACCCGGGGTGACCGGCGTACCCGGGGTGACCGGCGTATCCGGGGTCGCCCGGGTCGCCGGAGGCTGTTGGCTTGCCGAGCCGTCGGCCACCGAGCGGCTGCCGCGGGCCGGGCGGGCGGCGGCTTCCGGTGCGGGGGCGGCCGTACCGGCTGCCGGCGTCGGTTCGTCCGGGGCCGCCGGGGGCGCCTGGGTCGCGGAGCCCTCCGCCACCGAGCGGGCGCGGCGGGCCGGGGCGCCTTCGCGGGCGGGGCGGGCGGCGGCGCCGGCGCCGGCACCGGCCGCCCGGGGGGTGCGGGCCGGGCGGGCCGGAGCCGGGGGGAGCTGGCCCTTGAGGGGACCCCATTCGTTCGGGTCCGGGACGCCCGGGGGCAGCATCTGGCGGCGCTTCGGGCCGTCCGGGTCCGCGCCCTCGCCGGGCTCCTTGGCACCGGGCCAGGCCTTGGCGACCCGCGCGGCCAGGACGAAGTCCTTGCGCAGCGGGTGGCCCTCGAAGTTCTCGGGGAGCAGGAGCGGGACCAGGTTCGGGTGGTCGGTGAAGTCCACGCCGAACATCTCGAAGGTCTCGCGCTCGTGCCACGCCGCCCCCGCGTACACCGCGACGGCGGAGGGGAGGGAGGGCGCGGCGTGCGGGACGGTGGTGCGCAGGAGGAGGCGCCGGACGCGGTGGTTCTCCAGTGCCACGACGTGCGCGCAGATCTGGAAGCCGGTGCCCGGCTCGTCGACCGCGCTCAGCCAGTCGAAGTAGGTGCAGCCCAGTTTGTCGCGCGCGATCTCCAGCGCGGCGATCCAGCTGCCGACGGGGACGTCGACGGTCAGGACGTCGTACGCGTACGTGCCCAGGGCCTCTTCGCCGAAGATCTGCGGGGCCCCGTCGGGAAGGGATTCGTAGAGGTTCACGCGCGGGCCTCCCCCGCCGGACCGGCCGGCGGCGGCGTGACCAGGCCGCTCGTCAGCTGCGCCACCGAGGGCCCCGGGGTCCCCGCCGCGTACCGCTCGGCGAGCGACTCCCGGGCGATCTTCTCCTGGAGCTTGAGGATCCCCTGGAGGAGCGCCTCGGGGCGGGGCGGGCAGCCGGGGACGTAGACGTCGACCGGAATGATCTGGTCCACGCCCTTCGTCACGGAGTACGAGTCCCAGTACGGCCCGCCGCAGTTGGAGCAGGCACCGAAGGAGATGACGTACTTCGGCTCCGGCATCTGCTCGTACAGCCGCTTGACCGCCGGGGCCATCTTGTCCGTCACCGTGCCCGAGACGATCATCAGGTCGGCCTGGCGGGGGCCGGGCGCGAAGGGGATCACGCCGAGGCGGATGAAGTCGTGCCGCGCCATCGACGCCGCGATGAACTCGATCGCGCAGCAGGCCAGTCCGAAGTTGAAGACCCACAGGCTGTAGCGGCGGCCCCAGTTCAGGACCACCTTCATCGGCTCGGGGGCCAGGCGGGAGAGCACGCCCAGCCGCTTCGGGTCCGGGAGCGGCTGGGGTGCGGCCGGTGTCACGTCCATTCGAGGACGCCCTTCTTGTACGCGTAGAGCAGGCCGACGGCCAGGAAGCCCAGGAAGACGAACATCTCCACGAGCGTGGTGGCGCCGTAGGCGGCGAACACGGTCGCCCAGGGGAAAAGGAAGATCGAGTCGACGGCGAAGATGACGTAGAGGAAGGCGTAGACGTAGTAGCGCACCTGGGAGTGCGCCCAGCCCTCGCCGACGGGGTCCACGCCGCACTCGTACGTCAGCAGCTTCTCCGGGGTCGGCACCGACGGGCGCAGCAGGCGGCCCGCGCCGAAGGCGACGGCCACGAAGAGCACGCCCAGGGCGGCGAGCAGGCCGACGACCGAATAGCTCCGGAAGTAGTCGGCCGCGAGCACGGTCACGGCCGTCGGTACCGCTGGTTCGGGCACGTCCGCTCCTCGCTCCCGGTCACTGTCGATGATCTGTTACGCACGGGAGTCTAGGGCCTGGCTTCACAGGGTGGGGTTATCCCCCGTGCACTGCCCCCCGGCCCCCCCATGGCACGGGGTGGCCGCGCTTGACAGGCTGTGGGGCATGACCGTGAACATCCGGCCCGTTCCGGCCGCCGACGAAGACCGCCTCCCGCCCGTCCGCCCGGTGTTCGGGCGCGAGACGTGGAAGGAGATCACGCATCTCCTGCTGAACCTGCCGCTGGCGATCACCGGCTTTGTTTACACGGTGTTCATGGTGTCGATGGGCGGAGGGCTCGCCGTCACCGCGGTGGGGCTGCCGCTGCTCGCCTGCGGCCTGTTCGGGGCGCGCTGGCTGGGGCGGCTCGAACGCGTCCGGGCACGGGCCCTGCTGGGCGTGCGGGTGGACGAGCCGACGCCGATCCCGGGGCCGAAGCGGGCTGGCGGGTTCCTCCCCTGGCTGTGGACGAGCCTGAAGGACCCGGTGGCCTGGCGGACCTCGCTCTTCGGGCTGGTCCGGCTGCCGTGGGGGGTGCTGACCTTCACGGTCACGCTGGTCGGCCTGTTCGTGCTGTGGCCCGTACTTCCGTACCTGACGCGCGGCATGACCCACGTGGACCGGGCGATGGTACGGGGCCTGCTCTCGCCCGTGGACGAGCTGGAGCGGCGCATCGCCGAGCTGGAGTCGGACCGCGGGGTGGTCGTCGACACCGCGGCCGCCGACCTGCGCCGCATCGAACGGGACCTGCACGACGGGGCGCAGGCCCGGCTGGTCGCCCTGGCGATGGGGCTGGGCCTGGCCAAGGAGAAGCTGCTGGAGGACCCGGACGCGGCGGCCGCGATGGTGGACGAGGCGCACGGCGAGGTGAAGATCGCCCTCCAGGAACTGCGGGACCTCGCGCGCGGCATCCACCCGGCGGTGCTCACCGACCGGGGCCTGGACGCGGCCCTGTCGGCCATCGCCTCGCGGTGCCTGGTGCCGGTCAAGGTGGACGTGGACCTGCCGGCCCGGCCGGCGGAAGCCATCGAGGGGATCGCGTACTTCACGGTCTCCGAGCTGCTCCAGAACGTCAGCAAGCACGCGCGGGCGCGCTCCGCGGGCGTGGAGGTGTGGCGGGCCGCGGACCGGCTGCTGATCCGGGTCTCGGACGACGGGCGCGGCGGCGCGCAGGTCTCCGGAGGCGGCGGAACGGGGATGGCGGGGCTCGCGGAGCGGCTGGGAGCCGTCGACGGACTGTTCGTCGTGGACTCCCCCGAGGGCGGCGGGACCGTCGTGACGGCGGAGCTGCCGTGGCGGTCCCGGGGCGTCTGACCCGGACCGGGGACGGATGACACGGGATTTCTCGGCCTCCAGGCTCGGCCAGCAGGTAGACGACGACATCGCGAACAAGATCACGGCGCAGCTCCTGCTCCTGGCCGCCGAGCCGGAGAAGGACATCTACCTGTACAT
>NZ_JBEXPB010000099.1:0-5556 GCF_040611795.1 Streptomyces sp. NPDC006529 | reverse complement strand
GGTGTTCGCCGACGCGCTGGATGCGGTCTGCGCACGGTTCGACCTGGACCTCCCGCTGCAGGACGTGCTGTTCGGATCGGACGCGCAGCTGCTGGGCCGTACGGAATACACGCAACCGGCGCTGTTCGCGGTCGAGGTGGCCCTCTACCGGCTCGTCGAGAGCCGGGGGCTGCGACCGGACTTCCTGTCCGGTCACTCCATCGGTGAGATCGCCGCCGCGCACGTCGCGGGTGTCCTCTCCCTCGATGACGCGTGTGTGCTCGTCGCCGCCCGGGGCCGCCTGATGCAGGCGTTGCCGTCCGGTGGTGCGATGATCGCGATCCAGGCCGCGGAGGACGAGGTCCAGCCGCTCCTCGCCGGAGCCGGCCGCGTCGGCATCGCCGCGGTCAACGGCCCGGAGTCGGTGGTCATCGCCGGTGACGAGGACGAGGCCACCTCGATCGCCGAGGTCTTCGAGGCGCGGGGCCGCAAGACCAAGCGCCTCACCGTCAGTCACGCCTTCCACTCCCCGCACATGGACGGCATGCTGGGCGACTTCCGCAAGGTCGTCGAGGGGCTCGCCTTCGCGGCGCCCCGCATCCCGGTCGTCTCCAACCTGACCGGTGCGCCGGTCACCGACGAGATGGGCTCGGCCGACTTCTGGGTCCGGCACGTCCGCGAAGCCGTCCGCTTCCTCGACGGGGTGCGCGCGCTTGAGGCCGCGGGCGTGACCGCCTACATCGAACTCGGGCCGGACGGTGTCCTCTCCGCCCTCGCCCAGGAATGCCTCATCGGCGACACCGCTGACACCGTCTTCGTACCCGCACTGCGCAAGGGCCGTCCCGAGGCGGAGGCCCTGAACACCGCTTTGGCGCTGTCCCACGCCCACGGCGTCACCGTCGACTGGAGCGCGTACTACGCCGGTACCGGCGCCCGCCGCGTCGACCTGCCGACCTACGCCTTCCAGCGGACGCGCTACTGGCTGGAGGAAGCCGCCCACCCGGTGTCCGCCGAGGCCGCTGCCGAGGCCGGCGGTGCGGTCGACGCCGCCTTCTGGGCCGCCGTCGACAACGAGGACCTCACCGCCCTCAGCGCCACCCTGGAGATCGACGCCGACCGCCCTCTGAGCGACCTGCTCCCGGCACTGTCCGCCTGGCGGCGCCGCAGCGCGGAGCGCTCGGTCGTCGACGGCTGGCGCTACGCCGTCACCTGGAAGCCGCTCGGCGACCCGCAGCCGGCCGCGCGTCCCTCGGGCACCTGGCTCGTCGTCACCACCGTGCCCGCCGGGCCCGGTTCCGCACTGCCCGGGGTCGCGGACGCCCTCCGGGCGCAGGGCGTCGACGTACGAGAGGTCGTCCTGGAGGCGGCCACGGCCGACCGTGCCATCGTGGCCGACCTGCTGGGCGCCGCGCTCGCAGGCGACCGGGCCGACGGCGTGGTGTCGCTGCTGGCCTTCGCCGAGGGTCCGCACCCGGTGCACCCGGCCGCACCGGCCGGGCTGCTCCTGACCGGGGCGCTCGTCCCGGCTCTCGGGGACGCCGGGGTCGACGCGCCGCTGTGGTGCGTCACCGCCGGGGCCGTCGCGACCGGACCTGCCGACCGGGTACGCAGCGCCGTGCAGGCACAGATCTGGGGATTCGGCCGGGTCGTCGCCCTGGAGCACCCGGAGCGCTGGGGCGGTCTCGTGGACCTGCCCGCCGGCGCGGACGGCCGGGCGATGGAGCGGCTGCTCGCCGTGCTCGGCGCGACGGACACCGCGTCCGGGTCCGCGTCCGGTTACGAGGACCAGGTCGCCGTGCGGTCGGCCGGGCTCCTCGCCCGCCGGATCGGCCACGCCGCCCCGGCGGCCGAGGACCGTGCCCCCTGGCGGCCCAGCGGAACCGTCCTGATCACCGGCGGCACGGGTGCGCTCGGCGCACACGTGGCCCGCTGGCTCGCCGCGCACGGCGCCGAGCACCTCGTCCTGGCGGGCCGCCGCGGGCCGCGGGCCGAGGGCGTCGACGCGCTGATCGCCGAGCTCGCCGCGCTCGGGGCCCGGGCCACGGCCGTCGCCTGCGACGTCACCGACCGGGAATCCCTCCGTACGCTCCTCGCCTCTCTGGGCGAGGACGGCTCCGGCCCGGCCCTGACCGCCGTGTTCCACACGGCGGGCGTCGGCCAGTACGCCCCGCTGGCCGAGAGCGGCCCCGGCGACCTCGCGGCGGTCCTCGCCGCGAAGGTCACCGGAGCCGAGCACCTCGACGAACTCCTCGGTGACACGGAGTTGGACGCCTTCGTCCTGTTCTCCTCCATCGCGGGCGTCTGGGGCAGCGGCGGTCAGTCCGCCTATGCGGCGGCCAACGCCCACCTCGACGCCCTGGCCCAGCAGCGCCGCGACCGCGGTCTCAAGGCCACGGCCGTGGCCTGGGGCCCGTGGGGCGAGGGCGGGCTCGTAGCCGACGAGGAGGCCGCGGAGCAACTGCGCCGCCGCGGCCTCCCGGTGATGGACCCCGAGCGGTCGATCGTCGCCCTCCAGCGGGCCCTCGACGCCGGGGACACGACAGTGACCGTCGCCGACGTCAGCTGGGACCTGTTCGTCCCGGTGTTCACCGCGGCCCGTCCGCGCCCGCTGATCGCCGACCTCCCCGAGGTACGGCGCGCACTGGCCGCCGGGCAGCCGGAGCACGGCACCGTGACGGGCGGCGACGCCGGTACCGGAGCCGGACCGGAGCGGCTGCTCGCCGATGTGCGGGGCATGACCCCCGACGAGGCGGAACGGACCCTGCTCGGCCTGGTCCGCGAGCACGTCGCCGCGGTCCTCGGCCACGACGGGGCTGCCACGATCGCCGCGGGTCGCGCCTTCAAGGAGCTCGGCTTCGACTCGCTCGCCGCGGTCGACCTGCGCACCCGGCTCGGTTCCGCCACCGGATTGCGCCTGCCCGCGAGCCTCGTCTTCGACCACCCCACCCCCGCCGCCCTGGCCGCCCACGTCCGTACCGAACTCCTCGGCGAGGACGCCGTGCCCGCGCTCCCGGCGATCACGGAGATCGACAAGCTGGAGATCCTCCTCTCGTCGGTACCCGAGGACGCGGCCGCCGAGCGCGCCCGTGTCACGGAACGGCTCGAAACGCTCCTGGCGAAGTGGGCCAGGACCGACCCGGCCGCCCAGGCCGCGCAGGACGAGGAATCCGCCATCGAATCGGCGTCAGCCGAAGACCTCTTCGACATCATCAACAACGAATTCGGAAAAGCCTGATCTTGATGCCCGATCAGATGACCGCAAGCAAGCCGCATTTCTCCAGGAGGTGACGTTCCAGTGGCCGGCACGAACGAAGAAAAGCTTCTCGAAAACCTGAAGTGGATGACCACGGAGCTGCGGCGGACCCGCCGCCGTCTCCAAGAGGTCGAGCAGGACGCCCATGAACCCCTCGCGATCGTCGCGATGAGCTGCCGTTTCCCCGGCGGTGTGCGATCCCCCGAGGACCTGTGGCGACTGGTCGACGGCGCCGGTGACGCCATCACGGGCTTCCCCGAGGACCGCGGTTGGGACATCGGCTCCCTCGCCGACCCCGACCCCGACCGCAAGGGCACCTTCTACAACTCGGGCGGCGGATTCCTCGCCGACGCCACCGCTTTTGACCCGGGATTCTTCGGCATATCGCCGCGCGAGGCCCTGGCGATGGACCCCCAGCAGCGCCAGATCCTCGAAACCTCCTGGGAGGTCTTCGAGCGCGCCGGAATCGACCCCGCGTCCGTGCGCGGCAGCCGTACCGGCGTCTACATCGGCGCCGGAGCCATGGGCTACGGGGCCGACCTGCGGGAGGTCCCCGAAGGACTCGAAGGGCTGCTGCTGACCGGTGGCGCGACCAGCGTGCTGTCCGGCCGCGTTTCCTACGTCCTCGGCCTGGAGGGCCCGGCCGCCACCATCGACACGGCCTGCTCCTCCTCCCTGGTCGCCCTGCACCTCGCCGGGCAGTCCCTGCGGCAGCGCGAATGCTCGCTCGCCCTGGTCGGCGGCGTCTGCGTGATGCCCACACCGGACGTCTTCGTCGAATTCAGCCGCCAGCGAGGCCTGTCCGCCGACGGCCGCTGCAAGTCCTTCGCGGCCGCGGCCGACGGCACCGGCTGGTCCGAGGGGGTCGGCGTCCTGCTCGTGGAGCGGCTCTCCGACGCCCGCCGCAACGGCCACCCGGTGCTCGCGGTGATCCGCGGTTCGGCCGTCAACCAGGACGGTGCGAGCAACGGCCTGACCGCCCCCAACGGCCCCGCCCAGCAGCGCGTCATCCGCGAGGCCCTGGAGAGCGCCCGGCTCTCGGCCGCGGAGATCGACGTCGTGGAGGCCCACGGCACCGGTACCCGTCTCGGCGACCCCATCGAGGCCCAGGCGCTGCTGGCCACGTACGGGCAGGAGCGCCCGGAGGGCCGGCCGCTGCTCCTGGGATCGCTGAAGTCCAACATCGGCCACACCCAGGCCGCCGCGGGCGTCGCCGGCATCATCAAGATGGTCATGGCGATGCAGCACGGGGTCCTGCCCAAGACCCTCCACGTCGACGAGCCCACCCCCGACGTCGACTGGTCCGCCGGAGCCGTCTCGCTGCTCACCGAGCCCATGGCCTGGCCCCGGACCGGTGCACCGCGCCGCGCGGCCGTCTCCGCCTTCGGCGTCAGCGGCACCAACGCTCACACGATCATCGAGCAGGCACCGACGGAGGAGGTCTCCGAGGGCGAAGAGGCAGCCCCGGCCCCGGTCCGGCCCGCCCTGCTGCCCTGGACGCTGTCCGGTCGCAGCGCCGCCGCCCTCCGGGACCAGGCCGCACGGCTGATCGCCGCCCGCAGCGGGGCGGCCGCCGGCTCCTCCGCCCTGGACCTCGGCCACTCCCTCACCACCACCCGGGCCGCCCTGGAGCACAGGGCCGTCCTCATAGGCCGTACCGACGCCGACCTCGACGGCGCGCTCGCGGCGCTGGCGGCGGGGGAGGAGGCCGCGGGCCTGGTCACGGACACCGTGGCCGAGGGCCGGACGGCGTTCCTCTTCTCCGGTCAGGGCAGTCAGCGACTCGGGGCAGGGCGTGAGCTGTACGCCGCCTTCCCGGCATTCGCGGCCGCCTTCGACGCGGTGTGCGAGCGGATGAAGCTCGAACTGCCCCTGAAGGACGTGCTGTTCGGCGACGATGTGGCCGTCCTGGACCGTACGGAGTACGCGCAGCCCGCGCTGTTCGCGGTCGAGGTGGCGCTGTACCGCCTCATGGAAGGCTGGGGGCTGACGCCGGACTTCGTCGCGGGTCACTCGGTTGGTGAGATCGCGGCCGCGCATGTGGCGGGTGTGTTCTCGTTGGAGGATGCGTGTGCGCTGGTCGCCGCTCGTGGGCGTCTGATGCAGGTGTTGCCTTCGGGTGGTGTGATGGTGGGGGTGCAGGCGTCGGAGGACGAGGTCCTGCCGTTGCTGTCCGAGCGGGTGAGCATCGCCGCTGTCAACGGGCCTGCGTCGGTCGTGATCGCGGGTGACGAGGATGCCGTGCTGGCGGTGGTGGCTTCGTTCGCCGGCCGCAAGGCGAAGAGGCTGACGGTCAGTCATGCCTTCCACTCGGCGCACATGGA
>NZ_JBEXPB010000098.1:0-5561 GCF_040611795.1 Streptomyces sp. NPDC006529 | reverse complement strand
TCACCACACACCACAGCCACCGCACCCGGCGACCGCACCACCTGCGCCGCAAACAACTCCGGCACCAAACCAGACCCGAACTCCACCGCAGTGTCGTTCCACTCCGACACCACCCGACGACGCTCCACACCACCCAACACCTCAACGGCCCGCAGCGGGAGTTCTTCTCCGCCGTCCAAGACCGTCTCCAGGGCGGAGACGAGGTTATCGGTCGCGGTGATGACGAGGGTGCCCACGGCCTCGGCGTCGATGGGAGCGACCGCGTCCACTGCCAGGCCGAGGCCGTGACCGTGGTCGTCGACGGCGACCGACAGGGGGTAGTTGGTGCGGTCATGCGTGAACAGGGTGGTGATTCCGGCCATGCCGAGCCCGTTGTCCGAGCCGTGCGGGGCGTTGTGGCGGTAGTTGAAGATCGAGGTGAACAGCGGCGCATCGCCGGCCACGCCACTGGCGCGCTGGGCCAGGGCCAGCGGAGCGTGCTCGTGCTCCAGCAGTTCGGCCAGCTGGTCGCGCATGGCGTCGAGAGCCGCGCGTACGCCGAGGTCGTCGATCCGCGTACGAACCGGGAGGGTGTTCATGTAGGGGCCGGCGACCCGGTCCGCGCCCGCGCCGCCGTTCATGCGGCCGAAGAGGACCGTGCCGAAGACCACGTCGTCGCGGCCGGACGCCACCGCGAGCACGCGGGCCCACGCGAGGTGCATTACCGTCGCTGCGCTGGCCCCGAGCCGATGGGCGATGTCCCGCACCCGTCCGGCGAGCTGCGGGGATAGCTCCAGGTCCGCTCGGACGACTCCGGCGCCGTCACCCCGTACGTCGACCTGCCCGTAAGGGGCGGTCGGCTCGGCCACGTCGCCCAGCAGCTCGGCGAAGTACCTCTCGTGCTCCGACCGCTCGACCGCGCCACGCGCCTGGGCCACGAAGTTCCGGAAGGGCAGCGGCTCGGGCAGCTCGTCGCCGCGCCCGGCGAGGATGGCCTGTATCTCGCGGAGCAGCACCTCCCTGGCCGTGTGGTCCTGCACCATGTGGTGCATCCGCAGCAGTGCCAGCCATCGGCCGGTGCCGGGTTCGGCGGACGTGTGGACGTCGAGCAGCGGGGCGTGGGCCAGGTCCATCGCCTGGACGGCGGTCAGCAGCTGTGCGATGGGCTCGGGGCCCCGGGGGTCGAGAGTCACATCGGTGACGGGCAGTACGGCGCGCCGCCAGACGACCTGGACCGGCTCGCGCAGGCCCTCCCACACGATGCCGGTGCGGAGGATGTCGTGGCGGTCGATCACCTGCTGGAGCGCGTCGAGGAATGAGCCGAGCAGTTCGCGCGAGTCGAAGCCGATGACAGTGGGGATCAGGTAGGCGTCCTCGCCGCGCTCCCCGAGCAGATGGTGGAAGAGGAGACCCTCCTGGAGGGGTGCGAGGGGGTAGATGTCGGCGATGTTCGCCGCGCCGCCCTCGACCGTGTCAACGATGCGCTGCACGTCGTCCGTGGTCAGCTCGACCAGCGGGAGCATCTCAGGGGTGATCTCCCGCGCGTCGGCGGGGATGAGGTTCTCGGGTACGGCGACGGTGTCCGTGCCGGTCGCAAGCGCGAGACCGGCCGGGGTCGGCGTCTGGAACAGGGCGCGGACCGGCACCGAAACGCCGCGCTCGCGCAGCCGCTCCACCAATCGGATCGCCATGAGCGAGTGCCCGCCCAGGGTGAAGAAATCGTCTTCCGCGCCGACCTGCTCGAGGCCGAGGACCTCGGCGAACGCGGCGCAGAAGATCTCCTCCCGCGGGTTGGCCGGACCGCGGCCCGCCGCGGTGCTGTACTCCGGGGCGGGCAGGGCAGCGCGGTCGAGCTTGCCGTTCACCGTCAGCGGCAGCGCGTCCAGCACCACCACCGCGCTCGGCACCATGTACTCCGGCAGCCGCTCGGCCACGAACCTACGTACGGTCAGCGGCAGTTCAGATGCCGTATCGGCTTCGGTGCGCGCTGATCCGTCCGCTACGACGTAGGCGACGAGGCGGGTGTCGCCGGGGGTGTCCTGGCGGGCGATCACCGCGGCCTGCGCGACCTGCGGGTGCCGGGCCACCGCGGACTGGACCTCGCCGGGCTCGATCCGGAAGCCGCGGACCTTGACCTGGTCGTCGGAGCGGCCGGCGAAGACGAGCCGGCCCTGCGCCGTCCAACGGGCCAGGTCGCCGGTGCGGTACATCCGTACGCCGGGCTCGAAGGGGCAGGCCACGAAGCGTTCCGCCGTCAGGCCAGTGCGGCCGATGTAGCCGCGCGCCAGCTGCGCGCCGGTGATGTACAGCTCGCCCGCCACGCCCGGCGCGACAGGCCGCAGGTGTCCGTCGAGGACGTACATCCGGGTGTTGGCCACGGGTGTGCCCAGGGGGACCGCGCCCTCGCCGTGGGGATCGACCTGGCCCAGGGCCGTGATGACGGTGGCCTCGGTGGGACCGTAGGTGTTGAGGAGGCGGCGGCCGCGGGCCCAGGCGCGGGCGAGTGCGGGCTCGATCGCCTCGGACCCGACGACGATCGGGCCGACGCCGGCCAAGTCGTCCAGGTCCAGCACCGCCAGCAGGGACGGCACAAGGCTGGCCGAGCGCACGCCGGCCGACCGCGCGAGCTCGCGCAGCAGAGCCGGCTCGGCCCGCTCGGCGGCGCTGGCGACCACGAGGGCGCCACCGGAAGCGAGCGTCACGGCGACGTCCAGGACCGAGGCGTCGAAGTTGAACGACGCGAACTGCAGTACGGCGACGCCGGGGGCGACGTCCATCTGCGGGCCGAACACCGACACCATGTTCGCCATCGCAGCGTGCGCGACAGCCACGCCCTTCGGGCGGCCGGTCGAGCCCGAGGTGTAGATGACGTAGGCGAGGCCGTCCGGCGCGACGGACACCTGCGGTGCCCGGGCCGGGAGCTGAGCGATTGCGGCCGCGACCCGCGCGTCGTCAAGCCATACGGTGTTCGCAGCTTCGGCCACCGCTGTGTCACGGCGCCCGATGACCACCCCGGCGCCGCTGTTGGCCAGCATGAACGCGATGCGCTCCGCCGGGTGCTCCGGGTCCAGGGGCACGTACGCGCCACCGGCCTTCCATACGGCGAGGATGGAGGCGACCATGTCGACGCCGCGCGGCAGGCACAGGCCCACCACGGACTCGGGGCCGACACCCTGGGCGATCAGGTGGTGGGCGAGACGGTTGGCGCGGGCTTCCAGCTCGCCGTACGAGACCTGCTCGCCCTCGAAGACCACGGCGACCGCGTCCGGCATACCGGCCGCGTGCGCCGCGAACAGCTCCGGCACCATCGCCGGGGCGACCTCGGCCGCGGTGTCGTTCCACTCGGTCAGGACGCGGCAGCGCTCGTCGGGGTCGAGTACGTCGACCTCGCTCACGCGGGTCTGCGGATCGGCGGCCATCGCTGCCATGACACGCACGAGCCGCTGCCCGATCAGCTCGGCCGAGGCCACGTCGAAGAGGTCGGACGCAGCGACTATCTCGCCGCGCAGGCCTGCCGGGGCACCGTCGCGGTCGGTCACCTCGGCGACGGACAGATCGAGGTCGAACTTGGCGGCCACCTCGGCCGAGAGCTCTGCCGTCATCCGCACGGCCCGCGCGCCGGGCAGGTCGACGACCGCCTCGGCGGTGTTCTGGACGGTCAGCAGGACCTGGAAGAGGGGGTGGCGGGCGAGCGAGCGCGTCGGCGCGAGTTCCTCGACCAGTTTCTCGAAGGGCACGTCCTGGTTCGCGAACGCGGACAGACCGGTCTCGCGCACCTGGAGCAGCAGCTCACTGAAGGTCGGGTCACCCGACAGGTCTGTGCGCATCACCAGGGTATTGACGAAGAAGCCGACCAGGTCGGCGAGCGCAACGTCGGACCGGCCGGCCACCGCCGCACCGATCGGGATGTCCGTGCCCGCGCCCAGCCTCGAGAGCAGCACCGCCAGCGCCGCCTGCACGATCATGAAGGTGGTGACGCCCTCGGCGCGTGCCAGCTCTGCCAGCCGCGCGTGCACGTCCGCAGGAACCTCGAACGGGACGCTGTGTCCGCGGTGGGAGGCAGTCAGCGGGCGGGACCTGTCGAAAGGCAGCTCCAGCCCTTCGGGAATTCCGTCCAGGGCCTGGCGCCAGTAAGCGAGCTGGCGGGCGATCACACTGTCGGCGTCCTGCTCGTTACCGAGCAGCTCGCGCTGCCAGAGCGTGTAGTCCGCGTACTGGACGGGCAGCGGCTCCCACTCCGGCGCGCCACCGTGCGAACGGGCGGTGTACGCCAGGGAGACGTCCCGGGCCAGGGGACCCATGGAGTAGCCGTCGCCGGCAATGTGGTGCACGACGACCGCGAGGGCGTGCTGGTCGGGCCCGGCAGAGAACAGCCAGGCGCGGATGGGGAGTTCACGCGAGAGATCGAAGACGTGCCTGCCGGTCACCTCGTTCACGGCGCCCGCCAGATCGGGTGCCGCCGCGACTTCCACGCACTCGAGCGCCCAGTCGACTTCCTCGACGTCCAGGATGCTCTGGTAGGGCTCACCGTCGGCTACGGCAAAAGTGGTGCGCAGGACCTCATGGCGCTCCAGGACATCGCGCAGCGCGGACGCGAGCGCCTCCCGGTCGACCTCGCCCGACAGGCGCAGCACGATCGGAATGTTGTAGGTCGCACTCGGACCCTCAAGCTGCTCGATGAACCACAACCGACGCTGCGCAAATGACAACGGAATCATCAGGACTCCTCCTGGTTACGTCCTGGCCGCAACGTCGGCCTAGGCTGACTGTCTATGTCTAGGCTTCTTTGCATGCACGTTTGCATGCAAATCCTGCCGTTTCCGGGCATGCGGAATCTCGCGCCCTCGGTAAGCAATTCATGACTTGCCTAGCCCAGGAGGTCGGCGCGATTGACCGAGTCGGCCGGGGTGCGACCCATATGAACGGTCACTGGGTTCCCCGCACTCGACATACCCCGTGTATGTCCGCGCCTCGCCATGCAAAGGCCTACCGGGAAGCTTGCCGAGGCCTTGGCCACGGCATGCGACACCGCCGCCGACTATTTCACTTCCATCGACGCGAAAAGGTCCAGCCGTCGGGCGCGGCGGCGAAGGCCGGCCAGAGGGAACTGCTTCCCTCGTCGTCGATCAGACCCAGGTAACCGGAACCCGAATCGTCGAACGGATTCGCCACGACGCATTCCCTTCCATGAAGCAAATCAGTGGGGTGATGGCATGGATGCCGGATTCCCCTTGAACATCCACGCCGTCCGATGGAGGTTTATCGGCTCTCCACCACGACTCAACGCGACCCACTATCTCCCAGGCCCCCGCGACGATCAATGATCAACAGCCGTCCACCGGACGTTGCCGACGAGCGCGGCCGCCACCGGAAATCTTCCTGTGCAAGTGCGGCCTAGCGGCACTTGAACAGGGGTTCGTCATGGCCTGAAGGGTCCGGAAGCACGTACGGCCGCCGCGCCCGACCGGGGTCGGATGCGGCGGCCGGTCGGCCCTCGGTACCCCCTTGACTGGCCGGGCCCGGGGGCTCGTCAGTCGGCGGTCATCATCGGTTCCGCCGGTCACGCATCGGACGCAGGGTCG
>NZ_JBEXPB010000097.1:0-5728 GCF_040611795.1 Streptomyces sp. NPDC006529 | reverse complement strand
CGGCAGCCCCAGCTCCTCGCCCTGGTACACGTACGCCGACCCCGGCAACGCCAGCATCAGCATCGCCGCCGCCCGCGCCCGCGCGAGGCCCTGCGCGCCGCCGCCGTAGCGGGTCACGTGCCGCACCACATCGTGGTTCGACAGCACCCACGTCGTCGGAGCACCCACGGGCCGCATCGCGTCGAGCGATTCGTCGATGGTGGCGCGCAGCGCCTCGGCGTCCCAACCGGTGTTCAGGTACTGGAAGTTGAAGGCCTGGTGCAGCTCGTTGGGGCGCAGGTAGAGCGCGGTGCGGTCCGCGCTCGGGGTCCACGCCTCGGCGACGCCGATCCGGTCACCGGCGTACTCCTCCAGCACGGTCCGCCAGGAGCGGTAGATCTCGTGGACCCCGTCCTGGTCGAAGAAGGGCAGCACCTGGTTGCCCAGCAGCTTGAGCTGCTCGTCGCGGCCGAGGTCGGGCAGGCCGGGCGCCTTGACCAGGCCGTGGGCGACGTCGATCCGGAAGCCGTCGGCGCCGAGGTCCAGCCAGAACCGCAGGATCGAGCGGAACTCGTCCTGGACGGCGGGGTGCTCCCAGTTGAAGTCGGGCTGCTCGGGGGCGAAGAGGTGCAGGTACCACTCGCCGTCGGCCACCCGCGTCCAGGCCGGTCCGCCGAAGATGGACTCCCAGTCGTTCGGCGGCAGTTCACCGGCCGCGCCGCGCCCGGGCCGGAAGTGGAAGCGTTCGCGCAGCGGGCTGCCGGGGCCCTCCCGCAGTGCCTGCTTGAACCATTCGTGCTGGTCGGAGCAGTGGTTGGGGACGAGGTCCACGATGATCCGCAGGTCCAGCGCGTGGGCTTCGCGGATCACGGCGTCGGCGTCGTGCAGGGTGCCGAACATCGGGTCGATGGCCCGGTAGTCCGCGACGTCGTAGCCCGCGTCGGCCTGCGGCGAGGCGTAGAACGGGCTGAGCCAGACGGCGTCGACCCCGAGTTCCTTGAGGTAGGGCAGCCGGGTCCGGATCCCTTCGAGGTCTCCCATCCCGTCCCCGTTGCTGTCGGCGAAACTGCGCGGGTAGACCTGGTAGATCACCGCTTCCCGCCACCAGCCGGGCTGGGTGCCGGTCGCGGTGGGAAGGGCGTCGGCGAGGTGCTGGGTCATGTCGTCCTTGGAGAGATCGGGCCGGTGTACACGTCGGGAAGGGGGGTCAGCCCTTGGTCGCGCCCGCGGTCATACCGGCGACGAGGTGACGCTGGGCGAAGACGAAGAAGATCGCCGCGGGGATGGCGATGAGGACGGAAGCCGCCGTCATCGGGCCCCAGTTGGCGGTGTACTGGGTGACGAAGGTCTGCAGACCTCCGGCCAGGGTGAGGTTGTCGTCGCCGACCAGGAAGGCGGAGGCGTACGCGACCTCGCCCCAGGCGGTGATGAACGAGTAGAAGGCGGTGACCGCGAGGCCCGGCCGGGCCAGCGGGAGGATCAGCCGCCAGAAGGTCCCGAAGGGGTTGAGCCCGTCGACCCGGCCCGATTCGTCGATCTCGATCGGGATGGTGTCGAAGAAGCCCTTCATCATCCAGGCGCAGAACGGCACCGCGATGGTGAGGTAGGTGATGATCAGGCCGAGCGGCTGGTTGAGCAGCCCCAGCTCGCCCATCAGGTTGTAGAGCGGGACGATGAGGATGGCCATGGGGAACATCTGGGTGACGAGCAGGGTCCACATCAGCGGCTTCATGCCGGGGAACCTGAACCGGCTGACCGCGTACCCGGTGGTCGCTGCGATGAACACGCCGAGGACCGTGGTGATGCCCGCGACCAGGACCGAGTTGCCGAACCAGGTGAAGAAGGACGTGTGGTCCACCAGGTAGCGGTAGTTGTCGAGCGTGGGGTCCTTGATGAAGTCGGTGCTGACCGCCTGCTGCGGCGGCTTGAGCGAGGTCAGCAGGATCCACAGCACGGGGAAGACGGCGATGACGGCCGCCACGACCAGGGTGGCGTGCAGGGCGACGGAGGCGAGCGGTCCGCGCTGTCCGCGCGGCCGCACCCCCTTGGCGGTGCTGGCGGTGGTCACGGTCACCACACCTCTCCCTGCTTGCGCAGCGCACGCCGGTAGACCAGCGCGAAGATCATGAGCAGGGCGAGGATCAGGACGCCCCAGGTCGCGGACCCGGCGAAGTCGCGCGGGCTGGTCACGAACGCCTGCCGGAAGGCCTGGGTCACCAGGATCTCCGTGGAGTCGCCCGGGCCGCCCCGCGTGAGCAGGAAGATCACCGGGAACATGTTGAAGGTCCAGATGGTGGAGAGCAGCACCACCGTCATGCTGACCGTGCGCAGCCCCGGCAGGGTGATGTGCCGGAAGCGCTGCCAGGGGCTCGCGCCGTCCATCTCGGCGGCTTCGTACAGCTCGCCGGGGATGGACTGGAGGCCGCCGAGCAGGGCGACCATGATGAAGGGGATGCCGAGCCAGACGTTGACGGTGATGACGGCGAGCTTGGCCCAGGTGGGGTCGTCGAGCCACGGGACGGCGGAGATCCCGCCGCCTTCGAGGACCTTGTTCAGGATGCCGTTGTCGCGGTTGAAGAGGAACCGCCAGGCGAAGACGGAGACGAAGCCGGGGACGGCCCAGGGCAGGATGAGCGCCATCCGGTAGGCGGCGCGGCCCCGGAACTCCCTGTTCAGGATGGTGGCGAGGCCGAGACCGAGCGTGAAGGTGATGGACACGCACGCGACGGTCCAGATCACCGTCCACACCAGCCGGTCCAGGAAGACCGGGTCGCTCAGCGCGGCGGTGTAGTTGTCGAGCCCGACGAACTCGTACGTCGCGTCGATCGTGTTGGGGCCGATCGTACGGGCGACGTTGCGCTCGTTGGCGTTGGTCAGCGACAGGTAGATCCCGCGGACCAGCGGCCACCCGATGATCACGCCGAGGACGAGCACCACGGGGGTGATCATCGCCCAGGCGTACCAGTGGGTGGCCAGCGCGCGCCGGATCCGGCCGGGGCGGGCCCCGGGCTTGCGGTCAGTCCCGCGGCTCCGGCCGCGGGCGACGTCGTCGCCCGCGGCCTTCACCACTGACTGGCTGGTCTCAGCAGCCATCGTCGTGCTACTTCCAGCCCTTGAGGATCTTGCGGAACTCGACGCCGGCCGCCTTGGCCGCGTCCTCCGGGCTCGACGTCCCGGTGACCGCCTTGGTGAACTGGAGCTTGAGGGGCTCGAAGAGGGAGCCGTTCTCCGGGATCCAGGCGCGCTCGACGGCCTTGTCCACGGCGGGCTTGAAGAACGCGACCATCTCGTTGCCCTTGACCTCCGGCACCTCGTAGGCGGCGGTGCGGGTCGGCAGCAGGCTCAGTTCCTTGGTGGCCTGGACCTGCACCTCCTGGGAGGTCATGTAGTCGACGAAGGCGTGCGCGGCGGTGCGGTTCTTGGAACCGGCGTAGACGGCCAGGTCGTGGCCGCCCTGCGGAGCGCCCGCCTTGACGGAGCCGGCCGGGACCGGGGTGATGCCGAGGTTGGCCTTGTCGGCGAACTGGGCACCGGCGTAGGTGTCCTTGACCGCCCACGGACCGTTGACCATCATCGCGACCTCGCCCGACTTGAAGGCGGTCTGCATGTTGTCGTAGCCGTCGGTGGCGTTGGTGACCGCCGCGCCGGAGGTGATCAGGTCGCGGGCGGCCTTGAAGGCCTTGACGCCCGCCGCGTTGTCGATGGTGACCGTCTTGTTCTTGGCGTCGACGAGGTCGCCGCCCTCGCCGTAGATGAAGGGGAGGGACCAGTAGGAGTCGTCGCCACGCAGGTAGAGGCCGGTCTTGCCGGTCTTCGCCTTGATCGCGGCGGCCGCGGTCTTGACCTCTTCGAGGGTGGTCGGGGGCTTGACGCCCGCGTCCGCCAGCATCTTCTTGTTGTAGAAGAGCCCGAGGGAGTCGATGACCTGCGGAACGGCGTAGAGCTGGTTCTCGTACGTGCCGCTCGCCGCCGCCTGGGGCAGGAAGTCCGCGGTGACCTTCTTGGCCGTGTCCGCGGGGACCTTGTCCAGGTAGCCGAGCGAGGCGAAGTCGGCGACCCAGCCGACGTCGGCGCGGATGACGTCCGGGGCCTCGGCGCCGCTGCTGAAGGCGTTCTTGACCTTGTTCTGCGCGTCGCCGTACGGAACGTTGACGTACTTGACGGTGACCTTCGGGTGCTGGGCGGTGAACGCCTCGGCGAGCTTCTGGAAGGTCGCCTTCTCCGTGTCGTTGGAGGTGTCCCACCAGGTGACCGTGCCGGAGATCTCGCCACCGGCGCTGTCCCCGCCGCCGTTGTCGTTCTTGTCGCCGCCGCAAGCCGTCGCCGCGAGCGCCAGAGCCGCGACCAGCGCGGTGGCCGCTATGCCACGCCGCATATGAACTCCTTCGATGATCCCGGCCGCGCCCTCGCGGTGCCGAGTTGCCAGGAACGTAACAAGCCTGAAAGCCGACGGAAAGACCTTGCGGCAATTTTCTGCAAGACCTGGTGATCGTTACATCCGTGTGTCCGTACGGTTGCCGCAGCTTGCTGTTAGTTCGAACCGTCTTCGGGTGAACGGGCCCGCAACCAGGCCCGGGGTCCGGACGTTGACCCCGATATGACCCCTGAGCTGACCGCCTCCCGGCTTGCAAGCGCTTCCAGCGACGTCACCCCGAGCGGCGACTGGTGGCGCGATGCCGTCATCTATCAGGTGTACGTCCGCTCCTTCGGTGACGGCGACGGAGACGGCGTGGGCGACCTGCGCGGAGTCCGCGAGCGGCTCCCGCACCTGGCCCGGCTCGGGGTGGACGCCTTGTGGCTCACCCCCTTCTACGTGTCCCCGCAGGCGGACGGCGGCTACGACGTCGCGGACCACCGGGCGGTCGACCCCCTCTTCGGGGACCTCGCCGACGCGGACGACCTGGTACGGGCCGCCCACGCGCTGGGGCTGCGCGTGATCGTCGACGTGGTGCCTAACCACACCTCCGAGCGGCACCCCTGGTTCCGGGCGGCGCTCGCCGGGGCGCCCGGCGGCCCGGAGCGGGCGCGCTACCACTTCCGCCCGGGGCGGGGGACGGCCGGGGAGCTGCCGCCGAACGACTGGCAGTCGGTCTTCGGCGGCCCGGCCTGGACCCGGGTGGCCGACGGGGAGTGGTACCTGCACCTGTTCGCCGCCGAGCAGCCGGACCTGAACTGGGAGCACTCCGGGGTGCGGGAGGAGTTCGAGTCCGTCCTGCGGTTCTGGCTGGACCTGGGGGTGGACGGCTTCCGGATCGACGTCGCGCACGGAATGGTCAAGGCGGCCGGGCTGCCGGACCTGGGGCGCGAGGCGCAGGTCACCCTGATCGGCGCCGAGCCGCTGCCCTTCTTCGACCAGGACGGGGTCCACGAGATCCACCGGTCCTGGCGCCGCCTGCTGGACGGGTACGAGGGCGCGCGGATCGGGGTCGCGGAGGCCTGGGCACCGACGTCGGAGCGCCTGGCCCTGTACGTGCGCCCCGACGAGCTGCACCAGGCCTTCAACTTCCGGTTCCTGAAGTGTCCCTGGGACGCGGGGGCGATGCGGACGGTCATCGACGAGTCCCTGGCGGCCACCGCCTCGGTGGGTGCTCCGACGACGTGGGTGCTGTCGAACCACGATGTGGTGCGGCACGTGACGCGTTATGGGGGCGGCGCGCAGGGCCTCGCGCGGGCGCGGGCGGCGGCGATGCTGATGCTGGCGTTGCCGGGGTCGGCGTACGTGTACCAGGGGGAGGAGCTCGGCCTGCCC
>NZ_JBEXPB010000096.1:0-5744 GCF_040611795.1 Streptomyces sp. NPDC006529 | reverse complement strand
TCAGCCCCGCCGGCGTTCGAGGAGCGGAGTCCGCCGACGAGGCCCGCTCGGCCCCATCCAGCCCCGCCGGCGTTTGAGGCGCGGGGTCCGGGGCGGAGCCCCGGCGGCGGCGCCGCACCCGGACGGGGCCCGGCCGCCCGAGCAGCGGCCGGACCCCACCCCCGCCGGGCGGCTACACCCGCACCGCCCGGCGCCGGGCCCTGCGCACGCCGAGCGCACCGAGCCCGGCGACCCCGAGCGCTGCGGCCACGCCCCCGCCCGCGAGGGCCACCGCACCGGGCCCCGCGTCCGGGTCACCCCCGGTCACGGCCACGGCCACGGACCCCGCACCTGCCTCCGCGGGCCCGAACCCCCCGGCCTCACCCCCCTGGGCATAGGCGGAGCCGGGCAGCTTGTCCCCGTACGCCTTCACGACGCGCTCCCGGTAGGCGGCGAGGGTGGTGCCCCGCGCCCCCACGGCCTTCGTCGCGTCCTCGTCCAGCGGCAGCACACTGCTCCCCCGGGCGACGTACCAGGCGTCGATCTGCGGTTCGCGGAAGACCGTCCCGCCGGGCAGGGCGGCGGCCCCCAGCCGGGCGTAGCGGAATTCGTCGTCACCGGTGGCGATGTTCACCACCTGCCAGCCCGCTCCGGTCCGGGCGGTCCACAGGGCGGCCTCCTGCCCGTCGGAGGACACCGCCTTGCTGGCGAGGAACTCCAGCCGGGCGACGGGCGCGCCCGCCCGGCCCGCGACGAACTCCGGGGAGAGGTAGTTGACGGGGATCGCCTCGCCCTCGATGCGGGGCCGGGCGGTGGTCAGGGAGACCTTGCCCTCCCGGGAGAAGAACCGGGAGAGGGTGGCCAGGGTCTCGGGTGCGGCGACCGCCTGGTGGGCGGCGGCCCGGACCTCGGCAGTGGCGGCCGGGGGCTGCGGGACGGGGGCGGCCGAGGCCTGCGGGGCCAGGCCCAACAGGGCGGCGGCGAGGGCGCCGGTCGCCAGGGCGGCTGCGCGTCGGTTCATGGCGCTCACGCCCCGATCCGGTAGAGCGAGTGGGTCCAGGAGAAGGTGCTGTTGTCGACGTACCAGGCGTGGGAGGCCCAGTTGTAGCGGTCGCTGGAGGGCCAGGGGTCGCCCCAGTAGACCCAGTTGCTGGCGGTGTCGTAGCCGTAGACGACGTGCATGTGGCCGCCGCCGTTGGCCCACTGGATGCGGGTCTCGACCGGCCGGTTGGCGTTGATCTCGCTCTGGACGGTGGAGTACTGGAGCCAGCCGGTCACGTACGAGCCGGAGTTGATCCCGGCCCAGCGCAGGGCGGTCTGCACGTTGGCGAGGTTGGCCTGGTTGTTGGGGCAGTCGTAGCCCTGCTGGCGGTTGAAGGCGGCGTTGCAGAACTGGTTCTGGCTGTAGGTGCGGCCGAACCAGGTGGCGATGGTGTTGCCACTGGCAGCCCAGCACCAGTTGGTCTTCTGCTGTGCCTGCATGGTGATGTTCAGGCGCTTGGCGGCGAGCGTCGCGCTGCCGGCCCCGGCGTCGGCGGCGGTTGCCGTGCCGGTGGGCAGTGCGAACAGGAGAGCGGTGAGGAAGGCGGCCAGGGAAAGCCGCCGGTGGGGATCGCGCATCGCGTTCCTCCCGAGGGGGGAGTGGGGGTGGAGGACCGCGTCCGGACGCTGTGGAGGAGCATCGGGGTGTTGTCGCGAGCAGGTCAACACGCTTCAATACGCGGTGACATTGCAATGTGAATGAGGAAGCCGGGATGTGAACGGCCGCCGCTCCGCCACCTGGACCACGGGCGTCACCGGCGCACTCCCCCGCCCCCTCACGCGTGAACGTTCACAAAGGAGTCGCCATGCTGCCGACCGTGCGGAGCGGCGGGTCCGGGAGCCGGGGCGGCCCGCCGCGCGGCCCGGGCGACGGCGCGGCGCCCGAGGGCATGCATCCGGAGGAATTCGCGCTGCTGCTGCGCGCCGGGCCCTTCCACCTCGCGCTGCGCGCCGCGCTCGCCGCCCGCGGCCTGCCCCTGCACCGGGTCCAGCACCGGCTCGCCGCGCGCGGCATCAAGGTCGGGGTCACCAGCCTCAGTTACTGGCAGCAGGGCGCCCGGCGGCCCCGGCGCGCCGAGTCCCTGCGCGCGGTGCGGGCCCTGGAGCAGATCCTGGAACTGCCCCCGGGCACGCTCGTACGGCTCCTGGGCGGGTCCGCAGGGCCGGGCACCGACGCCCCCCGCCCGGCCGCGCGCCCCTTCCGGTCCCTGGTGGGCACGGGGGCGGCCGTCGAGGACCTGCTGGCCGGCATGGGCCTCCCGGCGGACGGCGGACTGCACACGGTCGGCCACCACGAACGGGTCCGGATCGGGGCCCGGCGCGAGCTGCTGGGCCGCGACTCCCAGCACGTCGTACGGGCCCACCGGGACGGCATCGACCGCTACCTCGCGATCCACGAGGGCGACCCGGGCTGCGATCCGGCCGCGGTGCGGGTACTGGCGCACGACAACTGCCGGACCGGGCGGATCCGGCGGGACCCGGAAGCGGGGCTGGTGGTCGCGGAGCTGCTCTTCGACGCGCGGCTGCGCAGCGGCGACACGTACGTCTTCGGCTACGGCTTCGAGGACGGCACCGGCAACCGCAGCAGCGAGTACGTCCGGGGGTTCGGCTACGCGGGCGGCCAGTACGTGCTCCAGGTCCGCTTCGACGCGGCCGCCCTGCCCGTGAGCTGCCGGCGCTTTCGCCAGTCGGGCCCCGGCGCCCCGCGCAGCGAGCTGTCGGCGCTCACCCCGAGCGGCGGGCACCGCGCGGTCCACCTGGTGGAGCAGGGCGTCCGGCGCGGCATCCTCGGCATCGGCTGGGAGTGGGACTAGGGAGCGGCCGCCCGCCGGGTCAGCCCGCGATGAGCTTGCCGCCCTCGGCGCGGACGGGGACGGACGGCAGCGGCTCGGTCGCTGGGCCCTGCACCACCTTGCCGGTGGCGGCGTCGAACCGGCTGCCGTGGCAGGGGCAGTTGCCGTGGCCCTCGACGATCTTGTCCAGCACGCAGCCCGCGTGGGTGCACTGGGCGCTGAACGCCGCGTACTGGCCCTGTGCGGGGCAGTGCACGAGGAGCTTGTGCTCCCGGTAGAGCTTGGAGCCGCCGACCGGCACGTCCGCCGCGGCGCCCAGGTCCACGGGGGCGGTCGGGGTCGCGGAGGCGCCCTCGCCGCCGGTCCCGGGCGAGCAGGCGCCGAGCGTGAGGCCGACCCCGGCGGACCCGGCGAGGGCGGCGGCGCCCTTGAGCACGGTACGGCGGGCGGCGGCTGACTGCGGCGCGGACATGGGGCTCTCCTGGGGGCGGGTGGTACGGGGGGACACCGGTGGGTCGGCCGTGGCGGCTGGGGCGCCGCCGACGCGCCCACCCGACGATACCGCCGCCCGATGCGGTAGCTTCCCCCGCGTGATCGTCGTCGCTGGAGAAGCCCTGATCGACCTGGTGCCCGTGGCGCAGCCGCCGGGCGCGCTGGTGCCCAGGGCGGGCGGGGGCCCGTACAACACGGCGCTGGCACTGGGCCGGCTCGGCGCCGAGGTGGCCTTCTGCTCCCGGGTGTCGACGGACGGCTTCGGGGAGATGCTGCTCGCCGGGCTGCGGGCGGCGGGGGTGGACCTGGCGCCGGTGCAGCGCGGGCCGGAGCCGACCACGCTGGCCGTGCCCTCGCTGGCCCCGGACGGCTCGGCCGCCTACGGGTTCTACGTCGAGGGCACCGCCGACCGGCTCTTCACGCTGCCCGACGCCCTTCCCGCGGGGGCCCGGGCGCTGGCGCTGGGGACGTGTTCGCTCGTGCTGGAACCGGGGGCGAGCGCGTACGAGGCCCTGCTGCGCCGGGAGTCCGCACGCGGGCTGCTGACCCTGCTCGACCCCAACGTCCGCCCGGCGCTGATCGCGGACCCGGCGGCGTACCGGGCCCGCTTCCTGTCCTGGCTGCCATACGTGCGCCTGCTCAAGCTCTCCGAGGAGGACGCGGCCTGGCTGGGCGGCCGGCCCGAGGAGTGGCTCGCGGCCGGGCCGTCGGCGGTGGTGCTGACCCGGGGCGCGGCGGGGCTGTCGGCGTGGACCCGGGACGGCGGGCGGTTCTCGGTACCGGGGCTGGGGGTCGCCGTCGCGGACACGATCGGCGCGGGTGACACCGTGAACGCCGCGCTCCTGCACCGCCTGGCGGGTGGCCCGCAGGCGTGGGACGGGTCCGGCGCGCCGGTGGACTGGCCCGGGGTGCTGGCGTACGCCGCCCGCGCGGCCGCCCTGACCTGCACCCGGGCGGGCGCGGAACCGCCGTACGCCGCCGAGCTCAGCGTAGGGCGGCCCACACCGTAGCGGCGACGGCCGGGGCGAAGTCGGCCACCGGTTCGACGACCGCCGGGCCGGAGAAGTGCAGGAAGAACGCCCGCTGGAAGCACGCGCCGAGCAGCAGCGCGGCGGCCGCGCGCGGGTCGGCGTCGGCGCGGATCCTGCCGTGCTCGCGCTCGCGGCGCAGGCAGTCGACGAGCGCGTCGAGCACCGCGTGCGGACCCTTGCCGATCTCCGCGAGGCCTTCGCGGTGCCGGCTCAGCAGGGCCGGTTCGGCGAAGAGGGAGCCCGCGATGGGCATGGCGTCGGCGTAGAAGCGGGCCGCGTGCCCGGCGATGTCCGCGAGCCGTTCCGGGACGGGCCGCTCCCCGGGGGCGGCGGCCAGGGCAGCCATCAGGGCGCCCGCGTTGGGCAGGCGTTCGAGCAGCACCCGGACGAACAGCTCTTCCTTGTTCGCGAAGTGCTTGTACAGCGCCGCCTCCGAGCAGCCGGCCTCGCGGGCGATGGCCTTGGTGGTGGCGTTCGCGAGACCGGTGGTGCGCATCAGGGTCTCGGCGGCGTCCAGCAGGCGCTGGGGGGTGGGCCGACCGGACCGGCCGGATTCGCTTGACTTCGGGGTGAGCATTCACTCACCCTAGCGGAGGGAGGGGTGAGTGAATACTCACCCACCCATGGGCGCAGTCCACGACGAGGCCGGAACCGACGATGAGGAGTCCACGATGAAGATCACGGTGTTCGGGGCCACGGGAGGCGTGGGCCGCGAGGTCGTGCGCCAGGCGCTCGACGCGGGTCACGAGGTCACCGCCGTGGTGCGGGACCCGGCGCGGCTGACGGTGCCGGAGCACGAACGGCTCCGCGTGGCGACGATCCCCGACGTCACGGACGAGGAGGCACTGGTCCCGGTGCTGCTCGGGCAGGACGGGGTGGTCTCCGCACTCGGCCCGAGCAGCAACAAGCAGGCCCGCCTGGCCCCGGTGGCCGGGCCCGCGCTCAGCGCGATCGTCTCGGCCATGGACCGGGCCGGCGTGCGGCGGCTCTCCGCGGTGAGCGCGGCGCCGCTGGGTCCGGACCACGCGCAGGACGGCGTCCTCACCCGGGCGGTCGTCATGCCGCTGCTGCGGCGCGCACTGCGGGACGTGTACGCCGACCTGGCGGTCATGGAGGCGGTGATCGGCGCCAGCGGCACGCAGTGGACGGTGGTCCGGCCGCCGCGCCTGCTGAACAAGCCCGGCACCGGCACCTACCGCCGCGCCGTCGACGCGAACGTCCGGGCCGCCCGCACCATCCCCCGCGCCGATGTCGCCGACGCCCTGCTGGCCGCCCTGACGGACCCGGCGTCCTCCCGCCACGCGGTGGGCATCGCCACCTGACGCCCCGCCCCGCCCCGGCGACCGCCTCGGGGGTCGGCCGCGGGGGCGGGGCGGGGGACGCGGGGGGGGGGGGGGTGGGCCCGGGG
>NZ_JBEXPB010000095.1:0-6484 GCF_040611795.1 Streptomyces sp. NPDC006529 | reverse complement strand
GCGGGCCCAGTTGCGGAAGTTGCCATGGGCCGCGTGGCGGTCCGCGAAGGCGATGTCCGCAGGATCGGTCTGTGCCCAGACGGGGTGGTAGAGGGGGATGGCCTGCTGAACTTCCTTCAGCGTGAGCTTGGTGACGTGCTGCCAGATGAAGATGCGGGAGGAGAGCATCGGCTCCTTCCGCAACACCGTGTGTGCCCCCTCGCCGCCGGCGAAGATGATCGCGATCTGTGAGTACGGGTGGTCCCAGACGAACCGAAAATATTCGAACGTCTCTCGATTCAGCCATTGCGCTTCGTCCACGACCAGCGTACGTGGCTGGGCTGCCAGCGAGTCCAGAAGCAGCCGATCGAACTCGGACGGGTGACGCGGAGGTTCGCCCGGCAGACCGAGGGCGGTGAAGAGCTCGTGGCGCACCGCACGGGCGGTGGGGCGGGCGCGGAAGGCGATCCGGCAGACCTCCTCACCCCGGGTCCGCTCAAGCTCACGCAGGCAGACGTTCGCGGCAAGGGGCTTGCCCACGCCTGCCGGGCCGTGGAGGCACATCATCGCCCTGGCGTCGATCGTGTCGGTGATGTTCTCCCTCGCGGCCAGGAGCGCGCGGGTCGTGACGACCGCGGCGTCCGCGAGCTGGGTGTAGTGGTCGGTCTCCCGCGGTGGCAGCTGGCTCGTCATCGCTTTTCTTCCCGTGTGGCAGGGCGTAGGGAGGCTGGGGTGTTCCAGTCGTCGGGCGGTGGGGCGTGAGGGATGAGGTCTGGTAGGGCCAGGGCGGCCATGTCGCTGTCGGATGCGGCGGCGAGTTCCTGATCGGCTTCGGCTGTCGTGACGGCACCCAGGCGCTGCGCGGGCGTGGGAGTGGTGGCCGGGGCGAAGCGCTGCCGGCGCAGGGCCTCGGCCTTCTTGGCCTCCTCACGCAGGCGGCGGGCCCGCACGGTGCGGGTACGGCGCAGCTCGTCGAGCTGTTCGGGGGTGGCGGCGTCCGCGAGGTGAGCGGTGCCGAGGTGGCGGCCCGTGGGGTCGCAGACCTCGATCTCGTGATCGTGGTGGGGCATGTGCCGGATACGGACACGGCGCCCTGCCTGGCCGGCCATCCACGCACCGAGGTAGTCCCGGCCACGCCAGCGCACGCCGTGACTGCTCAGCTTCCGCACCCGACCGTCATCCTCCAGCATCAACCCCCACAAGGCGGCCTCGGGGATGTCCGAGAGCGGCGTGGGGTCGGCCTGCCAGGCCTCAAGGGGAGTTCGGCCTGACAGGTCTGCGGGTAGTGCTCGGTGTTCCACCACCGCGCCCAGTCCAGGACCTCGGTGGTGAACTCTTCGAAGGTCAGGGGCGGGAGCTCGTCGGGGTCGGGCTTCTTCTTAGCGCGCCGGGGCTTGGGGGTGAGGGTGTAGCCGGGCAGGACGGCGAAGAGCATGCGGTCGGCACACCGGTTGAGGTTCTCCACCGTGCCCTTCAGATGGGGACTGTAGGCAGGCAGGTCATCGCACTTGGTCTTCAGGTCGGTGAAGGCGGCCAGGACCGTCTTCGACAGGAAATCCCGGCCCCGGTCGACCCGCACGTGCTCAGGAATGCCGCCCGCCGGCCCGTACGGTCCGGTGCGCAGCACCGCGGCGCGCAGAGCCGCCAGGATCGAGGCCCGGGACGGATAGCCGAGGGTGACGGCCGTGCCGGTGATCGTCTTTGTCGCGACGTCGATGAACCACGTCACCCACGGGCGCACCAGCTCCCCGGCCGCGTCGACCTGGAGCGGTGCCTGGACGTGGTCGGCCTCCCAGGTGTGGTTCCGCCACAACCGCGGTCGGCGCCCGAACACATCGTGGGCCCGGGCCGCCTCCGGCCCCCGGGCCAGGCCGGCGCGCTCACCCGCGGTCAGATCACGGCGCACCGCACGTAGGAACGTCGACAACGACGGCACCGGATCCAACACGGGCACCGCCTCCGCAGGAGCCCCGCCCGGCACCGCGGTGACCGGCTCCCCGGCTGCGGCACGGGCGCGAACGACCAGCTGCCGGTGAACCGCCGACGCGTTCCCCCGCCAGTACGCCAGCAGCACCCGGACCTCCGGCGTCACCTCGAACCGGTCCACCGGGCGTTCCCCCGGACGGCCCGCCTTACGGGGCTCGGCTTCGGCCTGTGCAAGCCAGCGCCACACCGTCCGCTCCGATACCCCCAGGCACTCCCCCGCAAGGCGCGCATGCCCCCGCGAAAGCCTCCCCTGTCCCCGAAGCCGCAGCAGCTGCTGAACCGCAGGACCGCGCAACGCGGCCAAAGCCATGCCTTGCAGTACCGGCGCCGACGCCAGCTCAGGTGCGTCCGGAGGTGCATCCAGCGGCGACGGGCCTTCCGTCCCAGGTGAACTGATCATGGAACCGGCTCCCTGCCGTCTGGTCTTGGTACCCCATTCCGAACCCTTGCCGCCGGCCGTCACGGGTAGGGGCCCAGTCGGGCGCAGGCCTGTTCGATCAACGCACGGTCCACCCGTACGTCCCGGCACCGCTTGGCCAGGGCGTAGACGTGGGAGGTGATCTTCGCCCAAGTCCGGAAGTTGCCCCGCGCCACCGTCGCATCCGCCCATCCCACATCCGCCGGATCGACGCCTTCCCACACGTCATGGAACATCGCCAGCGTCTCCGCAAGCCGCTCCTGGTCCAGCCCGGGGACCTGGTGCCAGGTCAGCACCCGCGACCGCAACGCAGGCGCCCTCGCGATCACCCGCTCCACTCCCGCCCCGCACAACAGCAGCGCGGCAGCCGTACCCGGCTCGTCCCACAGCAGCCGCAGGTAGTCCAGCAGCGGCGGGGACAAGCGTTGCGCGTCGTCGAGGAACAGCACACCGGGCCTGCGCAGCGCCTCCCCGAGAGCGCGGTCCGCCGGCGGCGCACGATGAGATAGAGAACCCGCCGCCAGCCCCAACGCCTCCAGCAGCGAGGCGCGCATCTGCGGCAGACCCGGCTTCACCCCGACCACCGCCCGCCAGACAGGCACCCGGTCAGGCAGCAGGTGCAGCGCCTGCTGCACCGCCACCGTCTTCCCCACCCCCGGCTCCCCGAACACACACCCAATCCCCCGCGCGGCCACCGTGTGCCCCACGACCTCCACCACAGCAGCCACCGAGGCCGTCGACACCACCCGCGCCGCCGGCACAAACAACCGCACCCCACCCCGCGACGGACCAGTGCTCTCCCCACCACCGTTGTCTGCCCCGTGCCCTGGCATCGCCGCCGGGTCTGCGTCGACCACCGGCAGGCCCTCACCCGCCCGCTGCAACTTCAGCTCGGCCAGGACCTGGTCATAGCGGCCCGCCTCGACCCGGTTCCGTGACGGCCGAGCCACCTCCAACACCCGCCCCGCCTGCAGATCCCGGCGCACGACACGATGGAGCGTTCCCAGGGACGGCACACTCTCCAGCGAGGGTGATCCGTCTGCCGTCAGCCTGCGGTGCAACGCCGCGACGTTCCCGCCCACCTCGGCCAGGACCGCCCACTGCTCGTCATCCAGCGTGAACCCGTCCTGCCGCCCCACCGGCTCCAGCCGGCCTTCCCGCGCCTCCGCCAGCCACTTCCACACCGTCCTAACCGTCACCCCGGCAGCCTCCGCCATCACCCGCACATGCAGAGACGACATCGACCCGGGCCCCTGGTCGACCGCCAACAACCGACGCACCACCACACCCCGCACCAACCGGCCGTCCTCACCCATACCCGCCAGCACACCCCCACTCCGGTCGGCCGCACACAGGAATGGGCAACCCCATGACAGCCAACCACCACCGTGGTAGCCACCTCATGACAGCAGCCCGGTCACCCCATGACAGCCAAGACCATCAGGCCCGCGGCTACGTGAGGAGGAGCGAAGAGCATCTACGGCATGACCGGGTCGTCATCGCAGTAGGTAACCGTCCTCGTACTACGCCTCCAGGGCCGTAAGGCCGGGCTTCGTAGCGAGACCAGTAAGAAGAATGATCTTCGGAGTTATACGCTCCGCAGCCCGCCTTCCCTCCACTTCCCGCCGGAGGATCTGCACCGTAGCGTCAGACCACCTGGGCTTCGAGGTGGCCAGCACAAGCCCGCCAGCCCCGAGGGTCGTACAGCCCTCGATGAGCTTGCAGACGTCTCGCTTCTGTTCTTTGGCGGTACTCGCGAGGGCATCCCCGCTCTTTGCTTCCCCAAGCCACACCTGATCCAGCGTGGCCAGGGCGAAGTCGATCTCCACGAACGGATTGCCACCTCGGAGAACCTCGAACTCCTCACACACCAACGACGGCCGGGCCCAGTGCTGGGTTCGAAGGAACTGGGTTGCCAGCAGGGGGACGTCTCCGTCGTTCTCAACAAGCTCACGTACCGCTGGATGAAGCTCGTAGTACCAGGTCGGCTCCGAAAGCGGCGACTTCCAGCGTTCCTGGATCAGACTGTTCTCACCACCGCACCGTCGGCATGAGTACTCCTGAGTGATCTCAGCGAGCGGGTAGAACTCATAGATCGGGCAGTGACCGCATCCCAGCACAAGCCCACGCCGGACTACGCCCTGACTCGCCCATCTGTCCAATTCGCCACGTCTCGCGCGGTCGTCCCAGCCATCCCGCTCGTATGCAGCAATTGCTTCCCAGGAGAGTACGAGCCCCGACCTCAAGGCCCATGAACTGTCTGGCGGTAGCTCCCACATTGTCTTCTTCGAGGTGAACGCACGAAGCACCGGCCATCCTGGGCTGGAGGCAAGCAGCTCCAGGTCGATACGCGAGCCCAGAAGTCGCTCGGCGATGGCTGCCCGCTTGCCGGCCGCGCTGGGGCGGATCGCAGCGCTCTGGGCTTCGGCAGCGTGTTGCAGCAACTTCTTGATCGACGGCCAGGACAGCTTGGGAGCAGCCAGTCGGCCTGCGAGGGATGCTCCCGCAGACACGAAATCGAATCGGTGAGACCAGTAGGTGATCCCTCCATCCGCAGGCCGGACAAAGGTCTCCCACGGGTTCTGATCACTGGCCATCACGGTGGAGCTCGTCAGAGTGTGCAGAGGCGGCACCGGATGATCCCCTGCGGTGAGCGTCACCTGCCAGCGGTGCCGGTCGGGATCGAGACCGGGGGGCACCTCCCCAGGCAAACTCAGCGCCGCAGTGAGGGTTCCCCCCTCACCAACCAGCGCCGGGAGCGAGCGGGGCTGCTCCCAGGCCTCACGCAGCACCACCATCTGCCGGCTCGGAAAGTCCAGCTCTGTGGGAGAGGCAACCTCTGGAGCCACATCGCTCTCGGGCTCGACAGACGGGATACGCAACCGCCAACTGGCCGCTGCCCTCTCCCGCACCGCATCGACAGTCATGGAAGCGCTGGTCGCCAGGATCCGGCCCTGCCTGTAGGACCGGACGTACAACCAACCCTCATTCCTGGACGGCTCGCTCCAGGGAATCCAGAAGACATGTCTGTGAACCTGATCCAGAACCTCGGCCAGGGCATAATCCTCAGGCCTGTCCCCGAACACCAGCAGCGTGTCCCGGTTCGGGATCCCGCGCTGGACGGATATGCACAGAGCAGCCTCGTGGGACCTGACAGCGATGGCCCCTGGCCCTGCGGCCTTGCGGAGTTCGGCCACAACCTCCGGCTCCGACTCATGGACTTTGGCTGCTTGCCACACTGAGGTTTCCACCTCGTCGGTGACCGCTTCCTCCAGCACGCCGATGCCCATCGCGCAGGACAGAGCTTCGGTCGTGGTCACCAGCCCGCGTGGCACCCCGTAGAGAGGAACCCGAGCCACATCCTGCAGTTGGGTGAGGTCGGATGGGGCGGCGTCATCAAATAGGTGAGTCAGTTGGACATGGTCCTCGCACCGGTTCACAGCCAACCGTGAACGCAGGCCCTCGGCAGCCTCCTCTGCCTGCGCCACGATCGCATGGCTCCATGCCGTTCCCCGCAACATTTCTGTGGCCGCGTCGCGAGCCGCATCGTCCTCAACCCGCTGCCCGGCGATCAGCCGCTCCACCAGCCCAGGAACAAGCCTGTCTACCGAACCCCACGACGGGTGGTAGGCCACAACGTGATCAGGCCCGAACTGCGCCAAAGCCCGCTCCACTCCAGCATGGCCCACCGCAGTTGCAGGGACGACCACGCTGCCACTGCCTCCCCACACCTGCGACACCCGCGCCAGACCGAGAGCCATCCACCGCACCCAGTCACCGTCATGAGGCACCACAACCACCAGCCGCGGAGGACGCGCCGACACAGACAACGGCACAAACGAGAACGCCTGCTCACCCATCCCCGCAGCATCCCAGCCCCAAGCCACGGCCGGAGACGAACCGAGCAGTATCCGGCACCATTCCAAGCCGACAGGTCGTGCACTGGAACAGTCACACCCATGACAGCCAGCCATCCTCGCGATGGGCGCCTGACGACAGCAGCTTGGTCATCTCGTGACAGCCATGATCACCATCACAGTGCAGCATGAACTGGGACAGCCTCCTCATGTTGGCTGACGCCCATCTGATGCCACGAGCCCA
>NZ_JBEXPB010000094.1:0-7310 GCF_040611795.1 Streptomyces sp. NPDC006529 | reverse complement strand
GAGGGCTCACCGGTCGGCGGGAAGACCGCCTTCCTGTTCACCGGTCAAGGCAGCCAGCGCCTCGGGATGGGGCGTGAGTTGTATGACGCCTTCCCGGTGTTCGCGGATGCGCTGGATGCTGTGTGTGCCCGGTTCGATCTGGATGTGCCTTTGCGGGATGTCCTCTTCGGTGCGGATGCGGAACTGCTGGATCGTACGGAGTGGGCGCAGCCTGCGTTGTTCGCGGTCGAGGTGGCGCTGTTCCGGCTGCTGGAGTCGTGGGGTGTGCGGCCTGACTTCCTCGCCGGTCACTCCGTGGGTGAGATCGCGGCTGCGCATGTGGCGGGTGTGTTCTCGCTGGAGGACGCGTGCTCGTTGGTGGCTGCGCGGGGGCGTCTGATGCAGGCGCTGCCGGGTGGTGGTGTGATGATCGCTCTCCAGGCGTCGGAGGACGAAGTCCTGCCGTTGCTGAACGACCGGGTGAGCATCGCTGCGGTCAACGGGCCGCAGTCGGTGGTCGTTGCCGGTGACGAGGACGCCGTGCTCGCGGTGGTGGAGGCCTTCGCCGACCGCAAGAGCAAGCGGCTCACCGTCAGCCATGCCTTCCACTCACCGCACATGGACGGGATGTTGGAAGACTTCCGTGAGGTGGTGGTGGGGCTGGAGTTCGCCGCTCCGCGGATCCCGGTCGTCTCCAACCTGACGGGGGCGCTGGTCTCGGACGAGATGGGTTCGGCCGACTTCTGGGTGCGACACGTCCGCGAGGCCGTTCGCTTCCTCGATGGTGTGCGGGCCCTGGACGAGGCCGGGGTCACGACCTACCTGGAGCTGGGTCCGGGTGGCGTTCTCTCAGCGATGGGCCAGGAGTGCGTGACGGGTGAAGACACGGCCTTCGTGCCCACCCTGCGGAACGGCCGCCCCGACGCGGAGTCCGTGGTCTCGGCCCTGGCTCAGGCGCACGTGCGGGGTGTGGCCGTGGACTGGTCCACCTTCTACGCCGGTACCGGAGCCCGACGGGTGGAGCTGCCGACGTACGCCTTCCAGTACCAGCGCTACTGGCTCCAGCTGACGGGCGCTGGGCGCAGTCTCGCGGGCTATGACGCGGACTCCCGTTTCTGGGACGCCGTGGAGCGCGAAGACCTCGCGTCGCTCGTCGGCACGCTGGAGGTCGAGGACGACGGCGCCTGGGACTCAGTCCTTCCTGCGTTGTCGGCATGGCGCCGGGGTCTGCGGACCCAGTCGGAGGTCGACTCCTGGCGATACCGGGTGTCGTGGAAGCCGCTGACGGACGCTGCTGCCGGTGCTGTGCTGGATGGTGAGTGGCTGGTCGTGGTGCCGGCTGCGGGTGTGGATGACACGGCGGTGGTCGCTGCGCTGGGTGCTGGGGTGCGTCGGGTTGTGGTGGATCCGGGCATGGACCGTGGGGGTCTTGCGGGTCTGCTGGCTGGTGCTGGTGCTGGTGCTGGTGCTGGTGCTGGTGCTGGTTCGGTGGTTGGTGTGGTGTCGTTGCTGGCGCTGGATGAGGTGGGTGGGCTTGTTGCTACCGCCGCTTTGGTGCAGGCGTTGGGTGATGCCGGGGTGGGGGCGCCGTTGTGGTGCCTGACGCGTGGTGCGGTGAGTGTGGGCCGTTCGGACAAGCTTGTGTCTGCTGTTCAGGCGCAGGTGTGGGGTTTGGGTCGGGTGGCGGCTCTGGAGGTTCCGGAGCGTTGGGGTGGTCTGGTCGATCTGCCTGAGGTGTGGGACGAGCGGGCGATGGGCCGGCTGGTTGCGGTCCTGGGTGGTGTCGAGGACCAGGTGGCGGTGAGGTCCTCTGGTGTGTTCGGTCGTCGTCTGGTGCGTGCGGCGCGGGCTGGGGGTTCGTGGTCGCCGTCGGGGACGGTGCTGGTGACGGGTGGTACGGGTGCGTTGGGTGGCCGGGTTGCTCGTTGGCTGGCTGGTGCGGGTGTTGAGCGTCTGGTGCTGACCAGTCGCCGTGGTCCGGATGCTCCTGGGGTGGCTGAGCTGGTGGCCGACCTGGGTGTCGATGTGTCTGTGGTTGCGTGTGATGTTTCTGATCGGGGGGCGTTGCGGGAGCTGTTGGCTGCCGAGGCCGGCGCGTTGACGGCTGTGGTGCATACGGCTGGTGTGCTGGATGACGGTGTGCTGGATGCGCTGACGCCGGAGCGGTTCGAGAGCGTGCTGCGGGCCAAGGCCACCTCCGCGCTCAACCTGCACGAGCTCACGGTTGAGCTGGGGATCGAGCTCGACGCCTTCGTCCTCTTTTCCTCCATGAGTGGGTCGATCGGTGCTGCTGGTCAGGGCAACTACGCGGCTGCGAATGCCTACTTGGACGCGCTCGCAGAGCAGCGGCGGGCGGCTGGTCTGGCAGCCACCTCGCTGGCCTGGGGTCCGTGGGCCGAAGGCGGTATGGCCGCTGACGAGGCTCTCGAAGCCCGGATGCGCCGCGGTGGCGTACCGCCGATGGACGCCGATCTCGCGATCATCGCGTTCCGTGAGGCCGTCGGCACCGACGAAGCGGCCCTGACGATAGCCGACTTCGACTGGGCGGCCTTCGTACCCGGCTTCACTGCTGTGCGCGAGAGCCGACTGCTCGCCGATCTGCCCGACGTCGAGGCCCTCGACGAGGGCGCGCAGACCGCGGGCAACCGTACCGAGCGTTCGGCCCCGGAGCTCGTCGCGCGGCTCCGGAAGATGGCTGAGGGCGACCGCGAGCCGTTCCTCCTCGACCTCGTGCGTACGCAGGTCTCCCAGGTCCTGGGACACTCCGGTGTCGAGGACGTGGAGGCCGGACGGGCCTTCCGCGAGATCGGCTTCGACTCGCTCACCGCGGTCGAGCTGCGCAACCGCCTCGGTGCCGCCACCGAGCTGCGCTTCCCGGCCACGCTCGTCTACGACTACCCGACGCCGGCAGCTCTCGCTGCCCATCTGCGCTCCGAACTGCTGGGTGCCGAGGCCGAGGCGACTGCTGCCGTGGTCAGCGCCGTGGACGACGACCCGATCGCCATCGTCGCCATGAGCTGCCGCTTCCCGGGCGGTGTACGCACCCCGGAAGACCTGTGGCAGCTGCTGGCCTCCGGCACCGACGCGATCTCGGACCTCCCCCTGGACCGCGGCTGGGACCTCGACGCCCTGTTCGACGCCGACCCCGGCGCGCGGGGCACCTCGTACTCCCGTGCAGGCGGCTTCGTCTACGACGCAGCGGACTTCGACGCCGACTTCTTCGGGATCTCGCCGCGTGAGGCGCTCGCGATGGACCCGCAACAGCGACTGTTGCTGGAGACCTCCTGGGAGGCCTTCGAGCGGGCCGGCATCGACCCCGGCACGCTGCGGGGCAGCAATGCCGGTGTCTTCGTCGGCACCAACGGCCAGGATTACCTCTCCGTCCTCCTTGAGGAACCAGCCGGACTTGAGGGCCACTTGGGCACGGGCAACGCCGCCAGTGTGGTGTCCGGCCGCCTGTCGTACGTGTTCGGTCTGGAAGGCCCGGCGGTCACCGTCGACACGGCTTGCTCGTCCTCGCTGGTAGCCCTGCACTGGGCGATCCAGGCCCTGCGCAACGGCGAGTGCTCGATCGCGCTGGCCGGTGGTGTCACCGTGATGTCCACCCCGGGTACGTTCATCGAGTTCGCCCGGCAGGGTGGTCTGGCTGCTGATGGCCGGATCAAGGCTTTCGCGGCTGGTGCGGATGGTACGGGTTGGGGTGAGGGTGTGGGCATGCTGCTCGTGGAGCGGCTGTCGGATGCCCGTAGGAACGGTCACCCGGTCCTCGCGGTGGTGCGGGGTTCGGCCGTCAATCAGGATGGTGCGAGCAATGGGCTGACGGCGCCGAACGGTCCCTCGCAGCAGCGGGTGATCCGGGCGGCGCTCGCGAGTGCCGGGTTGTCGGCTGCCGAGGTCGATGCGGTCGAGGCGCACGGTACCGGTACGAAGCTGGGTGACCCGATCGAGGCGCAGGCGCTGCTGGCCACGTACGGCCAGGACCGCGAGGACGGCCGGCCGTTGCTCCTGGGCTCGGTGAAGTCGAACATCGGTCACACGCAGGCCGCCGCGGGTGTCGCGGGCGTGATCAAGATGGTGCTGGCCATGCAGCACGGCGTCCTGCCCGAAAGCCTCCACATCGACTCGCCCTCCCCGCAGGTCGAATGGACGGCGGGAGACATCGAGCTGCTGACCGAGCGGCGGGCCTGGCCGGAGACCGGCCGCCCGCGCCGCGCCGGTGTCTCCTCCTTCGGCTTCAGCGGTACCAACGCCCACACCATCATCGAGCAGGCGCCGCAGGTGGCGGTGGAGCCGATCGCCGAGGGCCCGGCGTTGCTGCCCGTGGTCATCTCGGCGAAGACGGAGGAGGGTCTGCGGGCCCAGGCCGACGGGCTGCGCACTTGGCTCCTCACCGACCCCGAGCAGCGGCTGACGGACGTCGCCAGGACCCTGGCGACGGGCCGATCGGCGTTCGAGGAGCGCGCGGCGGTCGTCGCCGCGGACCGGAAGGGTCTGCTCGCCGGTCTCACGGCCTTGGCCGAGGGCGCATCGGTGGCCGGGCTGGTGAAGGGCTCGCCGGTCGGCGGGAAGGCTGCCTTCTTGTTCACGGGTCAGGGCAGCCAGCGTCTCGGGATGGGGCGTGAGTTGTATGCCGCCTTCCCGGTGTTCGCGGATGCGCTGGATGCGGTGTGTGAGCGGTTTGAGTTCGAAGTACCGCTGAAGGAAGTGTTGTTCGCCGAGGATGCTGAGCTGCTGGATCGTACGGAGTGGGCGCAGCCGGCGTTGTTCGCGGTTGAGGTGGCGTTGTTCCGTCTCGTCGAGTCGTGGGGTGTCCGGCCGGACTTCGTGTCGGGTCATTCGATCGGTGAGATCGCGGCCGCGCATGTCGCGGGTGTGTTCTCGCTGGAGGCCGCGTGCACGTTGGTGGCTGCGCGGGGGCGTCTGATGCAGGCGCTGCCGGGTGGTGGGGCGATGGTGGCGGTGCAGGCGTCGGAGGACGAGGTCCTGCCGCTGTTGTCCGAGCGGGTGAGCATCGCTGCGGTCAACGGTCCGCAGTCGGTGGTCGTTGCCGGTGACGAGGACGCCGTGCTCGCGGTGGTGGGGGTGTTCGCCGACCGGAAGAGCAAGCGGCTCACCGTCAGCCACGCCTTCCACTCGCCGCACATGGACGGGATGTTGGAGGACTTCCATGAGGTGGTGGCGGGGCTGGAGTTCGCCGCTCCGCGGATCCCGGTCGTCTCCCACCTGACGGGTGCGCTGGTCTCGAATGAGATGGGTTCGGTGGAGTTCTGGGTGCGGCACGTCCGGGAGGCGGTTCGTTTCCTCGACGGTGTGCGGACGCTTGAGGCGGCGGGAGTCACCACGTACGTCGAACTCGGTCCTGACGGTGTGCTGTCGGCTCTGGCTCAGGACTGCACCACCGTCGAGGGCGCCGTCTTCGTGCCCGTCCTGCGCAAGGGCCGTCCCGAGGCGGAGACCCTCGTCACCGCGCTCGCCCGGGCCCACGTCCACGGCGTCCGGGTGGAATGGGCCGCTTTCTACGCGGGCACCGGCGCCCGCCGCGTCGACCTGCCGACCTACGCCTTCCAACGCCAGCGCTACTGGATCGAGCCCGGCACCCGCGCGGGAGACGTCACCGCGGCAGGCCTGGAGGAGGCCGCGCACCCGCTCCTCGGCGCGGCCGTCGCCCTCGCCGAATCCGACGGCTTCCTCTTCACCGGTCTGCTGTCCGCCGCCGCCCACCCCTGGTTGGCCGACCACAAGGTCATGGGCAGCATTCTGCTGCCCGGCACCGCTTTCGTCGACCTCGCGATCCGCGCCGCCGACCAGTTCGGCTGTGGCCTCGTCGAGGAGCTGACCCTCGAAGCCCCGCTCGTCCTGCCCGAACGGGGCGGCGTACAGATCCAGATGCACGTGAGCGCCCCCGACGCAGACGGAAGCGGCAGACGCGCCTTCACCGTCTCCTCCCGCGCGAAGGACGGCTCCTCCGACGAACCGTGGACCCGCCACGCCGGCGGCGTACTGGCTCCCACGGCCGCCCCCGCCCCGGCATCCCCCGTGGCGGGGGAGTGGCCCCCGACGGGCGCCGAACCCCTTGCGACGGACGGCCTGTACGCCGGCCTGGCCGAGGTCGGCATGGGCTACGGTCCGGCCTTCCGCGGTCTCACCGCCGCCTGGCGCCACGGCGACAGCGTCTACGCCGAGGTCGCCCTGCCCGAGCAGAACGCCGCGGCGGCACGCGACTTCGGCCTCCACCCGGCCCTGCTGGACGCCGCCCTGCACACCCTCGGTCTCGGCGTCCTGGGCGGCGCCGACGGCGAGGGCCGCCTCCCCTTCGCCTGGAGCGGAGTCACCCTCCACGCCGGTGGCGCCGACGCCCTGCGCGTACGCCTCACCCCCAAGGGAGAGGACGGCGTACGCCTGGAGATCGCGGACGCCACGGGCGCGCCCGTCGCGAGCGTCGACTCCCTCGTCCTGCGGGCCGTGTCGGCCGAGCAGGTGCGGGCGGCCCGCACCGCCCACCACGAGTCTGTGTTCCGCACCGTCTGGACGGAGCTCGCGCGGCCCGCCAACACGGCCACGGCGCACGAGGGCCGTTGGGCGGCCGTGGGCACCGAGGTCCCGGCGGCCCTCCGTGCCGAAGGGATCGACCACTACGCGGACCTCGCCCAGCTGGCGGCCGCCGTCGGCGCCGGAGCGCCCGTACCGGACGCCGTGTTCGTCGGCTACGGACAGGCCGGCTCGGCCTCGGAGGACCCCGCCGCCCCGGAGCTCTCCGTCGAGTCCCTGCACCGGGCCGCGCACCACGCCCTCGTCCTCGCCCAGACCTGGCTCGGCGACGACGCCTTCACCGGCGACCGGTTCGCCACCAGCCGCCTGGTCGTCCTGACCCGCGGCGCGGTCGCCGCCATCGACGACCCCGGGGCCGCCGACGCGCTCACCGACCCGGTGCACGCCGCCGTCCTCGGCCTGCTGCGCTCCGCCCAGGCCGAAGCCCCCGACCGGCTGGTGCTCGTCGACACCGACGGCACCGCCGCCTCAGCCCGCGCCCTGCCCGCCGCCCTCGCCTCGGGAGAGCCACAGCTCGCCGTGCGGGCGGGCGCCCTGCACGCCCGGCGCCTCACCCGCGTCGCCCGGGACACCGCCGACGAACCGACGACCGGCCCCGGCCGCCCCGCGTACGCACCCGGGGCGACCGTACTGATCACCGGCGCGGGCGGACTCCTCGGTGGCCTCGTCGCCCGCCGCCTCGTGGCCGAGTACGGCGTGCGCCACCTGCTCCTCGTCGGCGGCCCGGGGGGCAGCACCCCCCAGCCCCCGCGGCGAGAACAAACTGCACCCGGCTTAAAAGC
>NZ_JBEXPB010000093.1:0-7834 GCF_040611795.1 Streptomyces sp. NPDC006529 | reverse complement strand
GGGGGGCCCCCCCGACGAGCCCTGGCCGCACTGCGCCGAGGGGCACGACACAGGGGGGCCGGTCGCCATGGTGTCCGTGGCGCAGCTGTACGTGCGCGACGCGCCCTTGCTGCGACCGCCCGGCTCGGCAGACCTGCTCCAGGTGCTGTGGTGCCCCTGGGACCACGAGCCGGACAACAAGCCCCTCACGGCCCTGTACTGGCGGACCGCCGCCGAGGTCACCGACGTGCTGGCGGAGCCGCCCGAGCCGTACGCGGTGGACTACGACGGCTACGTACCGCAGCCGTGTCTGCTCGCGCCGGGCTGGAAGGCCGGGGGCTGGACCAGCTGGGGCCTCACCGATCCCGTCCCCCGTCTCTGCCCCACCTGCGGCACCGATATGAACCCGCTGCTGACCATCGCCTCGTCCGAGTGGGGATCCAATACCCGCGGGTGGATTCCGTACGAAGACCAATCCTCCTCCGAGTCGACCCCCGGCAACTACAGGCCGTGGAACCCCACCCTGCTCGACCTCGCCGGGGGCTACGACCTGCAACTGCACGTCTGCCCGGCATCCCCGGACCACCCGCACCTCGGCCTGATCCAGTGACCCCTTGCCCCCTCAGCGCCCCGCCACCCCGCCGCGGGTGGCCAACGAGGCGTGCCAGCCCGGGGGTTCGGTCGGGGGAGCGGGGACCGGGCGGCGGCCGCCCGTGGTGAAGAAGGCCGACAGGGGGAGGGTGGCGGCGCCCACCGTGACCGCGTCGGGGCCCAGCGAGCCCAGGTCGATGGTGACCCGGTCGGCGGGGTGGCGCAGCGAGTAGCGCCTGGCGTGCGCGCGGACCGAGGGCAGGATGTGCGGGCCCAGCATCAGGCCCGCCCATCCGCCGATCAGGATCCGTTCGGGCTGGAAGAGGTTGATCACGTCGGACAGCCCGGCGCCCAGGTACTCCGCGGTCTCCTCCAGCACCTCCGCGGCCACCGGGTCCCCGGACATCCCGTGCGCCAGCAGCACCGCCAGGGCTTCCTCCTCGTCCTGGACCTCGCCTGCGCCGCCGCCCCGCTCCGCCCACCGGGCGAGCAGGGACTCGGCGCCGGTGTAGGCCTCCAGGCAGCCCAGGGCGCCGCAACGGCAGCGCCGGCCGCGCACCGACACCGTCAGGTGCCCCCACTCCAGGGGGGTGCCGTCGGGGGAGCCGCCCGCGGGTGAGCCGTCGGTGACCAGGCTGGCGCCCACGCCGGAGCCGAACAGGACGACGACCGCCTCCCGCGCCCCGCGCCCGGCCCCGAACCACATCTCCGCCTGGCCCAGGGTGCGGGCGCCGTTGTCGATGAGGTACGGGACCTCGTCGGGCAGGGCGCCGGTGGCGCGCAGCAGGGCCTCCAGGGGGACCGCGTCCCAGCCGATGGTCTGGCCGTGCACGACGGTTCCGCCGGGCGCGCGCTCGATGATGCCGGGGACGCCGACGCCCACGCCCAGGAGCCGGTCCGTACCGATGCCCGCCTCGGCGAGGACGGCGGCGATGCCGGTGCGGATGTGGTCGACGATGGGCCCGACGTCGTAGCACCCGCGCGGCTGCAACGGCATTTCGGCGCGGGCGAGTTCGGTGAGGGTCAGGTCGAACAGCTCGACCCGGACCCGGGTTTCGCCCACGTCGACGCCGATCATGTGGGCGCTGCCGGGGGCCACCCGCAGCAGGGTGCGCGGCCGTCCGCCGTCGGAGTCGACGATGCCGGCTTCCTCCAGGAGGCCGTCCGCGACGAGTTCACCCACCACGTTGCTGACGGATCCGGAGCTGAGTCCGGTGACCGGGCCCAGCTCCTGGCGGCTCATGGGTCCGCCGAAGTACAACCGCTGCAGCACGGCGCTGCGGTTGCCGCGCCGCAGGTCCCGCACCGTACGTCCGTGACTGCCCGTCATGTGGCTCCTTCCGCCCTGACAACGATTCGCAACATACCCTTGCGCGACCCCTTGACGCGACCCTTTCACGAGGCTTAACTCACGTCCTAAATTAAGGCCTGGAGGTAACGGGGAGGCCGCAACGCCCCCCGGCCTCCCTCTCGGCCGCTCGCCCGACCCTGTTGAAAGGGGCCGATCCGCCATGCGCAGAAACCGAGCCGCGGCCGCCGCCGTGGTCACCGCCTCCCTGCTCGCCGCCGCCACCGCCTGCGGCGGGGGCTCCACCGGCGCCGAGGGCGGTTCCAACACCGCCCCCAAGGAACTCACCTACTGGGCCTCCAACCAGGGCCCCGACATCGCGGCGGACCAGGCGACCCTCGGCCCGGAGCTGAAGAAGTTCGAGGAGCGGACGGGCATCAAGGTCAAGCTGGAGGTCGTCCCCTGGGCCGACCTGCTCAACCGTATCCTGGCGGCCACCGCCTCGGGGCAGGGTCCGGACGTGCTCAACATCGGCAACACCTGGTCCTCCTCCCTCCAGGCCACCGGCGCGCTGCTGCCCTGGAACGCGAAGAACTTCGACGCGATCGGCGGCCGGGGCCGCTTCGTCGAGTCCGCGATCGGCTCCGCGGGCGCGGCCGGCCAGGACCCGGCCGCCGTCCCCCTGTACTCCATGTCGTACGCGCTCTACTACAACAAGAAGATGTTCCGGGAAGCGGGCATCGACAAGCCGCCCGCGACCTGGGACGAGATGGCCGCCACCGGCCGGAAGCTGTCCAAGGACGGCAAGTGGGCCCTGGGCGCCGAGGGCGCGAACCTCTCGAACAACATCCACCAGGTCTTCGTGCTGTCCCGGCAGCACGGCGCCGCGTTCTTCGACGCGGCGGGCAAGCCCACCTTCGACACCCCGGCCAACGTCGAGGCCGTCAAGCAGTACGTCGACCTGATGGCCAAGGACAAGATCATCGCGCCGGGCAACGCCGAGTACGACAAGAACCAGTCGCTCCAGGACTTCGCCAACGGCAAGACCGCCATGGTGCTCTGGCAGAGCGCGGCGAGCAGCTTCAAGGCCCACGGGATGAAGGAGGGCGACTGGGGCGTGGCCCCCGTCCCCGTCCCGGCGGGCGGCGCCCCCGGCCAGGGCCGGAACGTCAACTCCATGGTCGCGGGCATCAACATGGCCGTCTTCAAGAACACCGACAACATCGACGGCGCGCTGAAGTTCGTGACGTTCATGACCAGCGACGAGGAGCAGAAGCTGCTCAACAAGACCTACGGCTCCATCCCGCCGGTCAAGGCCGCCCAGCAGGACCAGGCCTTCGCCACCGAGGACCTCACCGTCCTGCGCGACACCCTGTCCACCAGCGCCGCCCCGCTCCCGCAGGTCCCCGAGGAGTCGCAGTTCGAGACGGCCGTCGGCACCGCGGTCAAGGAACTCTTCGCGGACGCCGCCGCGGGGCGCCCCGTGACCACCGAGTCCGTGAAGGCCAGGCTGTCCAAGGCCCAGCAGCAGATGGCGAAGTGAGCCCCTCCCGATGACTTCCGCCACCGCGGGGCGGGTGCGCCGCACCACCGCCCGCGTGCGCCGCACCGGACGGCTGCGCCGTACCGCCCTGCCCTACCTGCTGCTCCTGCCCGCCCTGCTGATGGAACTGCTCATCCACCTCGTCCCGATGGTGATGGGCATCCTGATGAGCTTCCGGCAGCTCACCCAGTTCTTCATCCGGGACTGGTCGCGCGCCCCCTGGACGGGCTTCGACAACTACTCCCTGGCCGTCGACGTCAACGCGCCCGTCGGTGAGGCCCTGCTCCGCTCCTTCCTCACCACCTGCGCGTTCACCCTCCTCTCGGTGAGCCTGTGCTGGTTCATCGGGACCGCGGCCGCCGTCTTCATGCAGGACACCTTCCGCGGCCGCGGCATCCTGCGCGCGCTGTTCCTCGTCCCGTACGCGCTCCCCGTCTACGCCGCCGTCATCACCTGGAGCTTCATGTTCCAGCGCGACAACGGCCTGGTGAACCACGTCCTGCACGACCAGCTCGGCATGGCCGGCCCGAACACCTTCTGGCTGCTGGGGGACAACAGCTTCTGGGCGCTGCTCGTCGTGTCCGTCTGGAAGGGCTGGCCCTTCGCCTTCCTGATCGTGATGGCCGCCCTGCAGAACATCCCCAAGGAGCTGTACGAGGCGGCGGCCCTCGACGGCGCGGGCACCTGGCAGCAGGTGCGCCGGATCACGCTGCCCTCCATCGGGCCCGTCAACCAGGTGCTGGTCCTGGTGCTGTTCCTGTGGACCTTCAACGACTTCAACACGCCGTTCGTCCTCTTCGGCAAGTCGGCCCCCGAAGCCGCCGACCTGATCTCCATCCACATCTACCAGGCCAGCTTCGTCACCTGGAACTTCGGCACCGGATCGGCCATGTCCGTCCTCCTGCTGCTCTTCCTGCTGCTGGTCACCGCCGTCTACCTGCTGGTCACCAGCCGCGGAAGGAGCAAGACCGATGCCTGAGACCCGGCGCAGATCCCCGCTGGCCCCGGCCCGCTCCTTCCAGGCCGTCCGGGCGGTCTTCCTGACCCTGCTCACCGGCTCCGTCGCGCTGCCCGTCTACGTGATGGTCACCAGCTCGCTCAAGCCGCTGGCAGACGTCGCCGGGGCCTTCCACTGGATCCCCAGCGGGCTCACCGTCCGCCCGTACGTCGACATCTGGCACACGGTCCCGCTCGCGCAGTACTTCGTGAACTCCCTGATCGTGGCGGGCTCCGCGACCGCCGCCTCGGTGGTGATCGCGGTCTTCGCGGCCTACGCCGTCAGCCGCTACGGGTTCCGCGGCAAACGGGTGTTCACGGTCACCGTCCTGTCCACCCAGATGTTCCCGGGCATCCTCTTCCTTCTGCCCCTCTTCCTCATCTTCGTGAACGTCGGCAACGCCACCGGGATCGCCCTCTACGGCTCCCGCGCCGGGCTGATCCTCGCCTACCTCACCTTCTCCCTGCCCTTCTCCATCTGGATGCTCATCGGGTACTTCGACTCGGTGCCCCGCGACCTCGACGAAGCCGCCACCGTCGACGGCTGCGGCCCGCTCGGCGCGCTCCTGCGGGTCGTCGTCCCCGCCGCCGTTCCGGGCATCGTCGCCGTGGCCGTGTACTCCTTCATGACCGCCTGGGGCGAGGTCCTCTTCGCCTCGGTCATGACCAACCAGCAGACCCGCACCCTGGCCGTCGGCCTGCAGGGCTACTCCACCCAGAACGACGTGTACTGGAACCAGATCATGGCCGCCTCGCTCGTCGTCAGCGTCCCGGTCGTCGCCGGATTCCTGCTGCTCCAGCGCTACTTGGTGGCCGGCCTGACCGCGGGAGCCGTCAAATGACCGCCCCCGCCGCCGCGGTCGCACCCGCCCCCGTCGCACCCGCCCCCGCCGCCCCCGAACGCCCCGGAAGGACCGTCGTGACCGAGCCCGTGCCCGAGCCCATCGACCTCGCCGCGCTGCCCCGCGACTTCGCCTGGGGCACCGCGACCTCCGCCTACCAGATCGAAGGCGCCGCCGACGAGGACGGCCGTACGCCCTCCATCTGGGACACCTTCTCCCACACGCCCGGCAACACCGCGGGCGGCGACCACGGCGACACCGCCTGCGACCACTACCACCGCTGGCGCGAGGACGTCGCGCTGATGCGCGGCCTGAACGCCAACGCCTACCGGTTCTCGGTCGCCTGGCCCCGCGTGGTCCCCGGCGGCGACGGCCCGCCCAACCCCAAGGGCCTCGACTTCTACGACCAGTTGACCGACGCGCTGCTGGCCGCGGGCATCGAACCCTCCGTCACCCTCTACCACTGGGACCTCCCGCAGGCCCTCCAGGACCGCGGCGGCTGGCCCGAGCGGGACACCGCCGAGCACTTCGCCGCGTACGCCGCCCAGGTGGCCGAACGGCTCGGCGACCGGGTCACCCAATGGGCCACCCTCAACGAACCCCTGTGCTCCGCCTGGATCGGGCACCTCGAAGGGAAGATGGCCCCCGGCCTGACCGACCTCACCGCCGCCGTGCGGGCCTCCTACCACCTGCTCCTCGGACACGGCCTGGCCGCGGCCGCCATCCGCGCCGCCGCCCCCGCCGCCCGGATCGGCATCGTCAACAACCTCTCCACCGTCGAGCCCGCGACCGACAGCGAGGCCGACCGCGCCGCCGCCCGCCGGATGGACGGACACGTCAACCGCTGGTGGCTCGACCCCGTCCACGGCCGCGGCTTCCCCGCCGACATGCGCGAGGTCTACGGCGTGGACCTCCCCGAACGCCCCGGCGACCCCGCCACCATCGCCGCGCCCCTCGACTGGCTCGGCCTGAACTACTACTTCCCCCAGTACGTCACCGACGACCCCGGCGGCCCGGCCCCCCGCGCCCGCCAGATCGACCGCCCCGCCGTCCCGCGCACCGGCATGGACTGGGAGGTCGACGCGCACGGGATCGAGACGCTGCTGATGCGGCTCACCGAGGAGTACGGCGCCCGCCGCCTCTACGTCACCGAGAACGGCTCCTCCTACCCGGACACCGTCGCTCCCGACGGCACCGTCACCGACCCCGAACGGACCGCCTACCTCGACTCCCACCTCGCCGCCTGCGCCCGTGCCGCCCGCCGGGGCGCGCCCCTGGCCGGCTACTACGCCTGGTCCCTGCTCGACAACTTCGAATGGGCCTACGGCTACGACAAGCGCTTCGGCCTGGTCCACGTCGACTTCGACAGCCAGCTGCGCACCGTCAAGGCCAGCGGCCGGCACTACGCCTCCGTCATCGAGGCGCACCGCGCCGCCCACCGCACCGGCTGACCGGGACCGCCCCGCGCCGCGCCGTGCCCGCCCTGCTCCGGGCGACGGGCACGGCGTTTCGTGGTGGGATGGGGCCGGGGGACGGTTCCAGCAGCTCACGGAGAGGCGAGACGGATGTCCGAGGACAGCGAGGGCACCATGCGGGCGATGACGTACGAGACGTACGGCGGGACGGAGGTGCTCAGCGAGACCCGGCAGCCCGTGCCCAAGGTGGGACCGGGCGAGGTACTGGTCCGCGTGAAGTGCGCTTCGGTCAACCCGGTCGACTGGAAGATCATGGCGGGCGGCCTCGACGGCCTGATGGACGTCGTGTACCCGGTGGTCCCCGGCTGGGACGTCTCCGGCACCGTCGAGGTCGTCGGCATCGACACCCCCGAGTTCACCGCGGGCGACGAGGTCATGGCCTACGCCCGCAAGGACTACGTGCACGGCGGCACCTTCGCCGAGTTCGTCACCGTGCCCGTCCGCGCCCTCGCCCACAAGCCGGCCACCCTCGGCTGGGCCGAGGCCGCCGGGCTCCCGCTGGCCGGGCTCACCGCGTACCAGCTGCTCACCCGCCTCGGCACCGACAAGGACGACACCGTCCTGGTGCACGGCGCCGCGGGCGGCGTCGGCTCCTTCGGCGTCCAGATCGCCCGCGCGCTGGGGGCCCGGGTCATCGGCACCGCCTCGCCGCGCAACCACGACCGGCTGCGCGAGCTGGGCGCCGAGCCCGTCGCGTACGGCGACGGCCTCGCCGACCGCGTCCGCGAGCTGGCCCCCGAGGGGGTCACCGTGGTCGCCGACTTCGTGGGCGGGGTCCTGGAGGCCACCCAGGCCGTCCTGGCCGACGGCGGACGGCACGCCTCCATCGCCGACCCGGCCGTGCTGGGCGCGGGCGGCCAGTGGATGTGGGTGCGGCCCGACGGCGCCGCCCTCGCCGAGCTCGGCCGGCTCGCCGAGGGCGGACAGCTCGCCGTCACCGTCGCCGAAACCTTCCCGCTGTCCGAGCTGGCGGCCGCCTTCGCGCTGAGCCAGGAGGGACACACCGCGGGCAAGATCGTCATCGACCCCCGCCCACCCGGACGCGGACCGCGCACGCGCCTCCCTCGAAGCGCTGCGCACCGAGATCGGCAAGGCCGTCGTCGGCCAGGACGCCGCCGTC
>NZ_JBEXPB010000092.1:0-8281 GCF_040611795.1 Streptomyces sp. NPDC006529 | reverse complement strand
GAGCACGGCGTCCAGCTGCTGACCCTTGAGCCGCCCGAGCGCGCCCGTGGTGACCACCAGCCGGGGCGCGGTGCCCGGCAGCCACCAGGCGTCGGCCCCCGCAGCGCGGGACGAAGCGCTCCTGGAGCTGGTCTGCTCGTACGTCGCCGGAGTCCTCGGCTTCGCCGGACCCGAAGCGGTCGACCCCGTACGGTCGTTCAACGAGGTCGGCTTCGACTCGCTGACCGCCGTCGAACTGCGCAACCGGCTCGGCGGAGCCACCGGCGTCCGCCTCCCCGCCACCCTCGTCTTCGACTACCCGACCCCGAACGCGCTCGTGGAATACCTGCGGGACGAGCTCTGGCAGGACGGCGCGGCAGCAGTACCCCCGCTCCTCGCCGAGCTGGACCGGCTGGAGAAGACCCTCGTCACGTCGTCGCCCGACGACGCGGGCCGCGACCGCATCACCGAACGCCTCCAGGCCCTGCTGACCGCCTGGAGCGAGGCCGGTGCCCTGGCCGCCGGCTCCGACGGAGCCGACGTGGCCGAGGCCCTGGAGAGCGCGACCGACGACGACCTCTTCGACTTCATCGGCAAGGAGTTCGGCATCTCATGACCCGGCAGCTCCGCCCCGCCCCTTCTCACCACTCCGACTGTCCGGTTTCTGCCCGAGGGATGCACGCATGAACGAGGAAAAGCTCCGGTACTTCCTGAAGCGGGTGACGGCCGATCTCCACGAGACGCGCCGCCGCCTCCAGGAGGTCGAGTCGGAGGAGCAGGAGCCGATCGCGATCATCGGGATGAGCTGCCGTTACCCGGGTGACGTCGAGTCCCCCGAGGACCTGTGGCGGCTGGTCTCCGGCGAGACCGATGCCGTCTCCCCCTTCCCGACCGACCGGGGCTGGGACACGGGGCGCCTCTTCGACGAGGACCCCGACGGGCGGGGCACGAGCTACGTGCAGGAGGGCGGCTTCCTGCACTCCGCCAACCGGTTCGAGCCCGAATTCTTCGGGATCTCGCCCCGTGAGGCCCTGGCGATGGACCCGCAGCAGCGGCTCCTGCTGGAAACCTCTTGGGAGGCCTTCGAGCGGGCGGGCATCGACCCGACCTCGATGCGCGGCAGCCGGACCGGTGTCTTCACGGGCGTCATGTACCACGACTACGCGTCCCGGCTGCGGGCCGTGCCGCCGGAGGTCGAGGGCTACCTCGGCACCGGTGCCTCCAGCAGCATCGCCTCCGGCCGTGTCTCGTACACCTTCGGTCTGGAGGGCCCGGCGCTCACCGTCGACACCGCCTGCTCCTCCTCCCTCGTCACGCTGCACCTCGCCATGCAGGCCCTGCGCAAGGGCGAGTGCTCGCTCGCACTGGCCGGCGGCGTGACGGTCATGCCGACCCCCGGCACCTTCACCGAGTTCAGCCGCCAGCGCGGCCTGTCCTTCGACGGGCGCTGCAAGTCCTTCGCGGACGCCGCCGACGGCACCGGCTGGGGCGAGGGCGCGGGCATGCTCCTCGTGGAGCGGCTCTCCGACGCCCGCCGCAACGGCCACCGGGTGCTGGCCGTGGTCCGCGGCTCGGCCGTCAACCAGGACGGCGCCTCCAACGGCCTGACCGCCCCGAACGGGCCCTCGCAGCAGCGCGTCATCCGCCAGGCCCTGGCCGACGCCCGGCTCACCGCCGCCGACATCGACGTGGTCGAGGCCCACGGCACCGGCACGACGCTGGGCGACCCGATCGAAGCCCAGGCCCTGCTGGCCACGTACGGCCGGGAGCACACGGAGGACCAGCCGCTCTGGCTCGGCTCCATCAAGTCGAACATCGGGCACACGCAGGCCGCCGCCGGCGTCGCAGGCGTCATCAAGATGGTGATGGCGATCCGGCACGGGCGGATCCCGAAGACCCTGCACGTCGACCAGCCGTCGACCAAGGTCGACTGGTCCGCGGGCGCGGTGTCGCTGCTGCGCGAGACGGTGGACTGGCCGGACACCGGTCGTCCCCGCCGCGCCGCCGTGTCGTCCTTCGGCATCAGCGGCACCAACGCGCACACCATCATCGAGCAGCCCCCCGCCGCCGAGCCGGTCGAGCCGGCCGACTCCGTCGAGCCCGGGGAGGCCGGGGAGGCCAGGGCCGGTGATACCGCCGCGCCGCGCCGTGTCGTCGTACCCCCCGTCCTGGCCTGGCCTGTCTCGGCCCGCACGTCGGAGGCCGTGCGGGCCCAGGCGGAGCGCCTGCTCACACACCTGCGGGCCCACCCCAACCAGCGTGCCGAGGACGTCAGCCGCACCCTGGCCACCGGCCGCGCCGCCTTCGAACACCGCGCCGTCGTCCTGGCCGGCGACCGCAGCGAGGCCCTGGCCGACCTCGCGGCACTGGCGTCGGGCGACCCCGCTTCGACGCGGATCGTCCGGGGCGAGGCCGGAACCCGGGGCAAGCTGGCCCTCCTGTTCACCGGGCAGGGCAGTCAGCGGCTCGGGATGGGCCGTGAGCTGTACGACGCCTACCCGGTGTTCGCGGAGGCGCTGGACGCGGTGTGTTCGGCGATCCACCTGGAAATGCCTTTGAAGGAGGTGTTGTTCGGCGGGGATGCGGTGGTGCTGGATCGTACGGAGTATGCGCAGCCTGCGTTGTTCGCGGTCGAGGTGGCGTTGTTCCGGTTGCTGGAGTCGTGGGGTGTGAAGCCTGACTTCCTGTCCGGTCACTCCGTGGGTGAGATCGCGGCCGCGCATGTGGCGGGTGTGTTCTCGTTGGAGGATGCGTGTGTGCTGGTGTCCGCTCGTGGGCGTCTGATGCAGGCGTTGCCTTCGGGTGGTGTGATGGTGGCGGTGCAGGCGTCGGAGGACGAGGTCCTGCCGCTGTTGTCCGAGCGGGTGAGCATCGCCGCCGTCAACGGGCCTGCGTCGGTCGTGATCGCGGGTGACGAGGATGCCGTGCTGGCGGTGGTGGCTTCGTTCGCCGGCCGCAAGACGAAGCGGCTGACGGTCAGTCATGCCTTCCACTCCCCGCACATGGACGGGATGTTGGATGAGTTCCGGCAGGTCGCGGCGGGGCTGTCGTTCGGCACACCTCGGATTCCGGTCGTCTCCAACCTGACGGGTGCGCTGGTCTCGGACGAGATGGGTTCGGCCGACTTCTGGGTGCGACACGTCCGCGAGGCGGTCCGCTTCCTCGACGGTGTCCGGACGCTGGAGGCGGCAGGGGTCACCACGTACCTCGAACTCGGGCCTGACGGCGTCCTGTCGGCCCTCGCCCAGGACTGCGTCTCCAGAGAAGGCGCCGCCTTCGCCGCAACGCTCCGTGCCGACCGCCCCGAGGTGGAGACCGTCACCGCCGCCTTCGCCCGGGCCTACGCCCGCGGCGGCGACGCGGACTGGCGGGCACGCTTCGCCGGGACCGGTGCCCGGCGCGTCGACCTGCCCACCTACCCCTTCCAGCGTGAGCGGTTCTGGCCCGAGACCGGTGCCCCACTGCCCGGTGACGCCACCGGCCTCGGTCTCGCGGCCGCCGGGCACCCGCTGCTGGGCGCCGCGGTGTCCCTCGCCGACGCCGACGGGTGCGTCCTCACCGGCCGCCTGTCGCTGCGGACGCACCCCTGGCTGGCCGACCACGCCGTGATGGGCTCCGTACTGGTCCCGGGCGCGGCCCTCGTCGAGCTGGCCCTGCACGCCGGTGAGCGGGTCGGCGCCCCGGCCGTGGAGGAACTGACCCTCCAGGCACCGCTGGTGCTGTCCGACCCCGACGCGGCCGTGCAGATCCAGGTCACCGTGGGAGCGCCGGACCCGTCGGGCCGTCGTACCGTCGCCGTCCACTCCCGGTTCGCGAAGGCCGACGCCGACGCCGACGAGCCGTGGCAGCGCCACGCCGCCGGTCTGCTCACGGCCGAGGTGCGACCCGCCACCGCCGACCTCCGCGTCTGGCCGCCGGTCGACGCGACCCCCGTCCCCGTGGACGATGCGTACGAGCTCCTCGACGCTTCCGGACTCCACTACGGCCCCCTCTTCCGCGGACTGCGGGCAGTCTGGCGGCGTGACGGTGAGCTGTTCGCCGAAGTCGGCCTCGCCGGGCGCGGGCAGGCGGACGCCGGCGCCTTCGGGCTCCATCCGGCGCTGCTCGACTCCGCGCTCCACGCCCTGGCACTGGACGCCTCGCTGGCCGCGGGCCCGGATTCCGACAGCGCGAACGGGGCCCGGTTGCCGTTCGCGTGGACCGGCGTACGCCTGTACGCCTCGGGCGCGGCGGCCGCGCGGGTCCGCCTCGCGGGCGCGGGCCACGGCGCGGTCTCGCTCGAACTGGCCGACTCCGCCGGTCACCCCCTCGCCTCGGTGGATTCGCTGGCCCTACGAGCGATCTCCTCCGAGCAGATCGACGCGGCCGGTGGGGACCGGGGCCCGGACTCCCTCTTCCGGGTCGACTGGACCGCGCCGTCCGCCGATCGGACGGCGCAGGCCGCGGCCGGAGCAGCCGACGACCCGGTCGTCATCGACCTGCGTACGGGCGTCCGCGCGGCCGTGCCGGAAGCCGTGCACGCCGAAACGGCCCGGGTCCTGCGCCTGGTCCAGGACCGGCTGTCGGACCCGTCGGCGGACGGACGCTTGGTGTTCGTGACGCGCGGTGCGGTGGAGGCCGTGCCCGGAGAAGGCATCCACGACCCGGTCCGCGCCGCGGTGCGGGGCCTGCTGCGGTCCGCGCAGTCGGAGAACCCGGGCCGCTTCGTCCTCGTCGACGTCGACGTCGACGACGAGCCGGCGGGCCCGCTCGCGGTCGCCCTGGCGACGGGCGAACCCGAGGTGGCGGTGCGGGGAGGCTCGGCGCTGGTACCGAGGCTGGTCCGCGCCGCGCGGCCGGGCCGGACCGGGGAGACGGCCGCCGGTTGGGACACCCACGGCACCGTCCTGGTCACCGGCGCGAGCGGTTCGCTCGGCGCGCTGGTCGCCCGCCACCTGGTCACCGAGCACGGCGTACGGCGCCTGTTGCTGGTCAGTCGCCGGGGCGAAACCCCGCCGCTGTCCGCGGAGTTGGCGGTTCTGGGCGCCGAGGTGACTTGGGCGGCGTGCGACGTCGCCGACCGTGGGGCCCTAGCCGACGTGCTGGCCGGGATTCCGGCGGAGCACCCGCTGACCGGGGTCGTGCACACGGCCGGTGTCCTCGACGACGGGGTGATCGGTTCGCTGACCGCCGAACGGCTGTCGGCGGTGCTGCGCCCGAAGGTCGACGCGGCCTGGAACCTCCACGAGCTGACCCGGGACATCGACCTCACGGCGTTCGTCCTCTTCTCCTCCGCCGCCGGTGTCTTCGGCAACGCCGGACAGGCCAACTACGCCGCGGGCAACGCCTTCCTGGACGCGCTGGCGGCCCACCGGCGGGCCCAGGGCCTGCCGGCGACCTCCCTGGCCTGGGGCCTGTGGTCCGAAGTCGGCGGCATGGGAGCCGCGTTGGGGGCCGACGAGGTCTCCCGGCCCGGTCGCGGCGGCGCCCACGCCCTCACGGCCGCGGAAGGCGTGGCACTGTTCGACGCCGCCTGCGGCGCGCAGGAGCCGCTGCTGGTGCCGGTCAAGCTGGACCTGGCCGCCCTGCGCGCCCAGGCGGGCACCGGCACGCTCCCGCCGCTGCTCACCGGCATGGTCCGGATGCCCGCCCGCCGGGCCGCCGCCTCCGGCACCCCCGCCTCGGCACTGCGGCTCGCGGGCCTGACGGTCGCCGAGCAGCAGTCCCTCGTCCTGGACGTGGTCCGGACCCAGGTGGCGGTCGTACTCGGCCATTCCGGGCCCGAGGCCGTCGAGGCCGACCGGTCCTTCCGCGAGCTGGGCTTCGACTCCCTGACCGCAGTGGAACTCCGCAACCTGATCGGCGCCGCCACCGGGCTGCGCCTGCCGGCCACCCTCGTCTTCGACTACCCGACCCCGACGATCCTCGCCGAGCACCTGCGCGACGAACTGCCCGGCGCCGCATCCGCCGCGCCCGCCGCCCCGGCGACCGCGTCCGCGTCCGCACTCCGCGACGACGATCCCATCGCCGTCGTCGGCCTCGGCTGCCGCTACCCCGGCGGCGTCGAGGGCCCCGACGACCTCTGGCGCCTCGTCCTCGAGGGCCGGGACGTCATCTCCGGATTCCCCGACGACCGCGGCTGGGACGTCGACGGCCTCTTCGACGCCGACCCCGGCCAGGAGGGCACGAGCTACGCCCGCGAGGGCGGGTTCCTCACCGACGCCTCCGCCTTCGACCCCGCCTTCTTCGGGATCTCCCCGCGCGAGGCCGTCGCCATGGACCCGCAGCAGCGGCTGCTGCTGGAAACCGCCTGGGAGGCCTTCGAACGCGCCGGGATCGACCCGAGGTCCCTGCGGGGCAGCCGTACCGGTGTCTTCGCGGGCGTCATGTACCAGGACTACGCGTCCCGGCTCGCGGCCCTGCCCGAAGGAGTGGAGGGCTTCCTCGGCACCGGCAACGCGGGCAGCGTCATCTCCGGCCGACTGTCCTACACGTTCGGCCTGGAGGGCCCGGCGGTCACCGTCGACACGGCCTGCTCCTCCTCCCTGGTGGCCCTGCACCTCGCGGTGCAGGCCCTGCGCAACGGGGAGTGCTCGCTCGCGCTGGCAGGCGGTGTGACCGTGATGGCGACCCCCGCCGCGTTCGTGGAGTTCAGCCGGCAGCGGGGCCTCGCGGTCGACGGCCGCTGCAAGGCGTTCTCCGCCGACGCCGACGGCACGGGCTGGTCCGAGGGAGCGGGGATGCTCCTCGTGGAGCGGCTCTCGGACGCCCGCCGCAACGGCCACCCGGTCCTGGCCGTCGTGCGCGGTACGGCGATCAACCAGGACGGTGCGAGCAACGGCCTGACCGCCCCCAACGGGCCCTCGCAACAGCGGGTCATCCGCCAGGCCCTCGCCAACGCCGGGCTGTCCGTCGCCGATGTGGACGCCGTCGAGGCGCACGGCACCGGTACGACGCTGGGCGACCCGATCGAGGCCCAGGCACTGCTGGCCACGTACGGCCAGGACCGCCCGGAGGGCCGGCCGCTGCTGCTCGGCTCGATCAAGTCGAACATGGGTCACACGCAGGCCGCGGCAGGTGTCGCCGGCGTCATCAAGATGATCATGGCGATGCGGCACGGCGTCCTGCCCAAGAGCCTGCACGCGGATGAGCCCACCCCGCACGTGGACTGGGCCTCCGGAGCCGTGACGCTCCTGGACCGGGCCACCGCATGGCCGGACACGGGACGCCCGCGCCGCGCCGGTATCTCCTCCTTCGGCTTCAGCGGCACCAACGCCCACGCCGTCATCGAGCAGGCTTCCGAGCCGGAGGAGCCCGGGACGCGGCCCGCACCCGAGCGGGTGCCCGGCGCCCTGCCGTGGCTGCTCTCGGCGAAGGACCCCCAGGCCCTGCGCGAACAAGCCGCCCGCCTGGCGGCACAGGTCGCCGCGGACCCCGAGTCGTCCCTCACGGACACCGGCTACGCCCTGGCCACGAGCCGGGCCTCCCTCGACCGGCGGGCCGCCGTGGTGGCGGAGGACCGCGAGGGCTTCCTCGCGGGCCTGGCCGCACTCGCGGACGGCAGCCGACCCGCCGGAGTGCTGGAGGGTACGCCGTCGGCCGGAAAGCTGGCCTTCCTGTTCACCGGGCAGGGCAGCCAGCGGCTCGGGATGGGGCGTGAGTTGTATGACGCCTTCCCGGTGTTCGCTGCGGCTTTGGACGTGGTGTGTGGGGCAATGAGCCTCGAACTGCCGCTGAAGAAGGTGTTGTTCGGGACGGATGCCGCTCTGCTGGACCGTACGGAGTATGCGCAGCCCGCGTTGTTCGCGGTTGAGGTGGCGTTGTTCCGGCTGCTGGAGTCGTGGGGTGTCAAGCCTGACTTCCTGTCCGGTCATTCGATCGGTGAGGTCGCGGCCGCGCATGTGGCGGGGGTGTTCTCGCTGGAGGACGCGTGCTTGCTGGTCGCCGCTCGCGGTCGGTTGATGCAGGCGTTGCCTTCGGGTGGTGTGATGGTGGCGGTGCAGGCGTCGGAGGACGAGGTGCTGCCGCTGTTGTCCGAGCGGGTGAGCATCGCCGCCGTCAACGGGCCCACGTCGCTCGTGATCGCGGGTGACGAGCACGCCGTGCTCGCGGTGGTGGAGGTGTTCGCCGACCGCAAGAACAAGCGGCTCACGGTCAGTCATGCCTTCCACTCGCCTCACATGGACGGGATGTTGGAGGAGTTCCGTGAGGTGGTGGAGGGTCTGTCCTTCGCCGCTCCGCGGATCCCGGTCGTCTCCAACCTGACGGGTGCGCTGGTCTCGGACGTCGACGTCGAAGCCCTCGAACTTGCCGTCGGGGGTCT
>NZ_JBEXPB010000091.1:0-8432 GCF_040611795.1 Streptomyces sp. NPDC006529 | reverse complement strand
TAGTCCACCGCGATCCGCCTGGCCCGGACCCCGTCCGCCTCGCAGACGGCCAGGAACTCCTCCAGCGCCGCCACCTCACCCGAAACCACCACCGAGGAAGGCCCGTTGACCGCGGCGACGGAAATCCTCTCCTCACCCCAGGGCGCGATCCGCTCCCGTACCTCCACGGCCGGCAAGGGCACCGACACCATGCCGCCCAACCCGGCCAGCACCCGCCCGATCGCCTGACTGCGCAACGCCACCACCCGAGCGGCATCATCGAGAGAGAGAATGCCCGCCACACACGCGGCCGCGATCTCACCCTGCGAATGACCGATCACCGCACCCGGACGAACACCGACCGAACGCCACACCTCCGCCAACGACACCATCACCGCGAACAACGCCGGCTGCACGACATCCACCCGCTCCAGCGAAGGAGCACCCTCCACACCACGCAGCACATCGACCAACGACCAGTCGGTAAAGGGCTCCAACGCCTTCGCACACTCATCCACCCGAGCAGCGAACACCGGCGAGGAATCCAACAGCGCCTCGGCCATACCCACCCACTGCGACCCCTGCCCCGGGAACACGAAAGCGGTCTTCCCGGTGCCCACGGACCCGCGGGCCAGGCCGGCAGCCGCCGCCTCGGTCTCCAGTGCGTTGAGGACGCGCAGGAGCTCCTCGCGGTCCTCGGCCACGACCACCGCGCGGTGGTCGAAGGCCGCGCGGGTGGTGACGAGGGAGTACGCCACGTCGACGGTGGCCGTATCGGGCACCTCCTCCAGGTGGCCACGCAGCCCGGCTGCCTGGTCGCGCAACGCGTCCGCGGACTTCGCCGACAGTACGTACGGCAGGGCGGGTATCGCCGGCGGTCCGGTGGGGGCGACAGGCCGGGGCTCCTCATCGGGAGCCTGCTCGATGATCGTGTGCGCGTTGGTGCCGCCGATGCCGAAGGACGACACCCCGGCGCGGCGCGGACGGCCGGTCTCCGGCCAGGGGGTGGCCGATTCGAGGAGGGAAACGGCGCCCTCGGACCAGTCGACGTGCGGGGTCGGCTCGTCGACGTGCAGGGTCTGGGGCAGGACGCCGTGGCGGATCGACTGCACCATCTTGATGATGCCCGCGACACCGGCAGCGGCCTGCGTGTGACCCACATTGGACTTGATGGAACCGAGCCAGAGCGGCTGGTCCTCCGTGTGTTCCCGTCCGTAGGTGGCCAGCAGCGCCTGCGCCTCGATCGGGTCGCCCAGCGTCGTGCCCGTACCGTGTGCCTCGACGGCATCGACGTCCGCGGCGCTCAGACCGGCGTTGGCCAGGGCCTGACGGATGACCCGCTGTTGGGAAGGCCCGTTCGGGGCGGTCAGACCGTTCGAGGCGCCGTCCTGATTGACGGCCGAACCCCGGACCACCGCGAGGACCGGGTGGCCGTTGCGGCGGGCGTCCGAGAGCCGCTCCACGAGCAGCATGCCCACGCCCTCACCCCACGCGGTGCCGTCCGCGGCGGCCGCGAAGGGCTTGCAGCGGCCGTCGGTCGCGAGACCACGCTGCACGCTGAAGGCGATGAACGTGCCCGGGGTGGCCATCACGGTCACGCCACCCGCGAGGGCGAGGTCGCACTCACCGCTGCGCAGGGCCTGGACGGCGAGGTGCAGGGTGACGAGCGAGGAGGAGCAGGCCGTGTCGACGGTGACCGCGGGGCCTTCCAGACCGAAGGTGTACGACACGCGGCCCGAGGCGACACTGCCGGAACTGGCCGTGCCCATGTAGCCCTCCAGGCCCTCGGGGGCGCGGTGGAGGAGGGTGCCGTAGTCGTTGTACATGACGCCCGCGAAGACACCGGTCCGGCTGCCCCGCAGGGTGGCCGGGTCGATACCGGCCCGCTCGAAGGCCTCCCAGGTGGTCTCCAGGAGGAGACGCTGCTGGGGGTCGGTGGCGAGGGCCTCGCGGGGCGAGATTCCGAAGAACGTCGGGTCGAAGTGGTGGGCGTCGTGGAGGAAGCCACCGGCGGTGGCGTAGCTGCTGCCCGGCCGGTCGGGGTCGGTGAGGTTCTCGACGTCCCAGCCGCGGTCCTCGGGCATGGCGGAGATGGCGTCCCGGCCGTCCCGCACCAGGCCCCAGAGGTCTTCGGGCGAGCGGACACCGCCGGGGAAGCGGCAGGCCATGGCGACGATCGCGATCGGTTCGTCGTCGTGGACCGTGGTGGCGGCGGCTCCCGCTGATGTCTCCTGACTGCCGAGCAGCTCGGCGAGCAGGTACTCCGCCAGCACCGCGGGGGTCGGGTAGTCGAAGACGAGGGTCGCGGGCAGCCGGACGCCGGTGGCTCCGCCGAGCCGGTTGCGCAGCTCGACGGCGGTCAGCGAGTCGAAGCCGACCTCACTGAACGATTTCGCCGGATCCACCGCTTCGACACCGGCGAAGCCGAGCACCGCCGCGACCTGACCTCGTACGAGCTCCAGCACGGCCGCGGCACGCTCGCCTTCGACCAGCGCGGCAATCTGCCGGGCGAACGCACCGCCCGCGGTGGCACCGCTACGGGCCCGGCGGGCGGGCGTACGGACCAGACCCGTCAGCAGTGGCGGAACCATGCCGCTGCCGGCCTGGGCGCGCAGAGCGGCCAGGTCCAGCTTCACCGGCACCAGCAGCGGCTCCTCGGCGGCCGTCGCGGCATCGAACAACGCCAGACCCTCAGCGGCCGTCAACGCCCCGACACCACCGCGACCCAGCCGGGAGACCTCGTCGACGTCCAACGTGCCGCCCATACCGCCCACTTCGGACCACAGGCCCCAGGCCAGCGAAGTCGCCGCCAGACCCTGAGCCCTGCGGTGGGCCGCCAGCGCATCCAAAAAGACATTGCCCGCCGCGTAGTTGGCCTGGCCCGCGCCACCGAAGACACCAGCGGCTGAAGAGAAGAGCACGAACGCCGACAGGTCGAGACCCTCGGTCAGCTCATGCAGATTCCAGGCCGCATCCACCTTCGGCCGCAACACCGCCGACAACCGCTCGGCCGTCAACGATCCGATCACACCGTCATCCAGCACACCCGCCGTGTGCACCACCGCGGTCAACGGATGCTCCGCCGGAATCCCGGCCAGCACACCAGCCAGAGCCGCACGATCGGCCACATCACAAGCCGCCCAGACGACCTCCGCACCCAGCTCCGCCAACTCCGCCGAAAGCGACGGGACTTCACCACGACGGCTCACCAGCAACAGACGACGCACACCCCGCTCGGTGACCAGATGACGGGCGAACAACCCGCCCAGCGAACCACTCGCACCCGTCACCAGCACCGTACCCGCGCCACCCCACGCCAGGGACGCCCCAGCGGTAGCGGCCCGGGCCAGGCGCGGCACCGACACCGCACCGTCCCGCACCGCCACCTCGGACTCACCCGAAGCCAGTACGGCGGGCAGTGTGCGGTAGGAGGCGTCCGAGCCGTCCAGGTCGGCCAGGACGATCCTGCCCGGGTTCTCGGACTGCGCCGAACGCAACAGACCCCGCACGGCGGCATGCACCAGGTCGGGCACGCCTTCACCCGGTACCGCTTCCACCGCACCCCGCGTCAAGAACACCAGACGCGACTGCGCGAACCGCTCGTCGGCCAGCCACTCCTTCAGGAGCCCCAGCACCCGGGCGGTCGCTTCGTGCACGGCGGCGGCCACATCACCCTCGGGCAGCTCCGTCAGCGGGACGCAGACGAGTTCCGCGGCCGCGGCCGTCGCCAGTGTGGCGTGGGCCGTGTAGCGCACGCCCACGGTGTCCAGTCCGGCGTGGCCGTCGGCGAGCAGGGCCCAGGGGCGCTGTTCGGCCGCGGAGACCGGGGTCAGCGGCAGGGGCGTCCAGTCGACCTGGAACAGGGACTCCGGACGGCCGCCGCGTGACGCCGCGCCGATCTGCTCGGGCGAGACGGCCCGCAGGGCGAGTGCCTCGATCGAAGCGACCGGTGCGCCCGCCTGGTCGGCGAGTTCGAGGGAGACCGCGTCGTGCCCGGCCGGGGCCAGGCGGACCCGGAGCGCATCGGCTCCGGCCGTGTGCAGCCGGACGCCGCTCCAGGCGAACGGGAGCCGTCCCCGGCCGGTGTTCTCGACGAGTCCGCCGAGCCCGGCCGCGTGGAGGGTGGCGTCGAGCAGGGCCGGGTGGAGGCCGAACCAGTCGGCCGTCCGGGCGGTCTCCTCGTCCAGGGCGACCTCGGCGTACACCGCGTCGCCGTGCAGCCAGGCCGCGCGCAGGCCCTGGAAGGCGGGGCCGTAGTCGAACCCGGCCGCGGCGAGGCCCTCGTACAGGCCGTCGAGGTCGACCGCTTCGGCCCCGGCCGGAGGCCAGGCGGTGAGGTCGGCCGCGGGGGCCGGTGCGTCGGCGCCGGGGGCGAGGACACCCGCGGCGTGCCTGGTCCACGGCTCGTCGGCCGCACTGTCCTCGTCCCGGGTGTACAGCGACAGGGTGCGCCGACCGGTGTCGTCGGCTCCGGCGACGGAGAGCCGCAGCTGGACCGCTCCGCCATCGGGCAGGACGAGCGGGGCCTCCAAAGTCAGCTCCTCCAGGAAGTCGCAGCCGACCTGGTCACCGGCGCGGACCGCCAGTTCCACGAAGGCCGTGCCCGGCAGGAGGACCGAACCGAGGACGGTGTGGTCGGCGAGCCACGGGTGAGTGGCCGAGGAGAGGCGTCCGGTGAAGAGGAACCCGTCCGAGTCGGGGAGTTCGACGGCTGCCCCGAGCAGCGGGTGGTCCGTCGCGCCGAGGCCGAAGCCGGCGGCGTCGCCCGGGGTGTGCGAGGCGCCGGACGCCGAGTCGAGCCAGTACCAGTCCCGCTGGAAGGCGTAGGTCGGCAGCTCGGTCGGGCGGGCGCCGGTCGGGGCGAAGTAAGCCTCCCAGTCCACCGGGGCACCGTGGGCGTGCGCGCCGGCGAGGGCGGTGAGGAGGGTGACGGGCTCGGGGCGGCCGGAGCGGAGGGCGGGCGCGAACCGGGCGCCGTCCTGGGTCAGGCAGTCCTGGGACATGGCCGACAGCACGCCGTCGGGGCCGAGTTCGACGTACGTCGTCACGCCCGCAGCCTCCAGTGCCCGGACACCGTCAAGGAAGCGCACGGCCTCGCGGACGTGGCGGACCCAGAAGTCCGCGGAACCCATCTCGTCGGTGACGGGGGCTCCGGTCAGGTTCGACACGACGGGGATGCGCGGGGCGGCGTACGTCAGGGACTCTGCGACCTTGCGGAAGTCGGCCAGCATGCCGTCCATGTGCGGGGAGTGGAAGGCGTGGCTGACGGTGAGCCGCTTGCTCTTGCGGTCGGCGAACGCCGCCACCACGGCGAGTGCCGCGTCCTCGTCGCCCGCGATCACGACCGAGGTCGGCCCGTTGATCGCGGCAACGCTCACGCGGTCCGTCAGCAGCGGCAGGACCTCGTCCTCGGATGCCTGGAGCGCGATCATCACACCACCCGACGGCAGCGCCTGCATCAAGCGGCCACGAGCGGCGACGAGTGCGCAGGCGTCGTCCAGCGAAAGCACCCCGGCGACGTGAGCGGCCGCCAGTTCGCCGATGGAGTGGCCGCAGAGGAAGTCCGGCCGCAGGCCCCAGCTCTCGACGAGCCGGTACAGGGCCACCTCGACCGCGAAGAGCGCGGGCTGGGTGAAGCCCGTCTGGTTCAGCAGGTCCGTATCGTCCCCGAACAGGACGCTCTTCAGCGGTAGTTCGAGTGTGAGGCGCTCACACACGGCGTCCAGCGCGGCCGCGAACGCCGGGAAGGCGTCGTACAGCTCACGCCCCATCCCGAGGCGCTGGCTGCCCTGGCCGGTGAACAGGAAGGCCAGCTTCCCGGCCCCGGCCGCACCCACCACGCCGCCCGTGACCCCGGCGGCCACCGGATCGCCGTCCGCCACCGCGGCCAGACCGCGCAGCAGTTCCTCGCGGTCCCCGGCCACGACCACCGCGCGGTGGCCGAAGGACGCGCGCCGCGTCGCCAGCGAGTAGGCCACGTCGGCGGCGGGCACGTCGGCCGCGTCCTCCAGGTGGCCGCGCAGGCGGGCCGCCTGACCGCGCAGGGCGTCCGCCGACTTCGCGGAGAGCACGTACGGCAGGGCCGGGGGCGGCCCGTCACCGGAACGGGTGGCCGCGGCCACCTCGTCCGGGGCCTGCTCGATGATCGTGTGCGCGTTGGTGCCGCTGATGCCGAAAGAGGACACACCGGCCCGGCGCGGACGGCCGGTCTCCGGCCACGGCACGGACTCCGTCAGCAGCGTGACGGCGCCGTCCTCCCAGTCCACGTGCGGGGTCGGCGCGTCGACGTGCAGGGTCTTCGGCAGGACGCCGTGCCGCATCGCCATGATCATCTTGATCACGCCGGCGACACCGGCGGCGGCCTGCGTGTGGCCCATGTTGGACTTGATCGAGCCCAGCCACAGCGGCTCGTCCACCGACCGCTCCCGGCCGTACGTGGCCAGCAGGGCCTGCGCCTCGATCGGGTCGCCCAGCGTCGTACCCGTGCCGTGTGCCTCGACCACGTCGATCTGGTCACTGGCCAGCCCGCCGGAGGCCAGAGCCTGGCGGATGACCCGCTGCTGGGACGGACCGTTCGGGGCGGTCAGGCCGTTGGAGGCACCGTCCTGGTTGATCGCCGAGCCGCGGACCACCGCAAGGACCGGGTGGCCGTTGCGGCGGGCGTCGGAGAGCCGCTCCACCAGGAGCATGCCCGCGCCCTCGGCCCAGCTGGTGCCGTCGGCCGCCGCGGCGAAGGACTTGATGCGGCCGTCGGCGGCCAGACCGCGCTGGCGGCTGAACTCGGTGAAGGTGCCCGGCGTCGACATGACCGTGACACCACCGGCCAGCGCCATGTCGCACTCGCCGGCCCGCAGCGCCTGGATCGCCCAGTGCAGCGCGACGAGCGAGGAGGAGCAGGCCGTGTCGACGGTGACCGCGGGGCCTTCCAGACCGAAGGCGTACGAGACCCGGCCGGAGGCGATGCTGCCGGAGTTGCCGGTGCCGAGGTAGCCCTCGACGCCGTCCGGGACGGAGGTGATCCGGGTCGCGTAGTCGTGGTACATGATGCCCGCGAAGACCCCGGTACGGCTGCCCCGCATGGTCGCCGGGTCGATGCCCGCCCGCTCGAAGGCCTCCCAGGAGGTCTCCAGCAGCAGCCGCTGCTGCGGGTCCATCGCCACGGCCTCGCGCGGGGAGATCCCGAAGAAGGCGGGGTCGAAGCGGCCCGCGTCGTGCAGGAAGCCACCGGAGCGGGTGTAACTGGTGCCCTTGCCGTCCGGGTCCGGGTCGTAGAGCGAGTCCAGATCCCAGCCGCGGCCCTGCGGGAACTCCGAGATGGCGTCGATGCCGCCGGCCACGAGGCGCCACAGGTCTTCGGGAGTCTCGATCCCGCCGGGGTACCGGCAGCTCATCCCGACGATGACGATCGGGTCGTCGCCGTGGACGACGGTGGCGAGCGCGGAGCCGTGCCCGACCGCGTCGGCCGTGTCCTCCTCCAGCGAGAGGCCGAGGACCTCGGCCCGCAGGTACGCGGCGAGGGCGTTCGGGGTCGGGTAGTCGAAGACGAGGGTGGCGGGCAGCCGGACACCTGTGGCTCCGCCGAGCCGGTTGCGCAGTTCGACGGCGGTCAGGGAGTCGAAGCCCAGCTCCTTGAAGGCCCGGTCGGCCGGTACCTCGTCCGTGGAGGCGTGGCCCAGTACGGCGGCCACCTCGGCGCGGACCGTGTCCAGCAGGGCCGCCTCGCGCTCGCCGGCGGGGAGCGCCGAGAGCCGCGTGAGGAGCGCGGAGGTGTCCGCGGAACCACCGTGGCCCACCGCGCGCCGGGCCGGGACACGGACCAGGCCGCGCAGCAGGTCGGGCACCATGCCGCTGCGGGCCTGGGCGCGCAGGGCGGCCAAGTCGAGCGGGAGGGGCAGGAGCAGGTGTTCGGCGGTGCGGCCGGCCGCGTCGAACAGGGCGAGCCCGGTCTCCGGGGTCAGCACGCGGATGCCTCCGCGGTTGATGCGGTCCCGGTCGGCCTCGGCGAGGTCACCGCCCATGCCGCCGACGCCGGTCCACAGGCCCCAGGCCAGTGACGTCGCCGCCAGGCCCCGGGCCCTGCGGTGGGCCGCCAACGCATCCAGGAAGACATTGCCCGCCGCGTAATTCGCCTGGCCGGCGCCACCGAAGACACCCGCCGCAGAAGAGAACAAGACGAACGCGGAAAGGCCGAGACCCTCCGTCAGCTCATGCAGGTTCCACGCCGCATCGACCTTCGGCCGCAGCACCGCCGACAGCCGATCGGCGGTCAGCGAACCGACCACACCGTCATCCAGCACACCCGCCGTGTGGACCACCGCGGTCAGCGGATGCTCCGCCGGAATCCCGGCCAGCACACCAGCCAGAGCCGCACGATCGGCCACATCACAAGCCGCCCAGACGACCTCGGCACCCAGCTCCGTCAACTCCGCCGAAAGCGCCGGGACTTCACCACG
>NZ_JBEXPB010000090.1:0-8917 GCF_040611795.1 Streptomyces sp. NPDC006529 | reverse complement strand
TTCGTGGCGGATCCGTTCGGTGGTGTGGGTGAGCGGTTGTACCGGACCGGTGACCGGGCGCGGTGGGCCGGGGACGGTCAGCTGGTGTTCGCGGGCCGTAGTGACGATCAGGTGAAGATCCGTGGTTTCCGGATCGAGCCGGGTGAGGTCCAGGCGGTGATCGCCGCGCATCCGCAGGTGGCGCAGGCGGCGGTGGTCGCGCGTGCGGGGCAGGCGGGTGCGACCGCTCTGGTCGCGTACGTCGTCCCGGCCTCCGGTGCGGATCGGGCGGAACTACCCGCTCTCGTGCGGGAGTTCGTTGGTGGGAAGCTGCCGGCGTACATGGTGCCGGCGGCGGTGGTGGTGCTGGACGCGCTGCCGTTGACGGTGAACGGCAAACTCGACCGCAAGGCCCTGCCGGCCCCCGACTTCACCGTGGTGGCGGGCACCGGCCGGGAGCCGTCCACCCCACAGGAAGAACTCCTCTGCAAGGCGTTCGCCCAGGTGCTGGGTGTGGAGCGGGTCAGCGTCGATGACGACTTCTTCGCCCTCGGCGGCCACTCACTGCTAGCGATCCGCCTGATCAGCAGGATCAGGGCGCTCGTCGGCGTCGAGCTGGAGATTGCAGCGCTGTTCGACACGCCGACCGTGGCCGGCCTTGCACAGCACCTTGGAAATGAGAAGTCCACCAGGCCGACTTTGCGGCCGATGCGCACCCAGGAGGAGTCCTGATGATTCCCTTGTCCTTTGCCCAGCGTCGGTTGTGGTTCATCAGCCAGTTGGACGGCCCGAGCGCCACGTACAACATCCCCGTCGTCCTGCCCCTGCCGGGTCAGGTCGACACGGCGGCGCTGAACGCCGCCCTGCGGGATGTGCTCGGGCGGCACGAGGTGCTGCGTACCGTGTACGAGGTGGCGGAGGGCGAGCCGTACCAGCGCATCGTCAAGCTCGACGAACTGGAGTGGGAACTATCCGTCGTCCAGGTGGCGCCAGCCGACCTGACTGACGCCATCGCCGGGGCCGAGGGCTACCCCTTCGACCTCGCGACGGAAGTGCCGATCCGCGCCTGGCTGTTCCAGGCGGGACCGGACCAGCAGGTCCTCGTGGTGACGACCCATCACATAGCCAGCGACGGATGGTCGGCCGGCCCGCTGGCGCGGGACGTTTCCACGGCCTACGAGGCCCGGTCTCTCGGCCGGGCTCCCGAGTGGGAGCCGCTGCCGGTGCAGTACGCCGACTACGCGCTGTGGCAGCGTGAGCTGCTCGGTGACGAGACGGATCCCCATAGTGTGATCTCCCGGCAGATCGCCTACTGGAAGGAAACCCTGGCGCACGTACCGGAGGAACTGGAGCTCCCCTTCGACCGTTCGCGACCCGCAGTTGCGAGCTACCGCGGCCACAGCGTGCCGCTCGAGGTGCCGGCCGACCTGCATGCCAAGCTGGTCCAGGTCGCACGCGCCGAGGGTATGACCACCTTCATGGTGTTGCAGGCCGCCCTGGCGCTCCTGCTGTCCCGGCTCGGTGCGGGCCACGACATCCCGGTCGGTACGGCCGTCGCAGGACGTACCGATGAGGCACTGGACGATCTGGTCGGCTTCTTCGTCAACACCCTGGTCCTTCGGACCGATCTGACGGGAAACCCGACCATCCGCGAACTGCTCGCCCAGATACGGAAGTCGGGCCTGGCGGCGTTCAAGCACCAGGACGTGCCGTTCGAGCGGCTGGTCGAGGAGCTCGCCCCGGCGCGCTCCCTGGCCAGGCATCCGCTGTTCCAGGTGATGCTGACCGTTCAGAACACGGTGCGCTCCGTACCGGACCCGTCGCAGGCATCGGTTGCCGGAGCGCCGACGGGCGCCGCGGCCGGGCCGCGCGTCGCGAAGTTCGACCTGGAGGTCACCGCGTTCGAGGTCTACGACGCCCAAGGGGCTCCGGCCGGTCTGCGCGGAGCGGTGACCGTGGCCGCCGACTTGTTCGACGTCGCGACGGCCGAACGGATCGCAGGCTGGCTGGTTCGGACCCTGGCGGCGCTGACCCGGGATCCGCAGGCACGCATCGACGCGGTGGATCTCCTGGGTGTGGAGGAGCGGCGTTTGGTGGTGGAGGGGTGGAACGATACGTCGGTGGGGGTTCCGGCGGGGTTGTTGCCGGAGTTGTTCGAGGCTCAGGTGGCGCGGACGCCTGATGCGGTTGCTGTGGTGTTCGAGGGTGTTGAGGTTTCGTTTGCGGAGTTGGATGTGCGGGCGAACCGGTTGGCTCGGCGTCTGGTGGGTCTGGGGGTTGGGCCGGAGTCGGTTGTGGGTGTGGTGCTGGATCGTGGTGTTGATCTGGTGGTGGCGTTGCTGGCTGTGGTGAAGGCCGGTGGTGCGTATGTGCCGATTGATCCTGAGTATCCGGTGGACCGGGTTGCGTTCATGGTGGGGGATGCGGCGCCGGTGGTGGTGCTGGCCTCGGGTGGGACTGTGGGTGTGGTTCCGGCGGGTGTGCGGGTGCTGGTGGTGGATGAGCCGGTGGTGGTTGCTGAGCTGGCTGGTCTTGATGGTGGGGTGCTGGGGCGTGGTGTGTGTGCGGGGCATCCGGCGTATGTGATTCACACGTCGGGTTCGACGGGCCGGCCCAAGGGTGTGGTGGTGGGTCATGGTGCGTTGGCGAATCTGTTGTGGGCGGCTGGTGAGCGGGTCCCGTTGGGTGTGGGGGACCGGCTGGTGGCGGTGACGACGGTTTCGTTTGATATTGCGGCGTTGGAGTTGTTCCTGCCGTTGGTTCGTGGTGCGGCTGTGGTGTTGGCGCGTCGGGAGACGGTGCGTGAGCCGGCGGCTTTGCTTGAGCTGGTGCGTGGTAGTGGTGCGACGGTGGTGCAGGCGGTGCCGTCGTTGTGGCGTGCGTTGCTGGATGCCGGTGTCTGGCCTTCTGGGGTGCGGATGCTGGTGGGTGGTGAGGCGTTGCCGGAGGTGTTGGCTGCGCGGATGCGTGAGTCGGGCGCGGATGCGGTGAATGTGTATGGGCCGACTGAGGCGACGGTGTGGGCGACGTCGGCTGTGGTGGGTGCGGGTTCGGTGGTGGTGGGGCGTCCGTTTGCGAATATGCGGGCGTTCGTGCTGGATGGCGGGCTGCGGCCGGTGCTTCCGGGTGTTGCGGGTGAGTTGTATCTGTCGGGTGCTCAGCTGGCGCGTGGGTATCTGGGTCGTCCGGGTTTGACGGCGGAGCGGTTTGTTGCGTGTCCGTTCGGTTCGGGTGAGCGGATGTATCGCACGGGTGACCTGGCGCGTTGGACTGCGGACGGGCAGTTGGAGTGTCTGGGTCGTACGGATGACCAGGTGAAGGTGCGTGGTTTCCGGATCGAGCTGGGTGAGGTCGAGGCGGTTTTGGAGCGTCATGCTCTGGTGGCTTCGGCGGTGGTGGCTGTTCGCGGGGATGTGGCGGGTGAGGAGCGTCTGGTCGGTTATGTGGTGCCGGCTGGGGGTGGCGGGCTGGATGCGGCTGAGCTGCGGGGCTGGGTGGCGGGGATTCTGCCTGCCTACATGGTGCCTTCGGCGGTCGTGGTGCTCGATGAGCTGCCGTTGACCGCGAATGGGAAGGTGGATCGTAAGGCGCTGCCTGATCCGCAGTTCACGTCGGCGGTGGGTCGTGGGCCGGCTGATGCTCGTGAGGAGGTCTTGTGCTCGGTGTTCGCCGAGGTGCTGGGTCTTGAGAGTGTCGGTGTTGACGATGATTTCTTCGCGCTCGGTGGGCATTCGCTGCTGGCTGTTCGGCTGGTGGAGCGTTTGCGTGTGTGTGGGGTTTCGGTGTCGGTGCGGGCGTTGTTCCAGACCGCGACTCCGGCGGGTCTGGCGATGGCTGCGTCCGCGGCGCGGGTGGAGGTGCCGGAGAACCTGATCCCCGCGGATGCGGTGGAGATCACGCCGGAGATGCTGCCGCTGGTGGATCTGGACGCGGGCGAGATCGGGCGGATCACCGCGACCGTCGAGGGCGGCGCGGCCAACATCGCCGACATCTACCCCCTCGCCCCTCTCCAGGAAGGCCTTCTCTTCCACCACCTGCTCGCGGAAGGCGGCGAGGACGCCTACGTGATGCCCACTGTGGTGGAGTTCGACTCGCGCGAGCGGTTCGACAGCTTCACCGCCGCCCTTCAGCAGGTGATCGACCGGCATGACATCTACCGCACGGCGATCGTGTGGGAAGGCCTGCACCAGCCGGTCCAGGTCGTCCTGCGCAACGCGGTACTGCCCGTCGAGGACATCACGCTCGACCCCCACGGCACCGACCCGGCCGAGCAGCTCCTCGCACACGCCGGCCTCTCGATGGATCTGAACCGAGCCCCGCTGATCAGCGTGCACGTCGCTGCGGTCGATCCGGAGACGGACCGGTGGCTGGCCCTGGTACGGGTGCACCACATGGTGCAGGACCACACCGCGATGGAGGTGCTGCTCGACGAGGTCGAGGCCTTCCTGACCGGGCGGGGCGCTGAGCTTGCGCCGGCGCTACCGTTCCGTACCTTCGTCGCGCAGGCACGCGCCGGTTCGAAGAGCGGGGAGCACGAGCGTTACTTCGCCGAGCTGCTGGGTGACGTCGACGAGTCGACCGCACCGTACGGGGTCGTCGACGCGCGCGGTGACGGAGCGGACGCCGTCCGAGCCGTGGTGCCGTTCGCGCCGGAGCTGACCGAGCGGCTGCGGGATGTCGCCCGCCGACTGGGCGCCAGCCCTGCCACGGTTCTGCATCTGGCCTGGGCGCGCGCACTCGCCGCGATGTCCGGACGTACGGACGTAGTGTTCGGAACGGTGCTGTTCGGCCGCATGAACGCGGGTGCAGGTGCCGACCGGGTACCCGGGCCGTTCATGAACACGCTGCCCGTGCGCGTACGGACCGACGAGGTCGGCGCCCTGCAAGCGGTGGCAGCGATGCGAGGTCAGCTGGCGGAGCTGCTGGAACGCGAGCACGCACCGCTGGCCGTGGCTCAGCAGGCCAGCGGGGTGGCCGGCGACTCACCGCTGTTCACCTCGATTTTCAACTACCGGCACAACGCGGCCCGGCCGGCCGCACCGACGGCCGGGAGCGAACCGGACCCGCGCGAGGAGCAGAGCGGGATCCGGACGGTCTTTTCGCGCGAGCGCACCAACTACCCCCTTTCGGTCGCCGTCGACGACCGCGGTACCGAGATCGGGCTGGCCGTGGACGCGGTCGCCCCGATCGATGCACGCCACGTCGGCTCGGCCGTCCGCACTACCGCCGAGAACCTCGTCGCCGCGCTGGAGCAGGCGCTGGACGCGGGCCGCGATCTTCCGCTGAGGGACGTTCAGGTCCTGGGTGTGGAGGAGCGGCGTTTGGTGGTGGAGGGGTGGAACGATACGTCGGTGGGGGTTCCGGCGGGGTTGTTGCCGGAGTTGTTCGAGGCTCAGGTGGCGCGGACGCCTGATGCGGTTGCTGTGGTGTTCGAGGGTGTTGAGGTTTCGTTTGCGGAGTTGGATGTGCGGGCGAACCGGTTGGCTCGGCGTCTGGTGGGTCTGGGGGTTGGGCCGGAGTCGGTTGTGGGTGTGGTGCTGGATCGTGGTGTTGATCTGGTGGTGGCGTTGCTGGCTGTGGTGAAGGCCGGTGGTGCGTATGTGCCGATTGATCCTGAGTATCCGGTGGACCGGGTTGCGTTCATGGTGGGGGATGCGGCGCCGGTGGTGGTGCTGGCCTCGGGTGGGACTGTGGGTGTGGTTCCGGCGGGTGTGCGGGTGCTGGTGGTGGATGAGCCGGTGGTGGTTGCTGAGCTGGCTGGTCTTGATGGTGGGGTGCTGGGGCGTGGTGTGTGTGCGGGGCATCCGGCGTATGTGATTCACACGTCGGGTTCGACGGGCCGGCCCAAGGGTGTGGTGGTGGGTCATGGTGCGTTGGCGAATCTGTTGTGGGCGGCTGGTGAGCGGGTCCCGTTGGGTGTGGGGGACCGGCTGGTGGCGGTGACGACGGTTTCGTTTGATATTGCGGCGTTGGAGTTGTTCCTGCCGTTGGTTCGTGGTGCGGCTGTGGTGTTGGCGCGTCGGGAGACGGTGCGTGAGCCGGCGGCTTTGCTTGAGCTGGTGCGTGGTAGTGGTGCGACGGTGGTGCAGGCGGTGCCGTCGTTGTGGCGTGCGTTGCTGGATGCCGGTGTCTGGCCTTCTGGGGTGCGGATGCTGGTGGGTGGTGAGGCGTTGCCGGAGGTGTTGGCTGCGCGGATGCGTGAGTCGGGCGCGGATGCGGTGAATGTGTATGGGCCGACTGAGGCGACGGTGTGGGCGACGTCGGCTGTGGTGGGTGCGGGTTCGGTGGTGGTGGGGCGTCCGTTTGCGAATATGCGGGCGTTCGTGCTGGATGGCGGGCTGCGGCCGGTGCTTCCGGGTGTTGCGGGTGAGTTGTATCTGTCGGGTGCTCAGCTGGCGCGTGGGTATCTGGGTCGTCCGGGTTTGACGGCGGAGCGGTTTGTTGCGTGTCCGTTCGGTTCGGGTGAGCGGATGTATCGCACGGGTGACCTGGCGCGTTGGACTGCGGACGGGCAGTTGGAGTGTCTGGGTCGTACGGATGACCAGGTGAAGGTGCGTGGTTTCCGGATCGAGCTGGGTGAGGTCGAGGCGGTTTTGGAGCGTCATGCTCTGGTGGCTTCGGCGGTGGTGGCTGTTCGCGGGGATGTGGCGGGTGAGGAGCGTCTGGTCGGTTATGTGGTGCCGGCTGGGGGTGGCGGGCTGGATGCGGCTGAGCTGCGGGGCTGGGTGGCGGGGATTCTGCCTGCCTACATGGTGCCTTCGGCGGTCGTGGTGCTCGATGAGCTGCCGTTGACCGCGAATGGGAAGGTGGATCGTAAGGCGCTGCCTGATCCGCAGTTCACGTCGGCGGTGGGTCGTGGGCCGGCTGATGCTCGTGAGGAGGTCTTGTGCTCGGTGTTCGCCGAGGTGCTGGGTCTTGAGAGTGTCGGTGTTGACGATGATTTCTTCGCGCTCGGTGGGCATTCGCTGCTGGCTGTTCGGCTGGTGGAGCGTTTGCGTGTGTGTGGGGTTTCGGTGTCGGTGCGGGCGTTGTTCCAGACCGCGACTCCGGCGGGTCTGGCGATGGCTGCGTCCGCGGCGCGGGTGGAGGTGCCGGAGAACCTGATCCCCGCGGATGCGGTGGAGATCACGCCGGAGATGCTGCCGCTGGTGGATCTGGACGCGGGCGAGATCGGGCGGATCACCGCGACCGTCGAGGGCGGCGCGGCCAACATCGCCGACATCTACCCCCTCGCCCCCCTCCAGGAAGGGATCTTCTTTCACTACCTGCTCCAGGCCGACAGCGACGTCGACGTCTTTGCGTCCACGACCCTGGTCGGATTCGACTCGCGCGAGCGCCTCGACGCGTTTCTCGGTGCGCTTCAGCAGGTGATCGACCGGCATGACATCTACCGTACGGCGATCGTGTGGGAAGGCCTGCACCAGCCGGTCCAGGTCGTCCTGCGCAACGCGGTACTGCCCGTCGAGGACGTCACGCTCGACCCCCACGGCACCGACCCGGCCGAGCAGCTGCTCGCGCTGGCGGCCGGACGAGTGGACCTGAACCGGGCCCCGCTGATGAGGGTCGCGATCGCCGCGTCGCCGCGGTCGTCCGACAACGGGCAGTGGCTGGCAGCCCTGAGCATCCACCACCTCACACAGGACCAGACGGCCCTGGACGTGGTACTAGGCGAACTGAACGCGATCATGTCCGGCCAGGCCGACACGCTGCCCGCACCCATGCCCTTCCGTAACTTCGTGGCGCAGACCCGGCGAGGAGTGGCCGAGGAGGAGCACGAGCGCTACTTCGCGGAACTGCTGGGCGACGTGGACGAGACGACCGCCCCGTTCGGACTGCTGGACGCGCGCGGTGACGGCAGTGACGGACAGTGGGAGCAGCTCCTGGTGGACGAGGAGCTTTCCCACCGGGTGCGGGAAACGGCCCGCACGCTCCGCGTGAGCGCGGCCACCATCTTCCACCTGGCTTTCGCCCGTGTTCTGGCGGCCGCCTCGGGCCGAGACGATGTCGTCTTCGGCACCGTCCTGCTGGGCCGCATGAATTCAGGAGCCGGCGCCGACCGGGTGCCGGGCCCCTTCATCAACACCTTGCCCGTTCGTGTGAGGGTCGGCTCCGACGAGGTGGGACAGGCGCTTTCCGGGCTGCGGCAGCAGCTGGCCGGCCTGCTGGAGCATGAGCACGCTCCGCTCGCCGTGGCCCAGCGCGCCAGCGGCGTGCCGGCCTCCAGCCCCCTGTTTACGGCGGTTTTCAATTACCGGTACCGGCAGGAGACCGGCGAGGACACCGTCTCGGGCCTCGGCGGCATCCGCACGATGTCGATGCAGGAGCGTTCGAACTATCCGCTGAACGTCTCCGTCACCGACCGGGGCACCGGATTCGTCCTGACGGTCCAGGCCGTGGCCCCGGCCGACGCGGGACACGTGTGCAGACTGCTGCACACCGCATTGGACAGCCTGGTGACAGCGCTCGCCGAGGAACCGCACACCCGGATCGCTTCCGTTGAGGTGTTGGGTGGTGTGGAGCGTCGTCGGGTGGTGTCGGAGTGGAATGACACTGCGGTGGAGTTCGGGTCTGGTTTGGTGCCGGAGTTGTTTGCGGCGCAGGTGGTGCGGTCGCCGGGTGCGGTGGCTGTGGTGTGTGGTGATGAGGTGTTGTCGTTCGCGGAGTTGGAGGCGCGGGCGAATCGGCTGGCGTGTTTCCTGGTGGCGCAGGGTGTGGGTGTCGAGTCGTTGGTGGCTTTGTGTCTGCCTCGTGGGGTGGACATGGTCGTGTCGATTCTGGCGGTGTGGAAGGCGGGTGCCGGGTATCTGCCGGTGGATCCGGAGTATCCGGCGGAGCGGATCGCGTTCACGCTGGCTGACAGTGGTGCGGCTCTGCTGTTGACGGATGAGGAGATCCTGGAGGACCTGCCGGCTGGTCGGGTGCGGATGGTGGCGCTCGA
>NZ_JBEXPB010000089.1:0-8969 GCF_040611795.1 Streptomyces sp. NPDC006529 | reverse complement strand
TCCTCGGGCCTTGGGCCACCGACCGCACCTTGCGGATCTCGAACTCCATCGCACCCCTTGAACTGGGGTGTTGCGACGACTCCTAGAACCCAAGGTCGGGGGCGGGGCCTTCACCACGTGCGGGCCGCCGGCGGCCGTCGGTCAGTCCAGCGGCCGCTTGGGGCGCCAGACCACCAGGGCGTTGCCCGGCTGCGGCGGCTGGTAGGGGACCAGGTCGCGCCGGTACGAGGCGTGCACCTGGGCCTCGCGCTGGCGCAGCACGGCCGCCGCCCCGTCCACGGCCGTGGACAGTTCGGCGACGCGCTGCTGGAGCGCGGCCACCTGGTTCTCCAGCTCGATGATCCGCTTGATGCCCGCCAGGTTGATGCCCTCGTCCTGGGACAGCGCCTGCACCGTGCGGAGCAGCTCGATGTCCCGGGCCGAATAGCGGCGGCCGCGCCCGGCCGTCCGGTCCGGGGAGACCAGGCCGAGGCGGTCGTACTGGCGCAGGGTCTGCGGATGCAGGCCCGAGAGCTGGGCGGCCACCGAGATGACGTAGACCGGGGTCTCGTCGGTCAGCTGATAGGGATTGCGTCGGCGGCCGTCCATGTCATGCTCCCTTCGCGGACTCGAACAGGGTGGAGCGCGGGTCCTCCGCGGCCGTGGCGTCGCGGAACGACTCCAGCGCCTCGCGGGCCTTGTCCGACAGCTCCGTCGGGACGGCCACTTCGACCGTCACCAGCAGGTCGCCGCGGGTGCCGTCCTTGCGGACCGCACCCTTGCCCCGGGCGCGCATCGTACGCCCGTTGGGGGTGCCCGGCGGCAGCTTCAGCGTCACCGCGGGGCCGTTCAGGGTCGGCACCTTGATGTCCGCGCCCAGCGTCGCCTCCGCGAAGCTGACCGGGACGGTGACCGTGAGGTTGTCGTCCTTGCGCCCGAACACCGGGTGGCTGCCGACGTGCACGACGACGTACAGGTCGCCGGCCGGACCGCCGCGCTCTCCCGGAGCTCCCTTGCCGCGCAGCCGGATCCGCTGGCCGTCGGAGACGCCCGCCGGGATCCGGACCTGCATGGTGCGCGAGGAACGGGCCCGTCCGCTGCCCTTGCAGATGTCGCAGGGGGTCTCGGCGATCAGGCCGCGGCCCTTGCAGTCCGAGCACGGATCGGTCAGCGAGAACCCGCCGCCGCTGCCGCGCGAGACCTGCCCGGTGCCGACGCAGGTCGGGCACACCCGGGGGGTGCCGTTCTTGTCACCGGTGCCCGAGCACGCCTTGCAGGGTGCCTGCGAGGACATCCGCAGCGGCACCGTGGCCCCGTCCACCGCCTCCGTGAAGGAGAGGGTGACCTCGGACTCGACGTCCTGGCCGCGGCGCGGCTGGGTGCGGGCGCCCGTACCGGCGCCCGCGCCACCGCGGTTGAACAGGCCGCCGAAGACGTCGCCCAGGCCGCCGCCGAAGCCGCCGGCGCCCGCTCCACCGCCCTGGGCGCCTCCGAAGAGGTCGCCCAGGTCGAAGTTGGAGAAGCCGCCGCCACCGCCGGGACCGGGGCGGAAGCCACCGTTCCCGAACAGCGCGCGGGCCTCGTCGTACTCCTTGCGCTTCTTGGCGTCCCCGAGGACGTCGTGCGCCTCGGAGATCTCCTTGAAGCGCTCCTCGGCCGAGGAATCACCCTTGTTGGCGTCCGGGTGGAACTCGCGGGCGAGCTTCCGGTACGCCTTCTTGACCTCGGCCTCGGTCGCGTCCTTCGGGACACCGAGGACCTTGTAGTAGTCCTTCTCGACGAAGTCCTTAGTGCTCATCCCCGGTGGCCCTCCTCTCGTGTGGTGCTGACATCAGCCCTTGTCGGGCCCGTCCGTATCCGTACCCGGCTCGGCCGCGTCCTCGGACTTGGCGGGAGCGGCCGCGCCCGGCTGGGGCTCGGCCACCGCGACGCGCGCGGGGCGGATCGTACGCTCGCCGATCCGGTACCCCGGCTGCAGGATCGCCACGCAGGTGTCCTCGGTGACGTCCGGCGCGTACGAGTGCATCAGGGCCTCGTGGATCGTCGGGTCGAAGGGCTCGCCCTCCTTGCCGAACTGCTGGAGGCCCATCTTGGCGGCGGCCGTCTCCAGCGATTCGGCCACCGACTTGAAGCCGCCGAGCAGTTCGCCGTGCTCCCGCGCCCGGCCGATGTCGTCCAGCGTCGGGAGCAGCTCGGTCAGGAGGGACGCGACCGCGATCTCCTTGACCGCGATCCGGTCCCGCTCGACCCGGCGGCGGTAGTTCTGGTACTCGGCCTGGAGCCGCTGGAGGTCCGCGGTGCGCTCACCGAGCGCGGTGCGGGCCTGGTCCAGCTGCGCCAGGAGGGCCGTTTCCTTGCCGAGCGACTCGGCAGCTCCGGCGTCCCCGGCCGGGGCCGCCTCCTCCTTCTCGGAGGAGGCGGCGGCCTTCGGCTCGGCCGCGGCGTCATCCGCCTCGTCACCGGTGGGGACTACGGGCTCCTCCTCGAAACCCGGGGTCTCCTCCGACATCAGGCAGCGCCGCCCTTCGGCTTCTCGTCGTCGACGATCTCGGCGTCGACGACATCGTCATCGGCCTTGGCCTGCTGGGCACCCTCGGCGCCCGCGGCACCCTGGGCGGCCTGCGCGTCGGCGTAGATCGCCTGGCCGAGCTTCTGGCTGACGGCGCCGAGCTTCTCGGTCGCAGTGCGGATCTCGGCGGTGTCCTCGCCCTTGAGCTTTTCCTTCAGCTCGGCGACGGACGCCTCGACCTCGGCCTTGACGTCGGCCGGGACCTTGTCCTCGTTGTCCTTGACGAACTTCTCCGTCTGGTAGACGAGCTGCTCGCCCTGGTTGCGGGACTCGGCCGCTTCCTTGCGGCGCAGGTCCTCGTCCGCGTACTGCTCCGCCTCCTGGCGCATGCGGTCGACCTCGTCCTTGCCGAGCGAAGAGCCGCCGGTGACGGTCATCTTCTGCTCCTTGCCCGTGCCGAGGTCCTTGGCCGTGACGTGCATGATGCCGTTCGCGTCGATGTCGAAGGAGACCTCGATCTGCGGGACACCGCGCGGGGCCGGCGGCAGGCCGGTCAGCTCGAACATGCCGAGCTTCTTGTTGTACGCCGCGATCTCGCGCTCGCCCTGGTAGACCTGGATCTGCACGGACGGCTGGTTGTCCTCGGCCGTCGTGAAGATCTCGGACCGCTTGGTCGGGATCGTGGTGTTGCGCTCGATGAGCTTGGTCATGATGCCGCCCTTGGTTTCGATACCGAGGGACAGCGGGGTCACGTCGAGGAGCAGGACGTCCTTGACCTCACCCTTGAGGACGCCGGCCTGGAGGGTCGCGCCGATGGCGACGACCTCGTCCGGGTTGACGCCCTTGTTGGCGTCCTGGCCGCCGGTCAGTTCCTTGACCAGTTCGGCGACGGCGGGCATGCGGGTCGAACCGCCGACGAGGACGACGTGGTCGATCTCGGACAGGTTGATGCCCGCGTCCTTGATGACGTTGTGGAACGGCGTCTTGCAGCGGTCCAGGAGGTCCGCGGTCAGCTGCTGGAACTGGGAGCGCGTGAGCTTCTCGTCCAGGTGCAGCGGGCCCTCGGCGGACGCCGTGATGTAGGGCAGGTTGATCGAGGTCTCCGTGGAGGAGGACAGCTCGATCTTCGCCTTCTCGGCGGCCTCGCGCAGACGCTGCAGGGCCATCTTGTCCTTGGCGAGGTCGACGCCGTGGCCGTTCTGGAACTGCTTCACGAGGTACTCGACGACGCGCTGGTCCCAGTCGTCACCACCGAGGTGGTTGTCACCGTTGGTGGCCTTGACCTCGACGACGCCGTCACCGATCTCCAGGAGCGACACGTCGAAGGTGCCGCCACCGAGGTCGAAGACGAGAATGGTCTGGTCGTCCTTGTCGAGACCGTAGGCCAGGGCGGCGGCGGTCGGCTCGTTGACGATGCGCAGGACGTTCAGACCCGCGATCTCACCGGCCTCCTTCGTCGCCTGACGCTCGGAGTCGTTGAAGTAGGCCGGGACGGTGATGACCGCGTCCGTGACCTTCTCACCCAGGTAGGCCTCGGCGTCGCGCTTCAGCTTCTGCAGGATGAAGGCGCTCATCTGCTGCGGGTTGAAGTCCTTGCCGTCCAGGTTGATCTTCCAGTCGGTGCCCATGTGGCGCTTGACCGACCGGATGGTCCTGTCGACGTTGGTGACCGCCTGGCGCTTGGCCACCTCGCCGACGAGGACCTCGCCGTTCTTGGCGAAGGCGACGACGGACGGCGTGGTCCTGGCGCCCTCGGCGTTGGTGATGACGGTGGGCTCGCCGCCTTCAAGAACGCTGACGACCGAGTTGGTGGTGCCCAGGTCGATGCCGACCGCACGTGCCATTTTGATTCCTCCAGCAACACTGACTTGAGTGGAACAGGCTCAAGGATGCCGCATCCTCCGCGACCCGTCAACAGACATGAGCCGGACAGGCTCAACTTTTAGGTCGCCCTTACGCTCACAAGGGCTCCGACCTGGGGTTACGGCACGGAGTGCGGGGCGCGCTCAATCGCCACGCAGGCTGGATGCGCCGCCCATGCGCCTGCGTGAGCCAAATCCAGCCCCGCCGGCGTTTGAGGCGCGGGGGTCCAGGGGCGGAGCCCCGGGCGGTTCCAGCCCCGCCGGCGTTTGAGGCGCGGGGTGCGGGGCGGAGCCCCGGCAGGGCCAGGCGGGCGATCGCCCGCGGCCCCGCAGCGCGCCCCCCACCCCCCGCCGGAGGCGTACGGCACGGTGCACCCATGCCGCTGCTGCCGCCCCTCCCCCTCCCCGCGCGCCCCGCGCTCCGGCTCCCCGCCCCGCCCCCGGCGAAGCGCGTCGCCGACCTCCTGGGCGCGGCCGTCCTGCTGGCCCTCCTGGCCGTACCGCTGGCCGCGGTGGCCGCCGCGCTGTACGCCGCCCCTCGCGCGGGCGTCTTCGTACGGGAGACCCGCGCCGGCCTCGGCGGCCACCCCTTCCGCACCTGGCGCTTCCGCACGGACGGCCCCCGGCTCGGCGCCGCCCTGGACCGGTACGCCCTGGACGGCCTCCCGCAGCTGCTCAACGTGCTCCGCGGCGAGATGTCCCTGGTCGGCCCCCGCCCCCTGGCCCGCGCGGACCACCCCGAGCGGCTGCTCGTACGCCCCGGGATGACGGGCCTGTGGCAGGTGAGCGCGCGCTCCGACCTGCCCTGGGAGGAGATGGACCTGCTGGACCGCCACTACGTGGAGAACCACTGGCTCGGCATGGACCTGGCGATCCTGGCGCAGACCCCGCGCGCCCTGCTGCGCGCGGCCGCCCCGCAGCGCCCCGCGCGGGGGCCCGTACCCGACCGCACGCAAGACCCCGCGCAGGACCCCGCACGAGACCCCGCGCCGCAAAGGGTGGCCTGAGCGACACAGATCACCGCGCGCTCGGCTACATTGCGGTCCGGGAAATGGGTAATCTCAAGGCTTGACTGACTAAGTTACTGCTTAGTAAGTGCCCGAGTGCCCGCCCTGGCCCGCCCGAGGAGCCTTCCCATGCAACTCGCCGCGATCATCGTGTCGCTGGTCCTGACCGTGGTCGGCGTCGCGCTGCTCGCCCGAGCCGTGGCGCAGATCTACCGGTTCGTGAAGCTCGGCCAACCCGTACCGGCGGGCAGCCGCGCGGACCGGCCGAAGGAGCGGACCCTCACCCTGGTCCGGGAGTTCCTCTTCCACAGCCGGATGAACCGCTGGGGCATCGTCGGCTTCGCGCACTGGTTCGTCGCGATCGGCTTCCTGACGCTGCCCCCGACGCTCGCGCAGGCCTACGGCCAGCTCTTCCAGGCCGACTGGACGCTGCCGGTCATCGGCGGCTTCCTGCCGTTCGAGCTGTACATCGAGTTCATCGGCGTGATGACGACCGTCGGCATCCTGGTGCTGATGGCCATCCGACTGGCCAGCCTGCCCTCGCGGGCCGGCCGCAAGTCCCGCTTCGCGGGCTCGAAGGCCTGGCAGGCGTACTTCGTCGAGTACATCATCCTCACCATCGGCCTCGCGATCCTCACCCTGCGCGGCCTCGAAGGCGCGATCCACCACGTCGACCACTACGAGCCGGCGTACTTCCTGTCGTACCCGCTGGTGCTGGCCTTCAAGGGCCTCTCGGTCTCCACGCTGCAGACGCTCATCTACTTCACCGCGATGATCAAGATCGGCACCTCGCTGATCTGGATGATCGTCGTCTCGCTCAACACCAGCATGGGTGTCGCCTGGCACCGCTTCCTCGGCTTCCCGAACATCTGGTTCAAGCGGAACGCCGACGGCTCGACGGCGCTCGGCGCCCTCCAGCCGATGACGAGCGGCGGCAAGGAGATCGACTTCGAGGAGCCGGGCGAGGACGACGTCTTCGGCGTCTCCCAGGTCGAGCAGTTCTCCTGGAAGGGCATCCTCGACTTCTCCACCTGCACCGAGTGCGGCCGCTGCCAGTCGCAGTGCCCGGCCTGGAACACGGGCAAGCCGCTGTCCCCGAAGCTCCTGATCATGTCCCTGCGCGACCACGCGCACGCCAAGGCGCCGTACCTGCTCGCGGGCGGCGGCAAGGACATGGAGGGCAACGAGAAGGCGACCCCGGAGCAGCTGAAGGACGTACCGGCGGCGGCCCTGGCGGAGGCGGAGCGTCCGCTCATCGGCACCGTCGAGGAGAACGGCGTCATCGACCCGGACGTGCTCTGGTCCTGCACCAGCTGCGGCGCGTGCGTGGAGCAGTGCCCGGTCGACATCGAGCACATCGACCACATCGTCGACATGCGCCGCTACCAGGTGATGATCGAGAGCGCGTTCCCGTCCGAGGCGGGCACGATGCTCAAGAACCTGGAGAAGAAGGGCAACCCCTGGGGGCTGGCCAAGAAGCAGCGCGTCGAGTGGACGAAGGAGGTGGACTTCGAGGTCCCGATCATCGGCAAGGACGCGGAGGACCTCTCCGAGTTCGACTACCTCTACTGGGTCGGCTGCGCCGGCGCGCTGGAGGACCGGGCCAAGAAGACCACGAAGGCCTTCGCGGAGCTGCTGAACATCGCGGGCGTCAAGTTCGCGATCATGGGCGGCGACGAGAAGTGCACGGGTGACTCCCCGCGCCGCCTCGGCAACGAGCCGCTCTTCCAGCAGCTCGCCCAGGAGAACGTCGCCATGCTGAACATGGCCTTCGGCGAGGACGACGAGGACCCGGAGACGAAGAAGCCGAAGTCGGCGAAGCGGATCGTCTCGACCTGCCCGCACTGCTTCAACACCATCGCGAACGAGTACCCGCAGCTGGGCGGCGAGTACGAGGTCATCCACCACACGCAGCTGCTCCAGCACCTCATCGACGAGGGCCGCCTCACTCCGGTCACGCCGGTCGACGGGCTGATCACCTACCACGACCCCTGCTACCTGGGCCGGCACAACAAGGTCTACACGCCGCCGCGCGAGATCATGTCGGCCGTCCCGGGCCTGCGCCAGCAGGAGATGCACCGCCACAAGGAGCGGGGCTTCTGCTGCGGCGCCGGTGGCGCGCGGATGTGGATGGAGGAGCGGATCGGCAAGCGCATCAACAACGAGCGCGTCGAGGAGGCCCTGTCCCTGAACCCGGACATCGTCTCGACCGCCTGCCCGTTCTGCCTGGTCATGCTGACCGACTCGGTCAACGGCAAGAAGAACGACGGCCAGGCCAAGGAGTCGGTGCAGGTCGTCGACGTGGCGCAGCTGCTGCTGGAATCGGTACGGACCCCCGCGGAGCCGGAAGCGGAGCCCGCGGCCGAGCCCGCGAGCTAGCCGGGGCACACGCACGACGGAGCGGCCGGTACCCCTGGGCAAGGGGGACCGGCCGCTTCGCCGTCCCGGCGGCGCGCGGGGCGCGGGGCGCGGGAGGGCCTACGGGGTTCCCCTAGGGGATGTCACAGGTCAGCCGCAAAGGCCCCCGGTTCCGGCCGCCCGCGCACCACCGGCCGCCGGACCGGGTACGTTCGATCACGTGGCAGGATTCAGGATGGGACGCGGCCGGAACAACAACCGCTCTCCGCAGCAACCCCCGCAGCAGCAACCGCCGTACGGGCAGCAGCAGGCACCGCCGTACGGCCGTCCGGCGCACCCCCCGGCGGGGCCGCCGTCGCAGCAGCAGTGGCCCCAGCCGTCGCCCGGCGGGCACGGCGAGCCGGAGTACTTCGACCCCCGCGCGGGCGCCCCGGGCGGGCCTCCGTACGCGGGTGGCCAGGGCGGTCCCCCGTACGCGGGCGGCCAGGGTCACGACGGCTACGGCGGCCAGGGCGGGCACGGCGGTCAGGGCAGTCACGGCGGCGGTTCGTACGCGGACAACCCCGGCTACACGCAGGCCTTCGCCGTCGGCGAGGACCCGTACGGCCAGGGCGCGACCTACCACGCGGGCGGCGCCCAGGCCCCGGTCGGGCCCAGTGGTCCGCGACTGGAGTGGAAGGACCTGCTCCGGGGCATCGTCATGCGGCCCGGCCCGACCTTCCTCCAGATGCGCGACCACGCCGTCTGGGGTCCGGCTCTGATCGTGACGTTCCTGTACGGCCTGCTCGCGGTCTTCGGCTTCGACAAGGCGCGCGAGGACGTCATCAAGGCGACCCTGGCCAACGCCGTCCCGATCGTGCTCAGCTCGGCGGTGGCCTTCGTCATCTGCGGTCTGATCCTGGGCGCGGTCACGCACACCCTGGCCCGCCAGCTCGGCGGCGACGGCGCGTGGCAGCCGACGATCGGCCTGTCGATGCTGGTCATGTCGGTCACGGACGCCCCGCGCCTGCTGTTCGCCCTGTTCCTCGGCGGCGACAACGTCCTCGTCCAGATCCTGGGCTGGGCGACCTGGGTGGCGGCCGGCGCCCTGTTCACCTCGCTGGTCAGCAAGTCGCACGACCTGCCGTGGCCGAAGGCGCTCGGCGCGTCCGCGATCCAGCTGATCGCCCTGCTGTCGATCATCAAGCTGGGCACCATCTAGCCGGCGGCTCCGCGCACGTCATGGGGGAGGGCCCGTACGCATCGCGTACGGGC
>NZ_JBEXPB010000088.1:0-9591 GCF_040611795.1 Streptomyces sp. NPDC006529 | reverse complement strand
ACAACCCGTACGGCCTGCTGCACTACGACGGCGAACCGTCGCGGGCGCTGTGCGCCGACGACCCGGCTCGACCGAGAAGCGAAGCCCCCTCGCTGCGCTCGGGGCCGGCGCTACGCGCTTAGGAAGGGACCGGCCTCGCTTCGCTCGACCGAGAAGGGAGGCCACCTCGCTGCGCTCGGTGGTCGGCCCGCTTCGCGGGCCAAGGACTGAGCCTTCGGCCCAGGGACCCCAGGCGCTCCGCACCTGGGAAGGGATCGACCTCGCTTCGTTCGGTCGACAAGCGAAGGCCCCTTGCTGCGCTCGGGGCCGGTCCGCTTCGCGGATCAAGGGCCTGGCCTTTGGCCAGGGCAGACCTGAGCAGTGTGCTTGGGAAGCCGTGACCTTGGCTTCGCTCAACCCATGGGGGGATGGGGCCGATACGCCGAGGCAGTAGAGAGTACGTGTTGAGGTAGCGAGTTGAATGAAGATGAGCTGATCAGATGTGGTCGAGAATAGTTAGGACTGATATGACTGTTTGGCCAAGGGAGTTAACGCCGTTAACGCTGACTGAGCGTTTCTGATTCAAAACGGACTGTGGATAGAAATGGGAATCAGTCAGATTCGGGGCTGTTCTGGACAGCGTGTCCGGGAGCCTTGAAAGATCGACAACTCCTGAGTGCCCGTCAGAAACCACGGGGCAGAAGTGCCTTACAGACGGCGCTGAGTGCGCGCAGCGGGACGACCACGGGCCTATAGAGGGTACGGAGATGCGTCGCCGCAGGTCAGAGGGGGTGCGCGAGAAAAGATATGTCCCCTCAGGAGGGACATATCTCGGGCGTTGTGTCGCTGGTAGGGGGACACAACGCCTACAAAACGTCAGCGCGGCTGACGGTATTTGGCCCAAAACGTCGGGGAAACTGACGTTCTTGCGGAGATGTGTCGGCTAACTGCCGGGGGGAGGGGTGGGGTTCAGCCAGGGGGGCCCGAGGGGGCTCCGGAAGGTGCGTGGCCGAGATGTGTCCCCCCTGGGGGGACGTAAGACACGCCGAACGTCAACGAGCGTGACACTAGTGTCACCCTTGTTGACATACTGCTTTCCGCAGATCAACGAAGTGGAGAGCATCCTCGTGTCATCAGAGCCACAGCGCCGCCGGCCGAGTCCGTCGCGCGCGCCGCGTCCTGATCTGCCCGTTGATGACGCGATCTCGGCGTGGAGTCAGCCGCTGGCGCCCGTCAAGGATCTGGACAGCCTGGCCAAGCGCTACCCGAGCCGCAAGCTGACCCTGGACGGCGAGCGCAAGCCGCTGGAGTTCTACGGCACCCAGAGCCAGCCCAACGCGTTCTCGATGGACAGTCTCGAGTTCTTCCTGGTGATCGCGCAGTACTTCCGGGAAGCCCTGCCGTTGCGCCTCATCCTGCTGCTCATCGCGTGTCAGCGAGCGGGGGGGCGGATTCCGCTGACCCAGGAGGAGATGGCTACGATCCTGGATGTCAGTCGGACAAAGACGTCGGAGGCGCTCCACACGGTGATGTCTCATGGGATCGTCTTCAAGGTGAGGCGGGGTGTGTATCAGTTCAACCCGCCCTACAGTTACCGAGTAGCCGAGTTCATCCCGGGTACGGAGACGACGGGTGAGTTTGTGAAGGTGGAGCAGTCCAGCACCATCTCGCAGATTCGCAGTGACACGAGCTTGCCGGATCTGGTGCGGTTCCCGTCGCTGGACCACATGCGGCAGGCGATCGAGGAACTGCGGGCCGAACGGGCCAAAGAGCGCGCTGCGCGTCGGCTTAGCCGAGGACAGCGCAAGGAAGAAGGGACAGCTCAGTGAGCACCTTGCGATTCGCCGCGGTCAACGCCGACGGGCTTCTCTCTGACCTGGACCTCCCGCCCGCGGCCTACCGGGTGCTGCTGAAGCTGCGTTCGCTGAGTGAGCCCGGCGGACGGATCCTCATCGACCAGGCTTCCATCGCAGGGATGCTGGACCTGAGTCGGCCGAGCGTGAACGCCGCGCTGCGGAGCCTGGAGCTGGCGCGGCTGGTGCGCAAGGTCCGCAACGGCGTCTACCAGATCAATCCGATGCTGGCCGGATACAACTCGTTCGAGGACGCTGTCGCGGCAGTGAACGAGATGCCGATGGACGAGCGACTGGACGCGCGGGGGTACGTCGACAGCTACCACCGTGCGGTGGCGGAGTATCAGGACCAGCTCGCTGAGCAGCGGAAGAAGCGGGCCGCGCAGACGGCCGCGAAGAAGGCCGTCGAGGCGAAGCGGAGGCGGACCTTGCACGCCGTGGGGTGATGCCCGGGGGACGTCGGCCGTTGATGAGGCGCTACGGAGTGGCTGAAGCCGCTCGGTGGCGCCTCTCGGCTTTGTGGGGCGTGGGTGGCTATCTGGCCACTACGGGTGAGAGAAAGAGGCTCAGAAGGGCCGTGGAGGGGCTTGACGGGGCGTCTGGATGGGGCTCTGTGGGCTGTGGTGACCTGTTGACAGGTTCCGTGGGGGCTCGGTGACAGCCTCCGAGGGCACCCGGCCCTTTTGCCCCCGGAGGTTTCCACGGCGCCGATGAGCCGAAGCGCGGTGGTTGTCACGTCTGCCGCCCCGCGTTCAGGAGACCCTTCGGACCGGTTCTGCTCCGGTTTGGGTCAGGAAGTCGGTGAGTACTTGGACGAGTCGTTCGGGTTGGTCTTCGGGGACGAGGGTGGACGAGTCGGCGATCTCGACCAGTTGGCCCTGGGGGTACAGCTCGGCCAGCCGGGGGCCGTGTTCACGTGGCATCAAGCGGTCCTCGGTCGCCCAGACGACCAGTACCGGGCGGTCGAAGTCACGCAGTCGATCGCTCCAGGCGAGCAGGGTTCTGCGTCCGGGTGCTCCGGTGGCGAATTTGGCGAAGTCCCTGCGGATGGCCCTGTTGCGGGTGGCGGGCGCGAACCAGTCGTCCATGATCTCGTCGGGCACTCCGCGCAGGCTCATCCCGCCGTATCCGCCCCGGCTGTGGCGGAAGGCGGGAACGCGCATGAGCCGCGTCAGCAGCCAGACGGCGCCGGGAATCCTGCAGACCTGTGCCATGGCCTTGGCCGGCCCGGGGGGAAAGTTGTCGAATGCCTCGCAGGCCACCAGCACCAGGCGGGCGATGCGCTGGTCCTGCCCTTCCGACACCAGGAACTGACCGCCGCCCCAGTCATTGAGGACGAGGGTCACCCGGTCCAGACCGAGCGCCTCGATGAACTCGCCCAGGAGCAGGGCAACACCGCGCTGGGACAGATCGGCATCCGGCTTCATCGGCTGACGGTGACCGCCCAGGGGCAGCGTGGGCAGGACGCAGCGGTACCCGTCCAGCAAGGGGACCACCTTGCGCCACTGGGTCTCGTTCATGGGTAAACCGTGGGCGAGGACCAGTACGGGCCCTTCACCACCGGTGTCCTGGTAGTCGATCGGTCCGGACGACAACTCGATCCTCGGCATGCCAGCCCCTCACTTGATAGATCGTTCTACTGTAATCTTGCGGGGAAAGGGGGTGGAGGGCAATGGGAGAGCCGAACACGCGAGCCAGAGTTCAGCGGGCCGCCGCGGTGCTGTTCCGCCGACACGGTTACTCGGCCACCGGCCTGAAGCGGATCGCGGCGGAGGCGGACGCACCGTTCGGCTCGATCTACCACTTCTTCCCCGGGGGCAAGCAAGAGCTGGCCGAGGACATGATCCGCGTGTCGGGAACCGAGTACGGCCGGATGGTCCTGGCGCTGCTGGACAGCGTGCCCGATCCGGTGGAGTCCCTCGTGCGCGCCTTCGATGCTGCTGCAGATGACCTTGCTGCGGCCGACTACGCCGACGCGTGCCCGATCGGGACGGTGGCCCTGGAGGTCGCGAGCAGCAATGAGGTGTTGCGCACCGCGACGGCGGAGGTTTTCGAGGAGTGGGTCGCCGCGGCGGCACAGTGGTTCGGCCGTCGGGTGACCGAGCCGAGTACGGCGCGGTCCCTCGCGTACTCGATGATCATGATGTTGGAGGGTGCCTTCATGCTCAGCCGGGCTGCCCGGGATCCGGAACCGCTGCGGGTGGCCGGTCGATCGATGGCCGCCTTGTTGCGCACAGTCTTGGACGCGGCGGGTCAGAAGTCGAAGTCGATGTAGTCGATGTCGGTGAAGTCGACCAGGAGGCCGGGGGCGCGGGAGCCCTGGTCGCGGAAGTAGACGTCCTGGAGGCCCTGGGCGGTGATGTGGCGGAGTTCGGCTTCGGTGGCGCCGGATTCCTGGGCCGCGAAGAGGCGGGCGGCGTACTCCGGGGGGAGGTGCTGGGTGATGCGGCGCATGCGGCCGTCGTCGGTGGTGCCGGGGGCGGCGGTGAAGCCGAAGCGGGCGCGGGTCTCCACGACGAGGCCGGTGGACTTGGCCGCTTTCGCCCGGGCGCGCTTGCGGACCAGGGGCTGCCAGCTCTTGCGGACCTCGGCTTCCAGGCGGGCCGCCAGTTCGGGGCGGGGAGTCTTGATCTGGCCCTTGAGGTAGCGCTCGACGGTGCGGGGGGAGATGCCGAGACGCTGTGCGACCGCTTTGGTCGAGTTCTTTTCGGTTTTGAGCAGGAACCTCATGCGGGCCTGGGGGGACTTCGGGATCGGTCGTGTGAAGTTGTGTTCGTCCGCTTGCGCGAGGCTGTCTTCGATGTTGCTTGACATGTCTCTTTATTCTCCGTCGGACGCGGCGTCGTGGCCCTTGATGTGGCGGGCGGGGTTGTGGCCCTCGTCGAGGAGGCCGACGGCCCAGAGGAGCGGTTGGGTGCCCTCGTGCTTGACCATCCCGGGGCTGACGCCGAGGCGGAAGCCGCCCGGCACGGGCTTGCCGTCGGGGGTGCGGGGGAGGAAGTCCAGGGGGCTGGGGCCGTTCGACAGGTACACCGCGCAGTCGGAGAGGACCGCGATGGGGTAGAGGTCGGCGGCGGTGGCGAGCTTCAGCATCTTGCGGTGCATGTTCACCCGGGCCGCGGAGATCACGGCGGCGCGGATGTCGGGGCGCCAGGTGGGGCGTTCCAGGGCGGGCCAGGATTCGCCCGGGCGGTAGCCGGCGCCCTGGGGGCGTTCGCGGAGTTTGCCGATGCCGCCCTTGACGGTGGCCTTGATGGCGGAGAGGACCGCGGCCAGGGCGGGATCCTTCTGCTTGTGGAGCGACATGGCGTGGAGAAAGGCCTCGTCGGTGCCGCCGGAGGTGACGCCGAGGTCGGCCATCGTGGCCATGTAGGCGTCGCGCAGGCGGCTGTACCAGGCGTCGAGGTACGCGCCGTTGTCCGGGCGGAGCCACGCTTCGGTGGGCGCGACGGCGTGGCCCAGCTCCTGCGCGTAGGCCAGGGTCGGGGTCGCGTACCAGGCCGGGCCGGTGGGGGGCTTGCCGTGGGGGGTGAAGGGGCTCGGCAGGCGGGGGTCCAGGGAGAGGCCCGAGAGGTCGGCGAGCCAGCAGCCGGGGATCTTCGGGTCGAAGCGGGGGGCCGCAGTGTGGACCGCCGGGCCGAGGCCGACGGTGAGGCGGTTCGCGGCCGCGGCGAAGGCCATGTTGACGTCGATGCCGACCGCGTGGGTGCGGGCGCATTCGGCGTCGGTGAGGAGCTCGGGGTCACGGATCCAGTCGTACGCCTCTTCGTCGAGGACCTGGTCCGGGGTGCGCTGGTGGGCCCGGGGGTAGAGGGCGGCGACGACCGGGTGTTCGTCGGGGGCCTCCGGCGGCGCCGGGTCGACGGGACGGGTGAGGGAACCGGGGACGGGGGCCGACTCCCAGACGTTGGTCTCGGGGTTGCGGACGGCGCGGGTCGGCGGGCGCAGGGCCGTCATGAGTTCCAGGCCGGTGACGGCGGTGGAACCGCGGGGCGTCAGGACGCGGGTGGCGTAGGTGGTGAGGAGCAGGGCGAGTTCGGGGGCCGGGAGGTCCGCGGTGCCCTCGCCCCAGGCGCGGGGGTCGAGCGCGGCCCAGGGGAGCACGGCGAGCTGGACGCACTGGCGGCCGGTGGTGGGGGAGGCCGGGCGGTAGACGCGGGCCCAGGGGCCGAAGCCGCGGCGGGTCAGCTGCCACTTGCTCTTGGCGAGCTGCCGGACCACGGGGTGGTCGTCGGGGAGCCGGAGGCCGCGGCGGTCTTCGAGGGTGAGGGGGAGGCCGAGGGCTTCGGTTGCCTCGGCGGTGAGCACGAGGAGGGGGTCGCCGTCCTTGCCGTTGCGGTGGAGGCGGGGGGAGCGGAGGCCGGCTTCTTCGCTGAGGGCCCAGGTGATGAGGGCGGGGAGATCCGTGGCGGCCTTGGGGGGGAGGCTGAGGATGAGGCCGCCGGTGGTGTGGGCCTGGGCGTTGCCGTCCAGGACGGCCAGGGGGGTGTAAGGGGCGTGGGACGGGGAGGTGGGGGAGGAGGGCGAAAGGGTGCGGCGGGGGGTGGCTCGGGGTGCGGCCGGGGTGGCGGGGGGCTGGGGGTGAGCGGCCGGGGCTTGGGGTGGGGTGGGTTCGGCGTTAACGGCGTTAACGCCGTCGACGGGTGGCGCGGCCGGGGCGGGGTGGGGGGCCGGAGCGTTAACGGCGTTAACGCTGGGCGGGATGGGGGATCCCGGCTCGGTGGGGGGAGTGGCCGGTGCCGGGGTGTTAACGGCGTTAATGGTGGGCGCTGGGGTGGCCGGTGCCTCGGTGGGGGGAATTGCCGGGGCGGGGGTGTTAACGGCGTTAACGGTTGGCGGGGTCGAGGCCGGGTGGGGGGCCGGGGTGTTAACGGCGTTAACGGTCGGCGGGGTGGTGGCGGGGGCGTTAACGGCGTTAATGCGGTGCGGGTGGAGGGTGGCCAGGCCGTCGAGGAGGCGGGTGTAGGCCGCGCGCTTCGGGGGGCGGGGTTCCGTACGGCCCGTTTCCCAGGAGGTCACCGTTTCGCGGCGGACGGACAGGGCCTTGGCGATCTGGTCCTGGCTGAGGCCCGCGGCTTCGCGCAGGCGCTTGCGTTCGTCGGGGTGCGGGAGCGCGTCCTGGGCGGCGGCTTCCTCCAGCAGGGCGTCGACCGCTGCGAAGAGGCTTTCTTGTTCGTCGGGCATGTACCTACCTCCGTAGCGGATCTTAGTCCAGTCGCACGTTTGAACGCACACGAAACGCACGCGGGGGCGTTAACGGCGTTAATGCCGTCAGCGCCCCCGGGAGTGTGCCGCCCGCGTCAGATGCGTGTCATGAGGAGTTCGGTGACGGCCTTGAGCTCGTCCGGGGTGAGGTGGGCGGTCAGGGCGTCGGCGATGGTTTCCGGGGATTCCGTCGTGATGGTGATGCGGTGGGCGGCGGGTGCGGGGGCGGGGGTCGGGGCTGGGGTTTCGGGGCGGGGTGTGGTCGTCGGGGCGTTAACGGCGTTAACGCCGTTAACGGTGGGCGGGGTCGGACGGGTGCGCTGGCGCGGAGGGTTAACGGCGTTAATGGTCTCCTCCGCCGCGGCGGCCTGGGACTCCTGGGGGAGGCGGCCGATCCGGCGGGCCGGTTCCACCTTGAGCTCGCCCGTGTCGACCTTCTCCTGGAGGGTCGGGGTGAGGTTCAGGAGGGTGAGGCGCTGGGAGACCCATGCGGGCGTCTTGCCGAGGCGCTTGGCCACCTGGGCCTGGGAGCCGTGGACGTCGACCAGTTCCTGGAGGGCGCGGGCCTGGTCCATCGGGGCCACGTCGACGCGGTGGACGTTGGCGATGAGAGCCGATTCCAGGATGTCCGCGGCCGAGGTCGAGAGGGCGTCGTTGACGTGGATGTGCATCGTCTTGAGGCCCGCGAGCTGAGCGGCGGCGAGTCGGCGATTGCCGTCGATGACGACGTACGGGGCCCGGCCCAGGCCGTCGGTCTGGCCCGGGTGGGCCTCCATGAAGGCCATGCGGGTGGCGACGGCGAGGGGTTGGAGCTGGCCCCGGGAAATCAGGGACTGGGCGAGCTCGTCGATTTCCGTGAGGTCCTCGCGGAGGTTGAACGGGTTGTGGGCGAGGGCTTCGATCGGCACCTCGGACGGGGGGACCACTCCGGAGGTGGGCGCTCCGGTGGCTTCGGCGATGGCCGCGCGCCGGGAGCTGACCCCGACGGGCTGGGCGCGGGCGAAGGACGCCGAGACCCCGAGTTTGTCGGCCTTGCTCATGAGATCTCCCTGGCGAGTGCGCGGAAGGCGATGGCCTGGTCGCCCTTGGGCGCGTAGACGAACAGCGGTTGCTTCACGCGGACGGCCTCACGCTGTTCCTTGAGGTCCGGGACGATGGCGACGACGCGCGGATCCTTTATGTCCATCCAGGCCTGCAGCGAGGAGGTCGCGATGTAGCCGCGCCGGCCGTCGTAGAGGTTCACGACGAGGCCGAGGTAGTCGATGTCCAGACTGAGGTCGTCGCGGAGGTCGTTGATCTGGGAGGTGAGCAGATCGTAGGCGTCCGCGGAGGAGTCCTCGGCCTGGACGACGATCAGCGCGCCCGAGGCGCCGGGCTGTTCCGCGTCGCGGCGGCGGCCGTAGTAGATGGCCGCGTCCATGCTGAGGCCGAGGCTCGGGGGGCAGTCCACGAGGATCACGTCGTAGTCGGACTCGACGGGGGCGAGGGCGCGTTCGAGGGCGGCCTCGCGGGCGCGGACGGTGGAGAGGCGGACGTCCAGGAGGAAGGCGTCGGTGCAGGCGGGGAGGATGTGCAGCCGGTCGCCGAAGCGGTCGTCCGCGATGGGGACGATGAGGTCCGCGAGGGGGCCCTTGGCTTCACTGGCCATGTGGCAGGTGAGGCTGTCGCCGCCGATGGGGAGCGGCTGTTGGCCGAGCTGCTTGGTGAGGTGGCCTTGGGGGTCGAAGTCTACGAGCAGGACGCGCATGCCGAGGCCCGGGAGGTCCTCCAGGTCGAACGGGTTCGTGGGGGAGTGGGGGAGGGGCGCGTCGGCCGGTGCCTGTGCCGCGTGCGGCTCGGTGGTGTGCAGGGGCTCTTCCGCCGCGAGGCGGGCCAGTTGGCGGGCGATGCGGACCGGGTGGAGGCTCGCCGGGTCCTCGGCGAGGGCTTCGGCGGTACCGGCGGTGATGGCGGTCTTGCCGACTCCGCCCTTCTGGTTGCACACGATGATGCGGCGGACCACGGAGGGACGCTTGACGGTGGGGGCCGGGTTCATCTCCAGCCACAGCCCGACGGATTGGGCGAGTCCCTGGATGAGGGAGACACCGCGGTCCTTGGCGGTCGAGCGGAACGACTCCCACTGGCCGGCGGGCAGCCAGGTGGAGAACGATTCGGCGCCGGAGGTGTCGACGGGGGAGGGGGCGGAAGCGAGGGCGCTCCAGTGGGAGATGCCTTGGTGGACGGCGTCCTGGATGTCCACCCGCAGCTGTGCCGTGCGGATTTTCAACTCCTGGCGCAGCCACGGAGGCAGCTTGGAGACGACCTTCTCTCGGTCGTTCTGAGACGAGGGCGAAGTCATGAGAGGGACTTTACTAACGTTCAGGGGGTGATGTGGGCGCCACGCTTGAGTTTTGCTAACGGAAGGGGCGGGAGCGCGGTACGAGACCGGTTTCGGGCAGGGCGGTGCCCTGGCGGGGAGGGGGGCCTCCTGAGCCGGGACGGTCGGGCGCGGTGGCGGGGAACGCGACAGGGCGGTCTCGTACACGCCGTGGCGAGCACCCCCGTGGTTCGCCAC
>NZ_JBEXPB010000087.1:0-9895 GCF_040611795.1 Streptomyces sp. NPDC006529 | reverse complement strand
GCTGCCGGGGCCGCTGGTGGCCACGCACCTGGCGGCGGGGGTGGTGCCGGGCGCGGCGCCGAGGGATGGTAGGGGGTTCAGCGCAGTGCGGCCCGTGCCGCCCGGACCCGTTCGATGGCCTATCGAGCCGCTGGACGGTGACCCCGCGCTCCCCACCAGGCAGAAGGACCGTCCGTAGGAAGTCCTCCTCTTCGAATTCGGCCGGTTGGGTGATGGGCGGTCCGAGAGGCTCCTCGGCGGCGTGTCCGCCCTGGACGCGCCACCACGGTGAAACGCGGACGGTTCCTCCCGAGATCCGTCCAGCGCCAGGCCCTGGAGGGCCTCACCGCCGCCGAGATGGCCATCCCGGGCGGCACCGTCAGGCGGGCTTCGGGCCGGCCGGGGTCGCGCTTGCCCCCGCGCCTGCACGTCCACGTCCACGTCCACGTGAACACCGTGCACATGAGCGTGCGCGGTGGCCCGCCCCGCTTGACCGCGCGCGGCGCCAAGAGAGGGCCGGCGCGGACCCCCTACCCGACCCCAGCACCCCCCTGAACAACCCCGGTAAACCGCCCAAACCTATCCACCGCACCACCCCCATCGCTACGTTCTCTTCGTTCACAACCCCTCTCACAATGGAGCAAATTGATGCGACGACGCCTGGTCTCTCTCGCCATGCTGGGATCGGCCCTCACCCTGGGCCTCGGCGCTGCCGGTACCGGAGTTGCCTCCGCCGCCGGCACCCCCACTGCCGCCCCGGTCGGCATTCAGTACGTGAGCCCTCAGAAGTGTGTGGACGGTGGCGGCCAAATCGTCTTCCGCTACATCTTCCTCGCCTGCGTGGGTGGCAAGTACGACGGCTACCACGTCGGCGGCTGACGCCACATTCACTAAATGAACGGTCAGGGAACGCCCGCACTGCCACAGGGGCGTTCCCTGATCCAGGATCCAAGGAGCCCGCAGGCCCGGGCGGGAGTATTTGCGGATGCCTGCCATGTCAGGGGCGCCGGTGGCCAAAACGGCGGTGGTGGCGGCGAGGGCGGGGACGGAGCCTGGTTCGTGGAGGACCAGTGCCCATGGCTCGGCTCCGCCTGTGGTGCGCCAGCGTGCGGCCGCGCGGCGGCCCATGGCTGGGCTGTCTGGTCGCGGTGCGCTTACGCTGCACAAGCACCTCGTGGAGGCGGCGGTCGAACTCCGGTTTCGGGGCGAAGCACTCGTCGCAGTCGCCGAAGCAGCGGGCGGCGGCGCGCTTGCGCGGTGTCCGCAGTGGCAGCCACAGGGCCAGGTCATCCCTCCCGGTTCTTGCCGGACGGGTGCGCCGCAGGCGACGGCGGATGTGGGACGGCTAATGGTCAGGCACAATGCGGCGTGATGTGTGATGTCTGCGGCCGTGAGATGCGACGCATGCCGGTGGCTGAACTGCAGATGCCGCGGGACATGGCGGTGAAGGAACGCTGGTTCTGTTCCTGGTGCTACGCCTGGACCGAATTCGGATACGACCCGCGCGAGGTCTCGCGGCCGCAATACGGTTACATACCGTGGGAGCGGGCGGAATCCCGGCAGCTGCCGAAGGATGTCGCGCACGCGTACGACGTGGCGTACGCGTACTCTGCCGACGGCTTTGGTGGGACGCTGTGCGGTCTGACCCATGAGGGGCTCACCGCCTCGCCGTACATGTGGATGCACGGGTGGCCGAGTGCCTGCGACGGGCGCAAGGAGGCCGCTGCAGTCATCGACGCGCGCTGGCCACTGGAGATGCGGAACGGTAACCGTGTCTCTCCCGCTCCGCCTCCCGGTTCCGACTGGCCGCCCTTCTAACCCAGCCGTCTCTTCTGGATCGTGCCGGTGAAGCCGGCAGTGTCTGGTGCCGTGCATCGCAAGGCCAGAGGCGCCCGTGTACTGGAGCGCCGCATTCACCACTATTCCTCGGCCCAGTACGCGGCCCGCACCTCTCCCTCCGCGAACTCCCGGCGCGGCAGACACAGACCGAGAGACTCCTCCAAGGCGTGGAAGTACAGCTCGAACGTGCTGGTCAGCGCGGGGTGATCCAGCTCGGCACGTCGCAGTGCCTGGTTGAGGAAGTCCAGCTCGCCGCCCCGCAGATAGGGGGCACGGCCGCGCTCGTACCAGATCAGCTCCAGCATGCCCCAGTCGTCGTCAACGCGGCGGCCGTCCCGCATGTAGTCCAAGGTGTAGATGGCCTTCGCGGAGGTGGCGGTCAGCCAGATGCTCTCCCTGATCCCGAGCGCCTCGTACGCTTCCTTGTCGGCGAAGGACCCCGGCGGTGTGTCGTGGTGCAGCAGGAACGTCCACCCGCCCGCCTGCCCGAAGCAGCAGCTCTCCCATTGGCGGTCCCAGTGGGCCCGGCCGCTGTCCAGGGCTTGCAGGTCCTTCAGTCGCGTACCGGCTGCGACCTGCGCGGGGTCGGCCCCGTACAGCAAGGCCAGCCGCTCGGCGTCGACGGGCTGCCCGGGCGCCGCGCGGAAGAAGGCGAGCGTCGTGTACGGGTTCTGCTCACGCCAGGAACCGGCTATCCAGGCGAGCCCCTCCAGCGGATCGCGCCCGCACACCTCGACCGTCCTCCTGTCGTCCAGGCCGCCACTGCGGAACCGTCTTCCCCAGGCCGGATCGATCCTGTCCAGCGCGCCTGCCGTCTCCTCAGGGCTGCCGCCGTGCCGGCCCATCGCGGCCTCGGCGATCAGGTAAAGCACCTGGTCGAGGTCTCGCGTCGCAAAGACCTCCCGGTAGGGGCCGTGATGGCCACGCACCGTGCCGTCCTCGTCCAGCAGCAGACACAGGCTGTCGTCCTCGGCCTCTTCAGCGTGGTCGGCCCACGCCTCCAACTCGTCGGCCGAGAGGGCCACGGGCGGCAGCACGACCTTGTGGAGCAGGGCGTGTTCGGCGGCCGTTCGCTGCCAGGCCTCCGCAAGTGTCCGCTTGGTGATCTTCATGGCGCCAGCATAGGAAGGGTCACTGACAACCAGCTGATCCTGTCGGCCGGTCAAGTCCGTCCCTGACGAGAACTTCGGCCGTTTCCAGTGGAAACGGCAGCCCGAACTCCGCCCGGCCGGAGGGCGTTGTGGTCACCCGGCCCGCTGCGTGGTCTCCCCTGCCTGGGCCGGGACGGCGGGCAGGGGCACCGTGCAGGAGGCACAGCGTCGGGCCTGGGCGGGGACAGGGCTGAGGCACTCGGGGCAGTCCCGTTTGGGGGCCTGGACATCCTGGTGCGGGGCGAGGCGCTCGTGCAACTTGTTGATCGGGAGCACGACCAGGAAGTACAGGGCGCAGGCGAGGAGAAGGAAGCTGATCGCCGCGTTGATGAAGGCCCCGTAGGGGAACTCGGTGGTACCCACGGTGAAGGTCTTGCGGCTCATGTCGCCGGTGGCGCCGGTGGCCAACCCGACCAGTGGTGTCAGGAAGGCGCCGACGAAGCCGTTCACCACGGCGGTGAATGCCGCTCCAATGACGATGCCGACGGCCAGGTCGACCACGTTGCCGCGCAGGATGAAGCTGCGGAAGCCCTTCACTTCTCACTCCTTGAGGCTCTTCGGAGTCCGCGGGTGTGGCTGGCCGCTCCTCAGTCGCTTGGTCTGCCGGACGTCACCTGTGGGGCACGCCCGGCGCCAGGGGGCGCGCCGTTTCCTAACGCGGGCTCTGACGGCTGAACGGTTCGTTGTCAATCACTGACGGGTGCGGGGTCGGACAGCGGGGGGGGTACGTGGGGGCACGGCGTGGCAGCTGTGATGGTGGGAATGCGCATCCGGCGCAAGAGGTCTGCTCGTGGGAGGCGCAGGTTGTCCGTGCATGAGCTTCGTGTGCCCCGGGCAACGGGCGATACCCGCCCTGGGTGTCGGCTCACTGCCGGTCGGCCGACCTGCTGACGCGCGGCGGCGCCCGGTCGGTCCAACCAGGGACGTTCGACGACAGCCTGCGGGGTGAGGCCCGGTTTCTACCTGTGTCGACGCTCGCTGTCACGGGGCGGGTAGAGGGACGTGAGCTTGTTCCAGTACTGCTCAAGGTGGGCGTCGGTTTCCCGCAGGGTCGGATCCAGGAACGAGGCATGAAGCTCGGCCACATGATCGTGGACGGTGTCCGTGCCGGCCGGCGGGGGCGCTGAGCGTCGCCAGGGCGCCTTGGCAGCGCTGGCACCGTGCGCGTCACGGACTGCGCGGGTGGCCCACCAGCGGGCGAGGAGCACGGCGGTGGTGAAGGCGGCGGCTGCGAAGGTGGGCAGCCCGGGGTACGCGGCCACGATGTCCTCCATCAGTTCTCGGACTACAAGGGCATGGCGGCGCCGGCATTCCGACGCCGCCCACGCGTTGTGCAGCCCGGCCAGGTACCGGTCAGGCGCCGGGTGGTGGTGGCACCCAACCGTTCGACGGCGGCCTTGACGACGGCGAAGACCGCGCCGTACAGAGCTGCGGCAAGCCGGACTCCCTGCGCGTTCGGGGCACCGTCGTTTTGCGGCCGACTGTCTCCCACGCCTACTTGGAACCGCGCCGACGATCATGCCGCTCGCGGCGCCGAACGCCAGGCCGACCGGCCTGTAGGGGTCTTTGCTGACGTCACCGGCGCTTCCGGCTGCGGCGCAGCAGCAGGAAAGCGACGAACGCAGCGGCTGTGGCGATCAGGGGGGTGCGGTTGGCCTTCGCCATGGTCGCGGCCGACTCGGCCTTCTCACGGACCGGGTCTGGTGTCTTCTCGGCGGCGAGCTGCCCCGCGCGTGCCGCGGTGTCGCGGACCTGCGCTGCGGCGTGGTTGGCCTTGTCCAGTATCGGATCGGGGGTCTTGTCCTTGACCAACTGAGCAGCCTGCGCTGCCTTCTCACGGAGCTGGTCACCGACGAGGCTGGCCTTCTCGGCGGCCTGCTCCTTGATCTCGGCCGCCTTCTCCCTGGTTTGCGCCTTGACGTCGGCCTTGGCCGCCAGCGCCTCCACGGTCTGCCCGAGCTCGTCGCGTGTGTGCTCGACCTGCTTGCGCAGCTCCTCGGGAGTGGGCGCGGCTTTCTTGTCGCCCTGGGAAGGAGTGTTCATCGGTGTGCTGCCTCCTTGATCTCGGCCACGTCGGCCTTGACGCTGTCGATGGCCTGCTCGGGTGCCGGGGTGCCGGCCTTGGCGATCTGCTTCTTGCCCGCCGCGCCCATCCCCGCGGCTACGGCTGCCAGCAGGGCGGCGGTGATCAGAGCTGAGGCCCAGACCGGCAGGAACAGGGCGAGGGCTGCGATCACCGCGCCGACCAGCGCCTGCGCGGCGAGGATGCCGACCAGGCCGGTCCCGCCGAACAGACCGCCGCCCACGCCGAAGCGCTTGCCCTTTTCGGCCATTTCCGCCCGGGCCAGCTGCATCTCCTCGTGAACCAGCTCCGAGATTTGCTGTGACGCCCGTGATACGAGGTCTCCCACCGATTCCTCAGGACTGTGGTGGTTCGGGACTCGTCCGGCGGCGCTCATGTGTCTTTACCTTCTCTGCATGCTTGGTGCGTTGGGGCGCGATGGCTGCACGATGGCCGCCGTTCGTGTCACCTGTGTGGTGCCGCGCCGGTCAACGGCCCGAATGGGTAGCGGTGTCGTCCTGGATGGGGGCATCGGCGTTGCGTTTGACGGAGTCGATGCCGTTCAGGCAGGCGCGGTGGGTCTCGTAGTGCTCGCTGGTCGCAATGACCTGCCCGTTCGCTGCGATCAGAACGAAGTGATAGCCCTTGGCCGGCTGGTGCCGGACCTCGAAACGAGCCGCCATGGAAGACCTCTTCCTATTTGAAATGTCCATGCTGCTGTCACGGCGCGCGTACCCCGGAAGCAGCCGGTCACCCGCCTACGAGCGAGGTCATCTCCACGCGCGGATCAGCAGGCGCGGCGTTGCCCGGATGAGAGCGGCTGCGATCAGGCCTGTGACTGCGCCGGCGGCGACATCGGAGGGGGAGTTGGGCACCGCTGTGTACCCGTTCGGCCGCGACCGCAAGGGCCGAGCCCGCGCAGACCGCACCCGCTCACGGCCAGGAGGACGTCAGCACTCTGCACAACGCTCTCAACCAGGCGATGCGTGAACGAATCGACGAGGCCGCATCCGCCGGCCTCCTGCCCGCATCCGCCAACGGTGCGTCCCTTACCGACTCGCTGGGCGGCCTCTACGCCGAGGCATTCGAGCGTGCCGACGAAGGCAGTCTGCGCCGCTGGCTCCTCGCCCGCCTGCAGACAACAGCCGACCCCCACGCCGAGCGCTACTGGCAGCTCCTGGCAACGATCAATGGATGGCCCGCATCACCAACGCTCGCTCCCGTCTACTCCTGGTTCACCGCCGTCTTCGCCAAGAGCGATGACGACCATCACAAAGGACTGATGCGGTGAGGGCGCGCGACCTGAGGTTCGGCTTGTACACAGACGAGCAGGGGCTGGCATGGGTCAAGAAACTCGTTGAGGACGCTGTGGGCTCTCGGAGCGCCCGGATCATCAGTGAGACCGTCGCACAAACTTTTCCCGGGAGCGAGCTGTCGACTGATGACGTGTACGGCTCTCTGGCGGAACAGTGGGCCGTGGAACATCCTGCTCAGAGCAGCGGCTCACGGCAACCCGTCGAACTGCGCGTCCACTTGGTGTGTTCCCTTCGGACATGGCGTGCGATCCGCAAGACAGTGATCAAGACTTTGTGTCCCGAGGGAATGGCCCCCCACGCCTGCCGTGTTCCGTGGATGGCTGCCTGAAGTGGTTCGCGGTGCACGGTGGCGCACGAGACGGCCGCCGTGCGGATCGTAGTCACACCAATTCCGGTCCCGCAGGCTGCTGTACACCGCAGGGCAGGACAGGCAAACGGCCTGGCCATAGCCATCAGCGCTGGGCGGATCGTCACCGTGCCGCGGGCTGATGCCAACGTTCAGGTGCGAATCGGACGGCGTTGGGTTGTGGATCACGTGTCGTGATCCGTCGCCATGAACTGTCCGATGCCGAGTGGGAACTTGTGCGGCCGTTGCTGCCTCGGCCTGTGCCGGGGCGGCCGCGGCTGGACGACCGGACGGTCCTGAACGGGATCGTGTGGAAGTTCCGGACCGGGGTCGCCTGGCGGCCTGAGCGATACGGCTCGTGGGCCAGCCTCCACACGCGTTTCCGCAGGTGGGCGTCGGACGGAACCTTCGAGCGGATGCTCCGGGCCGCGCAGGCGCAAGCGGACGAGGCAGGCGATATCGAGTGGCTGGTCTCGGTGGACTCCACCGTCGTCCGCGCCCACCAGCATGCGGCCGGGGCCCGAAAAGGGGGCTTCAGAGCCCAGCCATCGGCCGGTCCCGCGGCGGGCTGACCAGCAAGATCCACCTGGCCTGCGACGGCTCCGGCCGACCGCTCGCCTTCGTCCTGACCGGCGGGAACACCAACGACTGCACTCAGTTCACCGCCGTGATGGACGCGATACGCGTGCCCCGGACCGGATCGGGCCGCCCCAGAACCAGGCCCGATCACGTCCTCGGTGACAAGGGCTACAGCTCGGAAGCGATCCGGACCTGGCTGCGGTGCCGGGGCATCAGCCACACCATCCCGGAACGGAAGGACCAGATCGCCAACCGGGCCCGGCGCCGCAGCCTCGGCGGCCGCCCGCCGGCCTTCGCCCGCGATGTCTACAAGCGCCGCAACGTCGTGGAACGGTGCTTCAACAGGGCCGCCGACCCGGCACACCCGGGGCGCGACCTGAAGCAGGCACTGATCCATCTGCTCAGCCTGGAGACGAAAGCAACCCCGGCACCGCCCGCACGACACCTGGTCCCTACACCCGCCAGCTCATTCGCTTGCTGCCCCGACACGTAACCGCGCCTACGGGCATCCACGACTACGGTGACGCCGCCACCTGCAGAAGAACGGTCTTCGCTTGGCCGACCCGCTACAACACCCGCCGCCGGCACGTCGCCGACGGCCACCTCAGCACCGACGCCGACACCACGCCGCTGAACTCACACTCGCCGTGTGACCAATAACCGCGTGCCCACCTTCATGGGGGAAGGCCCGGGGTGGTGATCGGGCGGCCGGCGCAGTGCGGGGCGCGCGGGCGTGGTCGGCGGCCGCACGCTCCGGCTCCCACCGCGGCGCCGACTACGCCATGCCCCACCGGACCGGGGCGATCTGCTTGGACATGATCGTGATCAGCTCATAGGCGGCGTGCGAGGCCGCCACCGAGGTGATACCGGCGTGGTCGTAGGCCGGCGCGACCTCCACGATGTCGGCGGAGACCAACTGGCAGTCGGCCAGACCCCGCAGGATCTCCAGCAGTTCCCGAGAGGTCATGCCGCCGGCCTCCGGGGTGCCGGTGCCGGGGGCGTGGGCCGGGTCCAGCACGTCGATGTCGATGGAGATGTAGAGCGGCCGGTCACCCACGCGCTCGCGCAGCTGCTGCGCGATCTCGTCGACCCCGCGCCGCATCACATCGGCCGAGGTGACGATGCCGAAGCCGAGCTTGGCGTCGTCGTCGAGGTCCTTCTTGCCGTAGATCGGACCCCGGGTGCCCACGTGGCAGAGGGCCGAGGTGTCGATGACACCCTCCTCCACGGCCCGGCGGAAGGGCATCCCGTGGGTGTACTGCTGGCCGAAGTAGTCGTCCCAGGTGTCCAGGTGCGCGTCGAAGTGCAGGACCGCGACCGGGCCGTGCTTCTTGGCGACCGAGCGCAGCAGCGGCAGCGCGATGGTGTGGTCGCCGCCGAGCGTCATCAGCCGGGCCCCGCCGGAGAGCAGTTCGTCGGCGGCGGCCTCGATGGTCTCCACCGCCTCGGCCGCGTTGAAGGGGTTGGCGCTGATGTCTCCCGCGTCCGCGACCTGGCTGTAGTGGAAGGGGTAGACGTCCTGCGCCGGGTTGTAGGGGCGCAGGGTGCGGGAGGCCTCGCGGATGGCGTTGCTGCCGAAGCGGGCGCCCGGGCGATAGGTGACGCCCCCGTCGAAGGGGACTCCGACCACGGCGATGTCCGCCTTGTCCACCTGGTCGAGGCGGGGGATGCGGCCGAAGGTGGCCAAACCGGCGAAGTGCAGGGTCCGGTCGGTCTCCGTCGGCGGCACGGGCGGGGCCACGGACGGGCTCACAGGCGGGGCCACGGACGGCGGCACGGGCGCGGTCACGCCGTTCGGTTGCGCGGTCATGATGTGTTCAGCGGCCTTTCGGGGGCTTCGTGTCACTGCGGGGGGTTGCCGTGCTTACGGGACGGCAGGTCGGCGTGCTTGTTGCGGAGCATTGCCAGCGCGCTGATGAGCGTCGCGCGGGTCTCGGCGGGGTCGATGACGTCGTCCACGAGACCGCGCTCCGCCGCGTAGTACGGGTGCATCAGCTCGGCCTTGTACTCCTTGACCATGCGGGCGCGCATCGCCCCGGGGTCCTCGGCGTCGGCGATCTGCTTGCGGAAGATGACGTTGGCCGCGCCCTCGGCGCCCATGACGGCGATCTCGTTGGTGGGCCAGGCGTAGGTGAGGTCGGCGCCGATCGACTGGGAGTCCATGACGATGTACGCGCCGCCGTAGGCCTTGCGCAGGATGAGCGAGATCCGCGGGACCGTGGCGTTGCAGTACGCGTACAGGAGCTTCGCGCCGTGGCGGATGATCCCGCCGTGCTCCTGGTCGACGCCCGGCAGGAAGCCGGGGACGTCCAGCAGCGTGACGATCGGGATGTTGAAGGCGTCGCACATCTGGACGAAGCGCGCGGCCTTCTCGGAGGCCTCGATGTCGAGGACGCCGGCGAGGTGACCGGGCTGGTTCGCGACGATGCCGACGACCCGGCCGTCGAGCCGGGCCAGGGCGCAGATGATGTTGCGGGCCCAGCGTTCGTGGACCTCCAGGACGTCGCCGTCGTCGACGAGCTGGCACGGGCGCCGGGCCGTGCACCTGGCCGACCTGGCCGAGGAGCGGTGGATAGCGGGCTGTCCGCGCTGCCGGGCCAACCTGCTGCACGAGTGCGCCGAG
>NZ_JBEXPB010000086.1:0-12631 GCF_040611795.1 Streptomyces sp. NPDC006529 | reverse complement strand
TTCGTTTCGCGGGGGCGGGGCGCGCCGGCCGCGCCCGCCGGCACGGGGAAGGGCGCGGCCAGGGCGGCCGTCACCCCGGGCCCGAAGCGCAGGACGGAGCCTTCCACCCGGTCGGGCACGGCCTCGGGGTGCTCGAACCGGGCGGTGGCGGCCCCGGGCCCGTCGAGACGCGCGGTGGCGGCCTCGGCCCCGGGTTCGTCGAGACGCGCGGTGGCGGCCTCGGGGCCGTCCTGACGCAGGGTCGCCGCCAGGCCGTCGGACCGCTCCGGCGGCCCGCTGATCCAGTGGCTGCCGAGCACGGTCGCGCTGTAGTCGTCGCCCTCCGGCGCGGGTGCGGGGGTACGCGGTCCGGTCATCGCGGTACCTCCTGCACCGGGCAGCGGGGGATGTACTGGCTGGCGGTCGCCGACCCGTTGTCCGCGGCGGGGGTGGTGGTGACGCGCACGCTCAGGTAGCAGCCGCGGCCCCGGGCGAAGGTGTGCGTCTGCGGGGGCAGCGCCCCGCCCTGGGTCATTGCGGAACCCGAACCGTCCGCCACCCGCAGGTCGCCCGGGGAGTTGCCCAGGAACCACTCCAGCACCACGCCCGCCTCACCGCCCGTCACTTTGAGGGAGACCGTCGCCTGCCCGGCGCCGGTACCGGCGCGCAGGGCGACCGAGAGGGAGCCGACGGACACGGTCGGCTTCGGCGGCACGGTCTTGGACGGCTTGGGCGTGGGGGTCGGCGTGGGGGACGCCGACGCACTCGGGCTGGGGCTCGTACTGGCGCTCGCGCTCGCGCTGGGCGAGGGGGAGGGCGAGGCGGAAGCCGACGCGGACGGCGACGGCGAGGCGGAGCCCGACGGGGAAGGAGAGGCCGTCGGCGCGCCCGGTCCCGGCGGTCCCGCGCTGGTCGTCGCGAACGCGCTCACCGCCGAACTCCCGCCCGGGGAGGCCCCGACCGCCTCGGCCGCGAACACCAGCACCGCGCCCAGCACCAGCGCGGTCCCGGCCGCGATCCAGCCGCGCCGGCCCGGCTGCCAGGACGGGGGCGGCGGCGGAGGCGGCGGCAGCACGGTCGTGGCCAGCGCGGTGGTGCCCCCGGCCGGGGGACCCGACGAGGGGAACAGCAGCGGCAGCAGCGCGGCCAGCGCCGCGAGCTTGCGCTGCCCGCGCTCCTCCCAGTCGGGGCCGTACGCCGCGCGGGCCACGTCCTCCAGCTCCACGACGAAGGCATCCGCGTTCTCCGGACGCTCCTGCGGCTGCTTCGCCATGCCCCGGCGGATCAGCGGACGGACCGGCTCCGGGGCCTCGGACTCGGGCACCGGCGCCTCGATGTGCTGGACGGCGAGCTCTGCGAAGTTCTCCCCGGCGAAGGGCTTGCGCCCGGTCAGGCACTCGAAGAAGGTCGCCGTCGCCGCGTACACGTCGGCGGCGGGCGAGGCCGGCTCGCCCTGCCACTGCTCCGGGGCCATGTAGGCGGGCGTGCCCGCGACGCCCGGTTGCGTGCCGCGTCCCGCCGCGATCCCGAAGTCGACCAGCTTGGACGAACCGTCCTGGGCGACCAGCACGTTCTCCGGCTTGTAGTCACGGTGCACGACTCCGGCGCGGTGCGCCTCGGCCAGGCCCAGCAGCGACCCCTTGAGCACCACCAGGGCCGCTTCCGCGTCGGTGGCGCCCGAGTTCCGCAGGACCGCGCGCAGGGATATCCCGTCCACCAGCTCCATCACGATGGCCGCGCCGCCGGGAGCCTCCACGTACTCGTACAGCCCCACCACGTACGGCGAGTGGAGCCCGCCGAGCAGCCGGGCCTCCGCCCGGAACTCCCGTACGAACGCCGGATCCCGGCGCAACCGGTCGGCGAGGTACTTGACCGCGACCGCCGTGCCCGTCGCGTCGTGCACGGCGAGCACCACGCGCCCGCTGCCTCCCGCGCCGAGTTCCCTGCTCTCCGTGTAACCGGGGACCGTCCATGTGTTCATCGTTCGCCCCCTGCCATGGCGTCGCCGCGTCCTGCGCTGTCGTCCGACGGTCCGGCGGTGCCGGGCCATCTCCTGGGACACGGATTGTGCCGTGGCCGGTTCCCGGCCGTACAGCTGTCTCATCCACTGGTTCTCGGCCACACGTTCCCGGCCGTCGGCCACCCTCGTGACCGGGAGCGGGCGGCCGGGCCTCAGGCCGCCGCTCGGCGCACCCCGATCATGTCGTGCAGCCGGTCGGCCGCCGCGCGCCCGAACGCGGGATCGTTGATGTGGGTGTCGTAGTCGTGGAGCCGGGCCGCGCTGCCCCGCAGCCCCTCGCGCAGCGCCGTGAACAGGGCCCGGTCCGCGCCCGGATCGTGGTACGGACCTCCCGGCGCGCCCAGGGTGGACAGCCCGCGCAGCGGCAGGCACACGGCGGTCGGACCGGTGGCCGAGCGGAGCTTGGCCGCGACCCGGCGGCCCAGCTCGGCGCACTCCGCCGGGGTCGTACGGATGACCGTGATCGACGGGTTGTGCACCCGGACCCGCCGGTAGCGGGCGTGCTCCGGCAGGCTCTCCAGCGGGCCGAACTTCACCATGTCCAGCGCGCCCAGGCTCACCACCTGCGGGATCCCGGCCCGTCCGGCGGCGCTGAGCCGGTCGGGACCGGCGGTCAGGACGCCGCCGCACAGGTCGTCGGCGAGTTCGCTGAGGGTGAGGTCGAGCACGCCGGTGAAGAGGCCCTGCCCGGCGAGCGTCTCCAGGGTGCGGCCGCCCGCGCCGCTGGTGTGGAAGACGAGCACCTCGTAGCCGAGTTCGCTCAGCCGCTCGCGGGCCGCGTCCACGCCGGGCGTGGTCACGCCCGCCATGCTGGCCGCGATCAGCGGCCGGCCGCCGGTCCCGAGGCGGGCCGGGGGCGTGTCGCGGGCGGCGCGCGCGTACCCCTCGGCCATCCCCGTGACGGCCTCGGCGGCGTTCGCGAGGACGGGCGCCGAGACGCTGTTGATGCCCGCGATGTCCACGACGCTGTACATCATCGTGATGTCCGACGATCCGACGTACGGCGCCACGTCACCGGACGCCATCGAGGACACCATCAGTTTCGGCACCCCGAGGGGCAGGGCCCGCATCGCCCGGGTGGCGATCGAGGTGCCCCCGCTGCCGCCTATCGCCAGCACGCCGTCGAGCCGCCCCTCGGCGTACAGGCGCAGGACGGTCGCCTCCGCGCCCCGGGCCATCGTGGTGACGGCCGCGCCCCGGTCGGCGGCGGCCCGCAACTGCGTCAGGTCCGCGCCCGCTGCCCGGGCCACCGCTTCCCGCGGTACGTCGGCGGGCACCCGCGGATCGCCCATGATTCCTGTGTCGACCAGGACCACCTCGACGCCGGCGCGCGTGATCCGCTCGCGCAACCAGCCGTACTCGACACCCTTGGTGTCCAGGGTTCCCACCAGCACGACGCTCGTCATGAGTTGTAATGTCCACGCAGTCGGGTCCGCTGGCAAGACAAGGTCGAGTCAATCGTTCAATAGCACCAACAGTCGGTCCACAAAGGGGACTTGGGACATGACCAGGCTCTTCCTGGCCGTCTCGGGTGCGAACCAGGCGACCCGGTCCAGCTCCGGGAACTCCTCCGTCCGCCCCGTCCCGGGCGGCCACTCCATCGTGAAGGTCCCGGGCCGCATCAGCGCCGGGTCGAGGTCCGCCTCGACCGCCCAGACCGTCACGAGCTTCCCGCCCGTCTGGCGGACCTCGCCGAGCGGAAGGTAGGCGCCCTCCGGCGGCGGCAGCCCGATCTCCTCGGTGAACTCCCGGCGGGCCGCGTCCCGCGGGCTCTCGTCCGCGAGGTACTCGCCTTTGGGGATGGACCAGGACCCGGCGTCGCGCCGCTCCCAGAACGGCCCGCCCATGTGCCCGAGCAGGACCTCGACCCCGGCGCCCCCCGGGGCGCCCGGCTCCTCCTGCCGCGGGTCCCGGCGGAACAGGAGCAGGCCCGCGCTGCGCTTCTGCGTCATGGACCCATGTATGCCCCGCGCGGGCCCGGGTCACCACCCCCGCTCGGGCCCCGGTCAGTGCCCGTGCGGGCCCTCGCGGTGCACCGGGCCGTGGGCGTCCGCGCAGTGGCCGTCCCCGGCCAGGCCGGGCGGCTGCTCGCCCGCGCGGCCGACGGACAGGAGGGCGTCCTGCACGTGGTCCACCTGGAGGGTCGTGTGGGTGATCCCGTACTCCGTGCGCAGCATCTCCTCCAGGTCGCGGCGCACGGCGTGGCAGTCGCCCGCCGGTGCGACCAGGACGTGGGCCGAGAGCGCCGCCTGCCCGGAGGTGATCGTCCAGATGTGCAGGTCGTGCACCTCGGCCACCGGAGCGTGGGCGACCAGCCGGTCGCCCACCGCGTCCGGGTCCACATGGGCGGGAGCGGCCTCCAGGAAGATCCGGCCGGACTCGCGGACCAGCCCGTAGCCCGCCTTGACCATCAGTACCACCACGATCAGCGTCGCGATCGCGTCCGCCTGGACGAAGCCGGTGGTGAGCACGATGAGACCGGCCACGGCGGTCCCGATGAAGGCGAACAGGTCGTTGAGGATGTGCTGGTAGGCGCCCTCGACGGCCAGTGAGGACCGGTTCGCCTTCGAGATGCACCAGGCGCAGACCACATTGACGACGATGCCCGCCAGCGCCGTCACCAGCACCAGACCGCCCTGGACGGCGGGCGGGTCGAGCAGCCGCCGGACCGCCTCGTACGCCAGCCAGAGCGCCAGCAGCAGCAGCGTGAGCCCGTTGGCCTGGGCGGACAGGATCTCCGCCCGCTTGAGCCCGTACGTGAACCCGCCGCGCGCGGGCCGGGCGGCCAGCCGCATGGCTATCAGCGCCAGCACGATCGAGACCGCGTCGGTCAGCATGTGCGCGGCGTCGGAGATCAGGGCGAGCGAACGCGCGACGACACCGATCACGACCTCGACCGCCATGAAGGCGCCGATCAGGCCGAGCGCGATCCCCAGCCAGCGGCGGTCGGCGTTCTCCGCGACCCCGTGCGCGTGCCCGGCGTGGCCGCCGGCCGCGCCCGGGCCGTGCCCGTGCCCGTCGTCGTGTGCGTGGTCGTGCGCACCCATGACTGGTCCCCCGTCTGTTCGGTTCGTTCCGTCCGGTCTGTTCGGATCCGACGCGGTCAGGTCCGTTCGGATCCGACGCGTGAAGTGAAGCGCACCCGCAGGCGAACGGCAAAGGCTGCAACGGGGACCGTTGTCATTCCCCATAAGACCGCCCTGACCTGCGGCGATGCGAACGAGCCGGAGAAGGGGCCCGAACGGCCGCGCCGTGGGAAAATCGCCTCATGGCCCAGCGTCACGGTGTGCCCGCAGCCCCCGAACTGGTCATGGAAACCGACCGGGGCTCCACGGTGATGACCCCGGGCCGGACCTATCACGTGGGCCGCGACCCCGGCTGCGAGATCTGCCTCGACGACGCGCGGGTCTCCTGGCACCACGCCGTGCTGCGCCCCGAGGGCGACCACTGGACGGTCGAGGACGAGGGCAGTACGAACGGCACCTTCGCCGAGGGCCACCGGGTCCGGGCCTGGAGCGTGGGCCCCGGCAGCGAGCTGCGCTTCGGCCACTCCGAAGACGGTCCGCGCGCCGTCTTCGCCGCCCCAGCTGCGCCCGGCCGTCCCGCACCCTCCCCGCGCCCCTCCTCCGTCACGAACCCGGCCTTCACCGGCACCTTCCGGCAGCCCACCTCCGTCCGCGCGCTCCCGGCCCGCGGCCACGGCATGCCGCGCACGGTCCTGACGATTGGCCGCGACCCCGGCAGCGACCTCGTCCTCGACGACCTCGTCGTCTCGCGGCGCCACGCCGAACTGCGCTCGCTCCCGGACGGCGGCTACGAGATCGCCGACGTCGGCAGCCACAACGGCACCTACCTCAACGGCTTCCCCGTGGACCGCGCCGCCCGCCTCGCCGAAGGCGACATCATCGGCGTCGGCCACCGTTCCTTCTGCCTGATCGCCGGCCAGCTCCAGGAGTACGTCGACACGGGCGAGGTCTCCCTCGACGTCCAGGACCTCACCGTCGCCGTCGACCGCGGCCGCAAGGTGCTCCTCGACCACGTCTCCTTCCCGGTCGGCGGCAAGTGCCTGCTCGCCGTCGTCGGACCCAGCGGAGCGGGCAAGTCCACCCTGCTCGGCGCCCTCACCGGCCTGCGCCCCGCCGACCAGGGCACCGTCCTGTACGACGGCCGCGACCTCTACCGGGACTACGCCGAACTGCGCAGCCGCATCGGCCTGGTCCCGCAGGACGACATCCTGCACGCGCAGCTCACCGTCCGCCGCGCCCTCGCCTACGCCGCGGAACTCCGCTTCCCGCAGGACACCGTCAAGGCCGAGCGCGAGGCCCGGGTGGACGAGGTGATCCGCGAACTGGGCCTCGTCCAGCGCGCGGACCAGCCGATCCACAGCCTCTCCGGCGGACAGCGCAAACGCGTCTCCGTCGCCCTGGAACTGCTCACCAAGCCCTCCCTGCTCTTCCTCGACGAGCCCACCTCCGGCCTGGACCCCGGGATGGACCGCTCCGTGATGCACATGCTGCGCGGTCTCGCCGACGACGGGCGCACCGTCGTCGTGGTCACACACAGCGTGCTCAGCCTCGACGTCTGCGACCGGCTGCTCGTGCTGGCCCCCGGCGGCCGGATCGCGTACTACGGGCCGCCCGACAAGACCCTCGCGTTCTTCGGCTACGACCAGTGGCCCGAGGCCTTCGAGGCCTTCGAGAACGACCAGGGCCGCGACTGGGCGGCGGAGTACCGGGCGTCGCCGTACCAGCGCCGCTACGCCACCAGCGCGGCCTCGCCCGTACGGGCCCGCACCGACGGCGCCCCCTCCGCCTCCGCCGCCGGGCTGCGCGTGCCGCCGCCCAAGCCGCAGAGCTGGGGAGCCCAGCTGGGGACCCTGATCCGGCGGTACTCCGCCGCCCTCGGCGCCGACCGCACGTTCCTCGCCATCATGATCGCCCTGCCCTTCGTCATGGGCGCGATGGCCCGCGCCCTGGCGGGCAGCGAACTGACCCCCGAGACCGCCATGAACGCCCTGCTCATCCTGAACGTGGGCGGGGTCCTCACCGGCGCGGCCAACGCCGTGCGCGAACTCGTCAAGGAACGCGTGATCTACCAGCGCGAACGCGCCGTCGGCCTGTCCCGGTCCGCCTACCTGATGTCCAAGGTGGTGGTCCTGGGCGCCGTCACCGTCGCCCAGGCCGTGGTCCTCACCCTGGTCGGGCTCTTCGGGGTGAAACACAACGCGCCGGGCGGCAAGGGCGTCTTCATGCCCCCGCTGATCGAAATCACCCTCGCCGTCGCCCTGTTGTCGTTCACCGCGATGATGCTCGGCCTGCTGGTCTCCGCCCTGGTCAAGAAGGAGGAGGTCACCATGCCGCTGCTGGTCCTCCTCGCCATCGTCCAAGTGGTCTTCTGCGGAGCCCTGTTGCAGCTCAACGGAGTGCCGGTGATCGGTCAGCTCGCCTGGTTCGTGCCCTCGCGCTGGGCGCTCGGCGCCATGGCGGCCACGATCGACCTGCACGCGCTCGTCCCCGGCAAGATCACCGACGACCCGCTCTTCGTCCATTCCGCCGGCACCTGGCTGCTCGACCTCGGCATGCTGGCCGCCCTGTCCGTGCTGTTCGGGGTGCTGGTCCTCACGCTGCTGCGCCGGCACGAGCCCGCGATCATGCGGAAGTAGGGGGAGCGGACGATGACGCCGCCGACGGCAGGCCCGGACGGGCCCGACGACTTCCGGCCCACGCACGTCGTGCCGCAGGAGGGGCTGCCCGCGTGGGAGGCCCCGGACCTCTCCCTGGCCACCACGCCGCTGGACCCGTTCCTCCCCGTACAGCTGCTGTCCCGGCGCGGCGAGTGGGGCGAGATCCTCTGCTCCAACGGCTGGTCCGCCTGGGTGGACGGGCGGCTCCTCGTGGCGGTTCCGCAGCCGCCGCCCACCGCCGGCAGGCCGCTGACCCGGACGGAGGACCCGCGCCCGCTGCTCGCGCGCTCCGGGGACGCCCTGGAGCGCTACCGGCGGGCCGTGGAGGACCTCGCCGCCGGGCGGGCGGACACCGAGGGGTTCCGGCGCGGGACCCGGGGGCTGCGCGTCGGGGTGGTCCTCGACGGCGAGGCCGCCTGGCTCTACGACGACACGGACGGGCGCTGGATGTACTGCGACGGGACGCGGCTCGAAACCTACGCCGTCACGGCCGCCCCGGCCGCCCGCCCCTTGAGGGAACCCGGATCCGGCGCCCGCGGGGCGGAACCCGGCGCGCCGTCGGCCGCGGAGACGGCCGCGCAGGAACCGGGGGCGCCTGGTGGCGGGCCCGCGTCCCACGCGCCGACCAGGCTCGTCGGCCTGCCCGACGGTGAGCGGGACCCCGGCGGGGACCAGGGCCGGCGCCCGGAGGCGCGATGAGCGCCGCGGGCGAACCGGAGGGCGCGGACGGGGCCGGGGACGCGGCGGAGGACGAGCGGGAGCCCCGGGCCGCCGGTGCTTCCGGCGAGGAGCCGGTCCGGGGACGGCCGTCCGACCTCCGGGGCAAACGGATCGCGGGCTACCAGGTCGAGAGCGAACTCGGCCGCGGTGGCATGGCCGTGGTCTACCGCGCCCTCGACCTGCGCCTCGACCGTACGGTCGCGCTCAAACTGCTGGCGCCCGAACTGGCCCGCAACGACACCTTCCGCCGCCGCTTCGCCCACGAGTCCAAGGTCGCCGCCGCCATCGACCATCCGCACATCGTGCCGGTCTTCGAGGCGGGCGAGACCGACGGGCTGCTGTACATCGCCATGCGCTACGTTCCCGGGCAGGACCTGCGGGCCATGCTGGACCGCACTGGCCCCCTCTCGGTGGAGGACGTCGCGCGCATCGCGGGCCAGGTCGCCTCCGCCCTGGACGCCGCCCACGAACACGACCTGGTCCACCGGGACGTGAAACCGGGCAACATCCTGGTCGCCGGGGGCACCGACAGCGAGCACCCCGAGCACGTCTACCTGACGGACTTCGGCCTGACCAAGAAGTCGCTGTCGCTGACCGGGTTCACCAGCGTCGGGCAGTTCGTCGGCACCCTCGACTACGTCGCCCCCGAGCAGATCTCCGGCAAACCCGTCGACGGCCGCTGCGACGTATACAGCCTCGGCTGCGTGGTCCACGAAATGCTGACCGGCGGGCCGCCCTTCCAGCGCGACGACGACATGGCGCTGCTCTGGGCCCACCAGTACGACGCCCCGCCCCCGCCCTCCTCGCTGTGCCCGCAGCTCCCGCCCGCCGTGGACGACGTACTCGCCCGGGCGCTGGCCAAGTCCCCGGAGGACCGCTGGCCGAGCTGCCTGGCCTTCACCTCGGCCCTGCGCCGGGCGGGCACCGGACCCGTTCCCCGGCGCGTCCCCACCCTGCCCCCGTCCCCCTCGGCGCCGGCCCCGCCCCCACCGGGCTGGGCGCTGCCGGTCTTCCGGGGGCGCGCCGTCTGAACGGGGCCGTACCGGGCCGTGGGCCGAAGCGCGGGGCTTCGGCCGTCAGTGGCGTTGAGCGGGCGGAACCGGTTCGGCCCTGCCGGTCCGGTCGGTTCCGTCCTTCCGGTCGCGGCGGCGGACCGGGGCGGCCAGGAGGGCGCCGAGGAACCCGGCCACCGCCCCCGCGAGGAGGGCGAGGGGGACCGTACGCCCCAGCAGGGGGAGCAGGCGGACCTTGCCGCCGAGGCCGTCCACGTCCCCGATGCCGAGCAGGGACAGGCCGAACCGCGCTTCCACCCCGGCCAGCAGGCAGACCACGAGCGTGGCCAGGGCCAGCGCGACGCCCAGGTGCAGGGCGTGCTGCCAGGGGCGCACCCGCGCGGAGGACCGTACGGCCATCAGGAAGCCCGCGCCGAGCAGCAGCGCCACGGCCACCGCCACCAGCCACCAGGCCCTGGCGTCCTGCCGGGCCAGCGAACCGACGTCCACGGTGGACAGGTCGGGGGTGCGCAGCACGTCGTCCAGGACCCGGGGCATCGGCAGCCCGAAGGGGCCCTCGACCCGCCCCTGCCAGGCCCCGCCGAAGCCCAGGGTGAAGGCGAGCCAGGTGAGGTTCGGCACCCCGAGCAGGACGACGGCCAGGGTCTCCCGGGCATGCCCCTGGGTCGCCGCGACGACCAAGCCTGCGACGACGCCGAGCGCGGCGTACGCCAGCAGCAGCGCGACGACCGCGAAGGCGGCCGGCCGCACCGCGTCGTGGAAGCGGACCAGCCGGGCCGGCAGCGGCGCGCGCCGCGACACCAGCAACGACACCAGCACGACGCCCAAGATCCACAGGAGGCCGAGGAACAGGGTGCCGGGGAGGGCGGCTTCGAAGCCCACCGTCGGAGCGGAGTCCAGGAGTTCGCTGATCTCCCCGATCGGTGAATCGCCGGTGGAGATGCCGAAGGTGTGCCGGGCGAAGAGGGCGAAGGCGGTCAGGGCGAGCAGCCAGAGCAGCACCAGGGGGGCCGCCCGGGCCAGGAGCCGGCGGGGTCCCGCGACGGCGTGGTGACGCAGCGGACGCAGGAAGCAGAAGGCGGCGGTGAGCGCTCCGGCCAGGCTGACGGACAGCGGCATGACCGAGAGACCGGCCTGGGCTCCCGCGAGGAACCCGGCACCGCCCGTCACGTCCACCGATCCGCCGGCCGCCAGCACGACCACGGCGGCCACCACGTGCGGGAACGCCCCGCCGGGCAGACCGTCGGCGCCCGCGCAGACCAGGCCCGCCGCCGCGACCACGGTCATCGCGACGAAACCGGCCAGGACGGCGACCAGCGCGTCCAGCCACACCCGCTCGGAGCCCCGAGATGAACGGCTCACACGCAACGGTAGGCACCCTCCGCTTGCGAGCACCACCTGAACGGCGCACACAATGGTCGGCAGGAGTACACGAAATCCGGAGATTTCCGAGCAATGCGGAACATCCACATGGGTACCGGAACTCCTCCGTCTGGGAAGAAGAGCCCGTGACCACGCAACCTTCCGGCCAGTCGCCGTCCGAGCGCCCCACCGGACCGCCGTCGAGGCCCCCCTCCGGGGCGTCGGGTCCGCCCTCCGGCCCGCTCTCCGGCGGGCGGCACGGCCCACCACCCCCGCCGCCGCCCGGTGCGCCCCCCGGCGCAGGTCCGCCGGCCGGGGGATCCGGGCCGCCGCCGCACGTCGCCTGGTGGCGCTCCGTACCGCGGCTCGTCACCGCCCTCATCGCGGTCGCCGCGGCGATCACGCTCGCGGTCGTCCTCACCCGGCCGTCCGGCACGACGGCCAACGCGGGCGAGGTCTTCCTGCAGAACGCCTCGGCATCGGGCCCCGACCCCTTCACGGAGTCGACGGCCGCCGAGCCCGCGGCCGTGGACACACCGGCCACGCCGGAGCAGACGCAGGTGCCGGGCGGCGAGACGCCAACGGCTCCCCCCAGGGGGACGACGGCCCCGACCCGGGGGACCACGGTCACCCGCAGCGTCAGCGGGGCCGCCCCCGGCCTGTACGGGGGCACGAAGGACGTGGCCAGCTGCGACGTGGAGAAGCAGGTGCGGGTGCTGTCGGCCGACCAGTCCAGGAAGAGCGCTTTCGCCGAGGGCGCGGGGATCGAGCCCGGCGCCGTCCCCGACTTCCTGCGCTCGCTCACGCCCGTGCAGCTGCGGATGGACACCCGGGTCACCAACCACGGCTACCGGGACGGCCACGTGACCGCGTACCAGTCGGTCCTCCAGGCCGGGACGGCCGTCCTCGTGGACGGCCGGGGCGTGCCGCGGGTGCGCTGCGCCTGCGGGAACCCGCTGGGCGCGCCGGTGGCGCTGAAGGCCGACCCGAAGCGGTACGGGCAGCCGTGGGCCACGTACCACCCGGCGAACGTGGTGGTCATCGCTCCGGCGGTGACGGTCGTCCACAAGTTCGTGATCTACGACCACCACGAACGGCAGTGGTACGAGCGGGACCGCGGCGACCGGCCGCGGCACGACAAGCCGGTGCCTCCGCCGGTGGTTCCGACGCCGCTGGTGTCCCCGTCGCCCTCGGGCACGGTGACCCGTCCTAACTCGCATTCGCCTTCGACCCCGCATTCGCCTTCGACATCGCATTCGGCTTCGACGTCGCCGTCCAAGCCGGCTTCGCCGTCCAAGTCGCCGTCCGAGTCGCCGTCCAAGTCGGCGTCGGAGTCTCCGGCGCTGCGGCCCTCGGACTCGGACTCGCCGTCGGACTCGCCGTCGAAGTCCCCGAAGTCTTCCTCGGAGCCCCCGTCGAAGTCGCCGTCGGAGCCCGCGTCGGAGCCCGCGTCGAAGTCCTCGCCGAAGTCGGCGTCGGAGTCCCCTTCGGCGTCCCCCTCGCCCTCGCACGCTCCCTCCTCCTCCCCGTCGGAGTCGGCCTCGCCGTCCCATCGGCGCTCCGCTTCGCCGTCCCGGGCCCCCAGCCACTCCGCGTCCCCCGGTCCCAGCGCCTCTCCGTCCGTGAAGCGGTCGGCGGCGCCCACGGCGCTGCCGACCCCGACCAAGCAGGAGCCCCTGCCCGCGGTGACGTCCTCCGCGGCTCAGCTGCCCCCGGTACCGCCCGTGCCGCCGGCGCCCTCCCGGCCGCCCCTGCCCACCGCAACGCTCGCACCGCCCGCGCCGTCCGCACCGGCTGCGCCGCTCCCGACGCCGGGCGGCGGCGAGACCGGGTAGCGCGGTAGCCCGGTAGCCC
>NZ_JBEXPB010000085.1:0-14821 GCF_040611795.1 Streptomyces sp. NPDC006529 | reverse complement strand
AGCGGGTCATACCCCTCCGCCCGCCGGTCATAGATCAGATCCAGCGCGGTGGTGACCTGCTCCTCGTCGAACCGCGCGATCGGCAGGATCTTCGAAGCGTGCACGATCGCCGAATCCAGACCCGCCTTCACGCACTCGTCCAGGAAGACCGAGTTCAGCAGGACCCGCGCCGCAGGGTTCAGCCCGAACGAGATGTTCGACAGGCCCAGGGTGGTCTGCACCTCGGGGTGGCGGCGCTTGAGCTCGCGGATCGCCTCGATCGTCGCGATCCCGTCCCCGCGGGATTCCTCCTGGCCCGTGCAGATCGTGAAGGTCAGGGTGTCGATCAGGATGTCCGACTCCCGGATCCCCCAGTTCCCCGTCAGATCCGCGATCAGCCGCTGCGCGATCGCCACCTTGTGCTCGACCGTCCGCGCCTGACCCTGCTCATCGATCGTCAACGCGATCAGCGCCGCACCGTGCTCCTGCGCCAGCCGGGTGACCTGCGCGAACCGCGAATCCGGCCCGTCACCGTCCTCATAGTTCACCGAGTTGATCACCGCACGCCCGCCCAGACGCTCCAGACCCGCCTTGATCACCGGAACCTCGGTCGAGTCCAGCACCACCGGCAGCGTCGACGCCGTCGCGAACCGCCCCGCCAGCTCGTCCATGTCCGCCACACCATCACGGCCGACATAGTCCACACACAGATCCAGCATGTGCGCGCCCTCACGGATCTGGTCCCGGACCATCTCCACACAGTCGTCCCAGCGCGCCTCCAGCATCGCGTCCCGGAACTTCTTCGACCCGTTCGCGTTCGTCCGCTCACCGATCGCCATGAACGCCAGATCCTGCCGGAACGCCACCGTCTGGTAGAGCGAGGAAGCGCCGGGTTCGGGGCGGGGATCGCGGGCCGCCGGGGCCAGCCCGCGGACCCGCTCGACGACCTGGCGCAGGTGCTCGGGGGTGGTACCGCAGCAGCCGCCCACGAGCGACAGACCGTACTCGCGGACGAACGACTCCTGCGCGTCCGCGAGTTCTTCGGGGGACAGGGGGTAGTGGGCGCCGTCCTTGGTCAGGACGGGCAGGCCGGCGTTGGGCATGCAGGAGATCGGGATACGGGCGTTGCGGGCGAGGTAGCGCAGGTGTTCGCTCATCTCCGCCGGGCCCGTCGCACAGTTCAGCCCGATCATGTCGATACCCAGGGGCTCCAGCGCGGTCAGCGCCGCACCGATCTCCGAGCCCAGCAGCATCGTGCCGGTCGTCTCCACCGTCACCGAGCAGATCAGCGGAACGGACACGCCCAGCGCGTCCATCGCCCGCCGCGCACCGATGACCGATGCCTTCGTCTGGAGCAGGTCCTGCGTCGTCTCCACCAGCAGCGCGTCCGCGCCGCCCGTCAGCAGCCCCTCCGCGTTGATCTGGTAGGCGTCGCGGATCGCCTCGTAGCGGATGTGGCCGAGGGTGGGGAGCTTGGTGCCGGGGCCCATCGAGCCGAGGACCCAGCGCTGCTGACCGGTCGAGGCGGTGAACTCGTCGGCGACCTCGCGGGCGATGCGGGCACCCGACTCCGACAGCTCGAAATTGCGGCCGGGGATGTCGTACTCGACCAGGGCTGACAGGTTGGCGCCGAAGGTGTTGGTCTCGACGCAGTCCACACCCACAGAGAAGTACGCCTCGTGCACCGAACGCACGATGTCCGGGCGCGTCACGTTCAGGACCTCGTTGCAGCCTTCCAGGTCCTGGAAGTCCTCCATGGTCGGATCCTGCGCCTGGAGCATCGTCCCCATGGCACCGTCGGCGACCACCACACGGGCGGCCAGCGCCTGCCGGAGGGCGTCGGCCCGGGTCTGGGTGTCTGCGGGCGGGTTCGGCAACGAGGCCATGGTTGAGCTCCCTGGGATGCGACGGCTGTCGGCTTTGCACCCCCGCTGTGTCAAGGGTGCACGCGGTCAGGGTAACCGCGCGATACCGGCCCCGGTGAGGGTGTCCCACGTGGCGGACTGCATTCTGTGCGCGGGGGTCTGGCGTCTCTGGCCGGTTCGCTGTGGCTCGAACAGTTTCCCCACATGCGAAGAGTCGGCATCGACCGATACTGTTCAGCATTGTCGAACCACGTCAGCAGGAGGCAGCCCGATGGCACGGAACATCCAGTCGCTCGAGCGAGCCGCTGCGATGCTGCGACTCCTGGCGGGCGGTGAGCGCCGCCTCGGTCTGTCGGACGTGGCCTCCTCGCTGGGGCTGGCCAAGGGCACGGCCCACGGCATCCTGCGCACGCTGCAGGCCGAGGGCTTCGTGGAGCAGGACCCCGCCTCGGGCCGCTACCAGCTGGGCGCGGAGCTGCTGCGCCTGGGCAACAGCTATCTGGACGTGCACGAGCTGCGCGCCCGTGCGCTGGTGTGGACGGACGACCTGGCCCGGGCGAGCGGCGAGAGCGTGTACGTGGGCGTGCTGCACAAGAGCGGGGTGCTGATCATGCACCACGTCTTCCGCCCCGACGACAGCCGCCAGGTGCTGGAGGTGGGGGCCATGCAGCCGCTGCACTCCACGGCCCTCGGCAAGGTCATCTCCGCGTTCGACCCGGTGGCGCACAGCCAGGTGATGGAGGCCGAGCGCGAGTCGTTCACGCCGCGCACGGTCACGGAGGCGGCGGGTTTCGAAGAGGTGCTGGACCTGATCCGGGCGCGCGGCTGGGGTTCCGACGTCGAGGAGACCTGGGAAGGGCTGGCCTCGGTGGCGGCGCCGATCCACGACCGGCGCCGGATGCCGGTGGGCGCGGTGGCGGTGTCGGGGGCCGTGGAGCGGGTCTGCGGCGAGGCCGGTGAGCCGCGTCCGGCGCTGGTGGCGGCCGTACGGGACTGTGCGCGCGCGGTGTCGCGCGACCTCGGCGCGGGCCGGTTCTGACCTTCTCTTTCCGGCCAGGGGCCACTCCGCGGCTGTTCCATGCCCATTTCGGCGCGTTTATGACCATGGAGTGGCTGGATTTGGGCGATCGTACCTAGTGGTAACGATCCGGCACTTTGGCCTGGCCAGGCCTTGACTGGTTCTCCACCCGGGCGGAAAACTGCCGTTCACCGGTCGGCATTGTCGAACACCTAACGGCAATACGCGTTAGGGTAGGGCGAGGCCAAGGACCGGTGCAGCACTCACCGAGTGCGTGGGACCACCGGAGGGACCCGGTGTTCCACCCACCCCCTGGACGTTTGACAAAGGAGTCGCGGGTGTCCAGCTCCGACATCTTCATGGGCGAGACCATCGGTACCGCCCTGCTCACCCTGCTCGGCGGCGGCGTCTGCGCCGCGGTGACGCTCAAGAGCTCCAAGGCCCGCAACGCGGGCTGGCTGGCGATCACGTTCGGCTGGGGCTTCGCGGTCCTGATAGCCGCCTACGTGTCCGCCCCGCTCTCGGGCGCCCACCTGAACCCGGCGGTCACCGTCGGCCTCGCGGTCAAGAGCGGCGAGTGGAACGACGTACCGGTGTACTTCGCCGGCCAGCTGCTCGGCGCGATGCTCGGCGCCGTCCTGATGTGGGCCACCTACTACGGCCAGTTCCGCGCGCACCTCTCCGACCCGGAGCACATACGCGACGCGAAGCTCGGCCCCGAGGACCCGCACCCCCACGACCAGGCCGGCCCGGTCCTCGGCGTCTTCTCCACCGGCCCCGAGATCCGCAACGTCGTCCAGAACCTCATCACCGAGATCATCGGCACCGCCGTCCTGGTCCTGGCCATCCTGACCCAGGGCCTCCAGGACGACGGCAAGGGCCTCGGAGTCATAGGCGTCCTGATCACGTCCTTCGTGGTCGTCGGCATCGGCCTCTCGCTCGGCGGGCCGACCGGCTACGCCATCAACCCGGTGCGCGACCTCGGTCCGCGCATCGTGCACGCCCTGCTTCCGCTGCCCAACAAGGGCGGCTCGGACTGGGGGTACTCCTGGATCCCGGTGGTCGGACCGCTCGCCGGTGCCGCACTCGCCGGCGGTCTGTACAACCTCGCGTTCGCCTGATCAGCACCGGCTCGTTTCGCAAGATCCGCACCGCCCCCTGATTCCGCCTACTCACAGACCTGCCAGGAGCAGCCACCATGACCAGCAGCACCGGCCCCTTCATCGCCGCGATCGACCAGGGCACCACGTCCTCCCGCTGCATCGTCTTCGACCGCGACGGGCGCATCGTCGCCGTCGACCAGAAGGAGCACGAGCAGATCTTCCCGAAGCCGGGCTGGGTCGAGCACGACGCCGCCGAGATCTGGACCAACGTCCAGGAGGTCGTCGCCGGGGCCATCGCCAAGGCCGAGATCACGGCCGCCGACGTCAAGGCCGTCGGCATCACCAACCAGCGCGAGACCACCCTGCTGTGGGACCGGCACACCGGCGAGCCGGTGCACAACGCGCTGGTCTGGCAGGACACCCGCACCGACTCCCTCTGCAAGGAGCTCGGCCGCAACGTCGGCCAGGACCGCTTCCGCCGCGAGACCGGCCTGCCGCTGGCGAGCTACTTCGCCGGCCCCAAGGTCCGCTGGCTGCTCGACAACGTCGAGGGCCTGCGCGAGCGCGCCGAGGCCGGGGACATCCTCTTCGGCACCATGGACTCCTGGGTCATCTGGAACCTCACCGGCGGCGCGCAGGGCGGTGTGCACGTCACCGACGTCACCAACGCCTCGCGCACCATGCTGATGAACCTGCACACCCTGGCCTGGGACGAGAAGATCGCCGAGTCCATGGGCGTCCCGATGAACGTCCTCCCGGAGATCAAGTCCTCCGCCGAGGTCTACGGCCACGTCAAGGACGGCGTCCTCGCCGGTGTCCCGGTCGCCTCGGCGCTCGGGGACCAGCAGGCCGCCCTGTTCGGCCAGACGTGTTTCGCCGAGGGCGAGGCGAAGTCGACGTACGGCACCGGCACGTTCATGCTCATGAACACCGGCGACAAGATCATCAACTCCTACAGCGGCCTACTGACCACGGTCGGCTACCAGATCGGCGACCAGCAGCCGGTCTACGCGCTGGAGGGCTCCATCGCCGTCACCGGCTCGCTCGTCCAGTGGATGCGCGACCAGATGGGCATGATCAAGACCGCGGCCGAGATCGAGACCCTGGCGTCCTCGGTCGAGGACAACGGCGGCGCGTACTTCGTGCCCGCCTTCTCCGGCCTGTTCGCCCCGTACTGGCGCTCCGACGCCCGCGGTGTGATCGCCGGCCTGACCCGGTACGTCACCAAGGCGCACATCGCCCGTGCCGTCCTGGAGGCCACCGCCTGGCAGACCCGCGAGATCACCGACGCCATGACCAAGGACTCCGGCGTCGAGCTGGCCGCCCTCAAGGTCGACGGCGGCATGACCTCCAACAACCTGCTGATGCAGACCCTCTCCGACTTCGTGGACGCCCCCGTGGTGCGCCCGATGGTCGCCGAGACCACCTGCCTCGGCGCCGCCTACGCCGCCGGCCTGGCCGTCGGCTTCTGGCCCGACACCGACGCCCTGCGCGCCAACTGGCGCCGCGCGGCGGAGTGGACCCCGCGCATGCCCGCCGAACAGCGGGACCGCGAGTACAAGAGCTGGCTCAAGGCCGTGGAGCGTTCCATGGGCTGGGTCGACGACGAAGACGCCAGCTGACCGCACCAGCTGAGTCAATCGACGAGGAGCTAAGAGAGATATGAGCAGCCTGCAGAGCGTTCCCTCACTGGGATCGCACCCGACCGCCGGTTCGAACGCGAGCCGAGCCGAGACCCGCGAGCAGCTGGCCAAGGCCACGTACGACCTGCTCGTCATCGGCGGTGGAATCCTGGGCACCTCCGTGGCCTGGCACGCCGCGCAGTCGGGTCTGCGGGTCGCCATGGTGGACGCCGGCGACTTCGCCGGCGCCACCTCCTCGGCCTCCTCCAAGCTCGTCCACGGGGGCCTGCGCTACCTGCAGACCGGCGCGGTCAAGCTGGTCGCGGAGAACCACCACGAGCGCCGGGTGCTGGCCAAGGACGTGGCCCCGCACCTGGTCAACCCGCTGACCTTCTACCTCCCCGTGTACAAGGGCGGCCCGGTCGGCGCCGCGAAGCTCGGGGCGGGCGTCTTCGCGTACTCGGCGCTGTCCGGTTTCGGTGACGGCATGGGCAAGGTCATATCGCCGGCCCGCGCCGTCGCCGACAACCCGGGCCTGAAGACGGACAACCTGAAGGCCGTCGCGGTCTACTACGACCACCAGATGAACGACTCGCGGGTCGCCGTCATGACGGTCCGCGCGGCCGTCGAATCGGGCGCGGTCGTCCTCAACCACGCCGAGGTCACCGGCCTGCGCATGACGCAGGGCCGGGTCTCCGGCGCCGAACTCAAGGACCGTCTCGACGGCACCGAGTTCGGGGTCGACGCGCGCGTCGTGCTCAACGCCACCGGCCCGTGGGTGGACCACCTGCGGCGCATGGAAGACAAGCACTCGATGCCGTCGATCCGCCTCTCCAAGGGCGCGCACATCGTGATGAAGCGGAAGTCGCCGTGGAAGGCCGCCATGGCCACCCCGATCGACAAGTACCGCATCACCTTCGCCCTCCCCTGGGAGGACCAGCTGCTCCTCGGGACGACCGACGAGGTCTACGAGGGCGACCCGGCGGACGTGCGCGCCACCGAGTCCGACATCGAGCAGATCCTCGACGAGGCGGCCTTCTCCGTGAAGGACGCCGACCTCGACCGCTCCCTGATGACGTACGCCTTCGCGGGCCTGCGGGTGCTGCCCGGCGGCCCCGGCGGGGTCGAGAAGGCCAAGCGCGAGACGGTGGTCTCCGAGGGCCGCGCGGGCATGCTGTCGGTGGCCGGCGGCAAGTGGACGACGTACCGGCACATCGGCCGCGTCGTCATGGACAAGCTGGCCAAGCTGCCGGGCAGCCCGCTCACCGACGACATGGAGCCGGTGAAGTCGCTGGTCCGCCGGGTGCCGCTGCCCGGTGTCGCCAACCCCAACGCGGTGGCGCACCGGCTGCTGATCGACCGTGACCCGGGCTCGCGGATGGACCCGCTGACCGCGCGTCACCTGGCCTCGCACTACGGCTCGCTGGCCTTCGACATCGCCCGCCTCGCCAACGAGGACCCGGCACTCGCCGAGCGGATCCACGAGGACGGCCCGGAGATCTGGGCGCAGGTCGCCTACGCCCGCGACCACGAGTGGGCGGAGACGGCCGACGACGTCCTGCGCCGCCGTACGACGGTCACCGTGCGCGGTCTCGACACCGCCGAGGTGCGCGCTCGCGTCGAGGAGATGCTGAGCCGCAAGGCATAGCGGGCACGCCCGGGGCATAGCTCCGGCGCAGGTGGGGAAGAGGGGTGGTCCCGGGGACCACCCCTTTTCCGTGGGCTGTGGAAGGCGCACCGGCAAGGCTTAGGCTGGCCCCCGTACACAAGGGGAACTTCGGAAGGAGACCTGGGTGATCGAGCTTGAGGGCGTGCCCGAGCTGATCGACCCGGTCATGGTGGCCGCGTTCGAGGGCTGGAACGACGCGGGTGACGCCGCCTCCGGTGCGGTCACGCACCTGGACCGGGAGTGGAAGGGCGAGGTGTTCGCGGCGCTCGACGCCGAGGACTACTACGACTTCCAGGTCAACCGTCCGACGGTGTGGCTGGACAACGGGGTCCGGAAGGTCACCTGGCCGACCACCCGGCTGTCCGTGGTCCGGGTGGGCGGCGCCAAGCCGCGCGACCTGGTCCTGGTCCGGGGCATCGAACCGTCCATGAGGTGGCGGTCGTTCTGCAACGAGCTCCTCGGTTTCGCCCATGAACTGGGCGTCGAGATGGTGGTCATCCTGGGCGCGCTGCTCGGGGACACCCCGCACACCCGGCCGGTGCCGGTGAGCGGGGTGACGTCCGATCCCGACCTGGCGCGGACGATGGACCTGGAGGAGACCCGGTACGAGGGCCCCACCGGCATCGTGGGCATCCTTCAGGAGGCGTGCACGCACGCGGGCGTGCCGGCCGTCTCGCTGTGGGCGGCGGTGCCGCACTACGTGTCGCAGCCGCCGAACCCGAAGGCGACGCTGGCCCTGCTGAACCGGCTGGAGGACCTGATCGACATCCGCATCCCGCTGGGTGAACTCCCGGAGGACGCGCGGGCGTGGCAGGTGGGGGTGGACCAACTGGCCGCCGAGGACAGCGAGGTGGCGGAGTACGTCCAGACGCTGGAGGAGGCGCGGGACACGGCGGACCTCCCGGAGGCCTCCGGGGAGGCCATCGCCCGGGAGTTCGAGCGGTACCTGCGGCGGCGGGACGGTGGTCCCGGGCCGGGCGTGGCGGGTGACGCGGGTCCGGGGGACGGCTCGTACCTCCGCGACCCGTCGGGCGGGCGGCCGCGGGGGCCGCGCCGCAAACCGGACGCCTCCGGCGAGGACCCGTCCGACCCCCCGCCGCCCCCTCCCCCGGACGACGCCCCGGACACCCCGGAACCGTAGCCCTCAATCGCCGGGCGGGCTGTACGTGTGCCCTCAAACGCCGGGCGGGCTGGGATGTGCCGGGCGCGTCCGATCCAGCCCCGCCGGCGTTTGAGGCGCCCCCGGAGGGCGGACGGGCCCGCACCGGCCGGGAATACCCTTGGCGGCGCCCGCAAGGCATATGGGCCGCCCAGCCGAAACCCAGCCCCGCCGGCGTTTGAGGCGTCCCCGGAGGGCGGACGGCCCGCGCCCGGCACGGCAGGCCCGAACACCCAGCCCCGCGGGCGTTTGAGGCGCCCCCGGAGGGCATACGGGGGCTATGTGGCCGAGCAGCCCGGGAGCCGGGGGACCCATGCGCGCAGCCCCCCGCCCGGGTAGGGCGGGGGGCTGCGGGGGTGTCGGTGGGGCGGGGTCAGAGGGCTACGCCCAGGAGGGCGTCCACGGTGCGGGAGACGAGCCCGGGCGCGGCCTCGTCGGACCCGCCGGAGGCGATCTGCGCGTCCACCCAGCGGTCCACGGCCGCCAGCGCCCGCGGCGCGTCGAGGTCGTCCGCGAGCGCCTCGCGGACCTCCTCCACCAGCGCGTCGGCGGCCAGCCCGTCCGGCCGGGACACGGCGGCACGCCACCGCTCCAGCCGGGCCACCGCGTCGGCGAGGACCGCGTCGGTCCACTCCCAGTCGGCCCGGTAGTGGTGCGACAGCAGGGCCAGGCGGATCGCCGCCGGATCGACCCCGGCCCGCCGCAGCGCGGAGACGAAGACCAGGTTGCCCTTGGACTTGGACATCTTCTGGCCGCCCAGCCCGACCATGCCCGCGTGCACATAGGCCTTGGCCATCGGGAACTCGCCCGTCAGGGCCTGCGCGTGCGAGGCGCCCATCTCGTGGTGCGGGAAGGCGAGGTCGGACCCGCCGCCCTGGATGTCGAAGCCCATGCCCAGGTGGTCCAGGGCGATGGCGACGCACTCGATGTGCCAGCCGGGCCGGCCGCGGCCCAGCGAGCCGCCGTCCCAGCTCGGTTCGCCGGGGCGGGCGGCCATCCACAGCATCGGGTCGAGCGGGTTCTTCTTGCCCGGCCGCTCCGGGTCGCCGCCGCGCTCGGCGGACAGCAGCCGCATCGCCTCGGCGTCGAGGTGGGAGACCGAGCCGAAGTTCGGGTCGGAGCCGACCGAGAAGTAGGTGTCACCGTCGAGTTCGTAGGCGGCGCCCGCGTCGCGGAGCCGCTCCACGAGCGGCACGATCCCGGGTATGGCCTCGACGGCGCCGATGTAGTGCTGCGGGGGGAGCATCCGCAGGGCGGTCATGTCCTCGCGGAACAGGGCGGTCTCGCGCTCGGCGAGTTCGGTCCAGTCGTGGCCGTCGCGCAGGGCCCGCTCCAGGAGCGGATCGTCCACGTCGGTCACGTTCTGGACGTAGTGCACCTGCCGCTGGGTGTCGAGCCACACGCGCTGCACGAGGTCGAACGCGTTGTAGGTCGCCGCGTGACCCATGTGGGTCGCGTCGTACGGGGTGATGCCGCAGACGTAGATGCGGGCGACGGGACCGGGGGAAAGGGTGACCTTCCCCTGAGTCGAAGTGTCGTGGATCTGGAGGTCGCGGCCCTTGCCAGGCAGGGCGGGGACCTCAGAAGCGGGCCAGGCATGCATGTCGTGAGCCTAACCGGACGGGTGTTCCTCAAACGAACCGGACCTGCGCTCTCGGCGTGATCGACACCCTTGCGGTCCGGCCCCCGGTGTGCGTACGGACGTACGCGGCCGGGGCCGGGTGTCAGACGGGCGGCCAGGGGATCGAGGGCCAGTCCCCGGAGGGCCGGGGGTGCTCCCCGGTGCGCAGCAGGTCCGCCACGCGGCCCCGTACGGCGTCCAGCTCGACCGGTGTGATCAGTTCGGCCAGCCGGGTGGCGAGCGGCGCTCCGTCGGCCAGCAGGAGGGTCAGCGAGGCGAGGACGGCGCGCGCCTCGTCGGTCAGCGACTCCCCGGCCCAGCCCCAGAGCAGGGTGCGCAGCTTGTCCTCGGTGTGGAAACTCACGCCGTGGTCGATGCCGTAGAGCCGGCCGTCGGGGGCGGCCAGCAGGTGGCCGCCCTTGCGGTCGCCGTTGTTGATCACGGCGTCGAGGACGGCGAGACGGCGCAGCCGGGGGTCGTCGGCGTGGACGAGGAGCGCTGTGCGGCCTTCGCCGACCTCGGCGAGGGCGACGGGTTTCCAGCCCTGCCCCGCCTCCTCCCCTTCGACCAGGGCGAGCAGCCGGCCACCGGGGTCACCGCCCTCGCCGGACCCGTCGGAGTCGCCCGGCCCGTCGGAGTCGTCGGGTTCTTCGGCCTCAGCCGTCTCGATCCAGTGCTGGACCATGCCCTCGCCGTAGGGCCCGTCGCGCAGCACGGTCGCCGGGATCAGGCCCCAGCCGGTGGCTTCGGAGACCAGGAAGGCGGCGCGTTCGCGCCGGGCGAGGTTGCCGTCGGGGAAGTCCCACAGCGGCCGCTCGCCCTTGACGGGCTTGTAGACGCAGTCCACGCTCACGCCCTCGTGCGTGGCGGTGCACAGCAGGACGGCGTTGGACGCCTCCCTGATCCGGCCCTGGACGGTCAGTTCCCCCCGGGCGAGCACCTCCAGCAGGGCCCCCGTCCCCAGGTCATCCGTCCGCTCGTCCCGCGTCCGGCTCCGCACGCCGTGGTCCTCCCCCATCGCGCTCACGCTCCGCGCCGGTAGCCGTTCTGGCGCGGACAGACGTGCCCCTCCGGGTCCAGCGGGAGGCTGCACAGCGGGCACGGCGGGCGGCCCGCGTTGACGACGTCCAGGGCCCGCTTGGCGAAGGCGCGGGCCTGCGCCCCGGAGAGCCGCACGCGCAGCATCGGCGGGCCGTTCTCCTCGTCCTGGAGCAGCCGCTCCTCGGCCTCGGCGAGGTCCTCGTCCGAGTCCGCGTCGAGTTCCACCAGCGCCTGCGCCTCGACGATCATGCGCTGTTCCTCGCCGTCCCAGGCCAGGGCCATGGTGCCGACGCGGAACTCCTCCTCGACGGGGACGTCGAGCGGGGCGGTGTCGGCCGCCTCGGCGGGCGCCACGGCGGGGACCGGAGCGTTGCCGCCGGTGCGCCGTACGACTTCGTCCAGCAGTTCGTCCATCCGTTCCGCGAGCGCCGCGACCTGGGTCTTCTCCAGGGACACGCTGGTCACGCGGGGGCCGGTGGAAGCCTGGAGGAAGAAGGTGCGGCGTCCGGGCAGGCCGACCGTACCGGCCACGAAGCGGTCCGGCGGGTCGTAGAGGAACACCTGACGGGGCACGTCCAGTCTCCAGTCTCTGCGGCAGGACGCGGCCTGCGCACGGGGGGCTGTGCTGATGGATGAAGGCCAGTCCACCCTACTGCGCCGTTCGATCACACAGCGCCCGCACCGCCTCCCACGACGGCGTTCCCGCCGTCTTCGGCTCCTTTGTCCGCGCCCGGCTCCGCCGGCTCGGCGGCCGCGTCGGGCGCGGGCCGGGCGGCGAGGCCCGCGAGGTCGCCGGTGTCGCCCAGCCGGAGCAGGAAGGGGCGGGTGGGCGTGTAGCGGATCGCCGTGATCGAACAGGGGTCGACGTGGATGCGCTGGAAGAGGTCGAGGTGCATCCCGAGGGCGTCGGCGACCAGCGACTTGATGATGTCGCCGTGCGAGCACATCAGGTAGGCGGCGTCGGGGCCGTGCTCCTCGTCGATGCGCGCGTTCCAGTCGCGGACGGCTTCCACGGCGCGGGCCTGCATGGCGCGCATGGACTCGCCGCCGGGGAACGCGGCGGCCGAGGGGTGCTGCTGGACGATCCGCATCAGGGGTTCGTCGGTGAGTTCGGAGAGTTTGCGGCCGGACCAGTCGCCGTAGTGGCACTCGCCGATCCGCTCGTCCGGGTGCAGCGCCAGCTCGGGCCGGGCGGCGAGCAGCGGCGCCAGGGTCTGGCGGCAGCGCTCCAGCGGGCTGGTGACGGCGGCGGCGAGCGGCAGGTCGGCGAGACGGCCGGGCAGCGCGGCGGCCTGTTCGGCGCCGCGCTCGTCCAGCTCGACGCCGGGGGTCCATCCGGCGAGCAGCCCTGCGGTGTTGGCGGTGGACCGCCCGTGTCGTACGAGGATCAGCGTGGCCATGCGGACAGGGTATGCGCCGGCGGTGGTGTGCGGCCGGGGCCGGGTCGGGAAACAATGCCGGGGTGATTGTGGACTGCGCGATTTACCGGGACGGCCGCCGTACCGATGGACCCGAAGACTTCTCGGACGCCCTGGCCGAGGCCCGGGCCGCCGGTGACGCCTTCCTGTGGGTCGGCATGCACGAGCCGTCGGCGAAGGAGTTCGAGCACGTCAGCCACGAGTTCGGGCTGCACGCGCTGGCCGTGGAGGACGCCCTCACGGCGCACCAGCGGCCGAAGCTGGAGGTGTACGACGATTCGCTGTTCGTGGTCCTCAAGCCGGTGCTGTACGACGACGCGACGGACACGGTGAGCACGGGCGAGCTGATGGTCTTCATCGGGGACTCGTTCGTGGTGACGGTGCGGCACGGCGAGGGCGCCGCGCTGACCGCCGTGCGGCACCGGCTGGAGCGGGAGCCGGACGTGCTCAAGCACGGGCCCACGGCGGTGCTGTACGCGGTGGCCGACGCGGTGGTGGACCACTACATCGACGTGGCGGCGGAGCTCCAGGCGGACCTGGAGGAGCTGGAGGCGGAGGTGTTCGCGCCGAACCCCTCGGAGTCGAAGAACACCGCGGCGCGGATCTACAACTTCAAGCGGCAGGTGCTGGAGTTCCGCCGGGCGACCAGCCCGCTGCTCCAGCCGATGGACCGGCTGGCCTCGGGGAACCTGCCGTTCGTGCACGAGCACTCGCGGCCGTTCTTCCGCGACGTCTCCGACCACCTGACCAAGGCGAACGAGTACATCGAGGGCCTGGACCGGCTGCTGTCGGACGCCCTGGCCGCGCACCTGGCGCAGATGGGGGTGCGGCAGAACGACGACATGCGCAAGATCTCGGCGTGGGCGGCGATGGCGGCCGTGCCCACGATGGTCGCGGGGATCTACGGGATGAACTTCGAGCACATGCCGGAGCTGAAGCACACCTGGGGCTATCCGGGCGTGGTGGTGCTGATGGTGGTGCTGTGCGTGGGCCTGCACCGGTTGTTCAAACGGCGGGGCTGGCTGTAGCCACCCCCACCCCCGAGTGGGCCCGCCCGGCGCCGCCGGGCCCGGCCGCGGCCCCGAGGGCGTCGCGGCGCTCCGGCATGCGCAGGCGCACCATGCGGTGCCAGCCCGCGAAGCGCTCGTACGCGTACACGGAGCGGATGCCGGCGGCGAGCGCCGCGGACTTCGGGGCGGGCCAGCGCAGCAGCCGGCCCATGTGGCCCATCACGGCGAGGCTGACGTCGCGGTAGACCGCGATCTCGGCGAGCGCGCTCTGGCGCAGCACCCGATGGATGGCGGGGCCGTGGCCGCGGGCGGCGAGGCGCAGCAGTTCCTCGTGGCAGTAGGCGAGGTGGTTGTCCTCGTCGGCGCTGATCATGCGCACCGCCCTGCCGATCTCGGGGTGGTCCCCGAAGTACCGCACGAGCAGTGCCATCTGGTCGGCGGCGCGCTGCTCGGTGACCCGGCTGTGGGCGAGGTAGACGACGATGTCCCGCTCGGTCAGCGGTTCCTCGCGGCGCAGCTTCTCGTGGGCGAGGCCGATGCCGAGCCGTTCCAGTTTCATCGTGTAGTCGGTGTCGGCGGGGACGGTGACGGCGTGCAGTCCCCGGTGGCGCAGCAGGGCGTGGAAGATCCGGCCGTGTTTGTCCTCGTCGGCGCCGTGCCGGACGATCCGGGGCGCGAGGGCGCGCATGCCGTCGGGCACCAGCGCCGCGATCCGCGCGTTCTCCCAGCCGCCCTGGGACTCCCCGCTGGCGGCGATGGAGCAGAACAGCTGGAAGGAGTCGTCGTGGTCGAGGATCTCCCGGAACAGGCTGCGGGCAGAGAGCATGGGGCGGAACACCTCCGGGGAAGCGGGACTTCACTCAAGTCCCGATCCCGGGGCCGGGCAACCGCACGTAGTCCGAAGGGGTAGCCGCGGGGGCGTAACCCGCGGGGCTCCCCGCGCGTTGTTCGCTGTGCCGGCCGTGGCGGGGAAGACCCCCCGAGCCCCCACCACGGCCGCAGACTTTCCCGCGCGGGAGCTAGGTGTATTGACCCGCAGGGTTGTTTACGCGGCTGATGGGTGGGTGTCCGCCCAGTGCGGTGTGGCAGCGGTGATGGTTGTAGGTGTGGAGGAAGTCTGCCAGTGCTTCGGTCCGCTCCTGGTTTGAGGTGTAGGCCCGCAGGTAGGCCCACTCTTCGAGGAGGGTGCGGTTGAAGCGTTCGACTTTGCCGTTGGTCTGTGGCCGGTAGGCGCGGGTGAGTTTGCCGCTCGCGCCGAGGTCGGTCAGGACGGCCTTCCAGGCCAGGCCCTTGCGGTAGGCCCAGGCGTTGTCTGT
>NZ_JBEXPB010000084.1:0-16031 GCF_040611795.1 Streptomyces sp. NPDC006529 | reverse complement strand
CCTCAAACGCCGGCGGGGCTGGGGTGGCGGGGGGCAAATCCAGCCCGCCCGGCGTTTGAGGGCCCGCCGGAGGCCGCACCGGGCCGTAGCCCGGATGTGCACCGGCACGCGCGCGAGGCTGCGCCGGGTGTGGCCTCCGGCGGCGCCTCACACGCCGGCGGGGCTGGGTGGTTCCCCGCGTCAGGCCGCCGTCACCAGGTGGCGGGACGGTTCGCGGGGGACCAGGGAGAGGCCGTGGTGGCGGTCCACGCGGAGCCGGAGGTTGCCGACCCGGGACAGGATCACGCCGATCGTCAGCGCGGCCAGCAGCGCCACCGCGCCGCCCGCGGCCATGCCGACCCGCGCCCCGTAGGTGTCGGTCACCCAGCCGACCACCGGCGCGCCCACCGGCGTACCCCCGGTGAAGACCATCATGAACAGCGCCATGACCCGCCCCCGCATCTCGGGGTCGGTGGCCATCTGGATGCTGGAGTTGGCGGTGACGTTCACCGTCAGCCCGAAGATCCCGATCGGCACCAGGAGCAGGGCGAACAGCCAGAAGCCGGGCGCGAAGGCGGTCACGATCTCCAGGATCGAGAACAGCACGGCCGCCCCGACCAGCACCCGCAGCCGGGACTGCGCCCGCCGGGCCGCCAGCAGGGCGCCCGCGAGCGAGCCGGCCGCGATCAGGGTGTTGAACAGGCCGTAGGTGCCCGCGTCGCCGTGGAAGACGTCGCTGGTGAAGGCCGACAGCCAGATCGGGAAGTTGAAGCCGAAGGTCCCGATGAAGCCGACCAGCACGATCGGCCAGATCAGCTCGGGCCGGCCCGCGACGTAGCGCAGACCCTCCCGCAGCTGTCCCTTGGCCCGCGGCTGGGTCTCCGTACGGTGCAGCTCGTGGGCCCGCATCAGCAGCAGGCCGGCGATGGGCGCCGCGAACGACAGCCCGTTCAGCAGGAAGGCCCAGCCGGAGCCGACGGCGGTGATCAGCACGCCCGCCACCGCCGGGCCGACCAGCCGCGCGGACTGGAAGTTGGCGGAGTTCAGGCTGACGGCGTTGCCGAGCTGGTCGGGGCCGACCATCTCGGACACGAAGGACTGCCGCGCCGGGTTGTCGACGACGGTGACGAGGCCGAGCAGGAAGGCGGCCAGGTAGACGTGCCATACCTGGACGTGTCCGGCGAGGGTGAGGCCGGCGAGCGCGAGCCCGGTGAGGCCCATGGCGCTCTGGGTCGCGATCAGCAGCGGCCGCTTGGGCAGCCGGTCGGCGAGGACGCCTCCGTAGAGGCCGAACATCAGCATCGGCAGGAACTGCAGCGCGATGGTGATGCCGACGGCGGACGCGGAGCCGGTCAGGGAGAGGACCAGCCAGTCCTGGGCGATGCGCTGCATCCAGGTGCCGGTGTTCGAGACGACCTGCCCCGTCGCGAAGAGCCGGTAGTTGCGGATCTTCAGCGAGCTGAACATCGAGTTCTTGTTCGTGCGCGCCGCGCGCGGCGCGGCGGGTGTGGCGGTAGGAGCGGATGTGTGGCCGGGTGCGGAGTCTGCTCCGTTTCCCGTACTCAAGGGTGCGCCTCCAGGCGTGTGCGGTTACAAGTGCGCGAGCTTCTCCAGGACGGGCGCGGCCTCGCGGAGCTTGGCCCACTCGTCCTCGGTCAGCTCGGCCGCGAGCCCGGCCAGGAAGGCGTTGCGCTTGCGGCGGCTCTCTTCGAGCATCGCCTCGGCTTCCTCGGTCTGGCTGACCACCTTCTGGCGGCGGTCGTCGGGGTGCGGCTCCAGCCGGACCAGTCCCTTGGCCTCCAGCAGCGCGACGATGCGGGTCATCGACGGCGGCTGTACGTGCTCGCGCCGGGCCAGCTCACCGGGCGTGGCCTGGCCGCAGCGGGCCAGGGTGCCGAGGACCGACATCTCGGTCGGGCTGAGCGACTCGTCGACGCGCTGGTGCTTGAGGCGTCGGCCGAGCCGCATCACGGCGGACCGGAGGTCGTTCACGGCGGCGGCGTCGACGCCATGGGAAAGGTCTTGCATGTTCATTAGAGTAACTCATTACTCTACCTAAAGAACACCGGCTTCTTTTCGTCACTCGTACGGGTGAGTCGCTTCCGGAAAGCGACCCGCGTCCGCGCCCGGTGCCCCGACCCTGTGGGCATGGGGACACACGTGCTCAGCCTGCGGATAGACGGAGAGCTGCTGGACCGCCTCCGGGACCACGCCTCGAAACGCGGAATGAGCGTCCAGGACTATGTGGTCCGGACGCTCATTCGCGACGACTTCGACGAGCGCTTCAAGGTGGCGGTCGACGAGACGGAGAGGTTCTACGGCCTCACGTGAGGCGGGGGCCGCACGAGCCCGGGGGCCGCATGAGCCCGGGGGCTACGTGAGGCCCAGGGCGGGCATCGCGTAGTAGAAGACGAACACCGCCGATACGACGTACATCGCCACCGGGACCTCGCGGCCCCGGCCGGTCGCCAGCCGCAGTACGCAGAAGCTCACGAAGCCGATGCCGATGCCGTTGGTGATCGAGTAGGTGAAGGGCATCATCGTCATCGCCAGGAAGGCGGGGACAGCGATCGTGAAGTCGCTCCAGTCGATGTCCTTGACCGAGCCCGCCAGGATCAGGAAGCCGACCGCGAGCAGCGCGGGGGTCGCGGCCTGGGACGGGACCATCGTGGCGAGCGGCGTGAGGAACAGCGCCACCGTGAAGAGGCCGCCGGTCACCACGTTCGCCAGGCCCGTACGGGCGCCCTCGCCGACGCCCGCGGTGGACTCCACGAAGCAGGTGGTGGCGGAGGAGGAGGTCGCTCCGCCGGACGCGACGGCGAGGCCGTCGATGAGCAGGACCCGGTTGATGCCGGGGAAGTTGCCGTCCGCGTCCATGAGCTCGGCCTCGTCGCCGACGCCGAGGATCGTGCCCATCGCGTCGAAGAAGCAGGACAGCAGCACGGTGAAGACGAAGAGGACGCCGGTCAGCACCCCGACCTTGTCGAAGCCGCCGAACAGGCTGACCTCGCCGACGAGCCCGAAGTCCGGGGCGGAGACCGGGTTGCCCGGCAGCTCGGGGACCGTCAGGCCCCAGGCCGCGTCCGGCAGCTCGGTGACCAGCTGGACGATCACCGCGACGACCGTCATGGCGACGATCGAGATCAGGATCGCGCCGGGCGTCTTGCGGATGATCAGGGCGAGGGTGAGCAGGACGCCGACGACGAAGATGAGCACCGGCCAGCCGTGCAGGTGCCCGTTGCTGCCCAGCTGGAGCGGGACCGTGGTGTGCGCGAGGTCGGGCATCCGGGTGATGAAGCCCGAGTCGACCAGGCCGATCAGCATGATGAAGAGGCCGATGCCGATCGCGATGCCCTTGCGCAGGCCCAGCGGCACGGCGTTCATGACCCGCTCGCGCAGGCCCGTGGCGACCAGCAGCATCACGACGAAGCCCGCCAGGACCACCATGCCCATGGCGTCGGGCCAGCTCATGCGCGGGGCGAGCTGGAGGGCGACGACGGTGTTGACGCCGAGGCCGGCCGCCAGTGCGATCGGCACGTTGCCGATGACGCCCATCAGCAGGGTGGAGAAGGCCGCGGTCAGCACGGTGGCGGTGACCAGCTGGCCGCCGTCGAGCTGGTGGCCGTACATGTCCTTCGCGCTGCCGAGGATGATCGGGTTCAGCACGATGATGTACGCCATCGCGAAGAAGGTGGCGAAGCCGCCCCGGACCTCGCGGGCCACGGTGGAACCGCGCTCCGAGATCTTGAAGTAGCGGTCGACGCCGTTGGTGGGCGTCGGAGTGGGGGCCGCGGCGGGTGCCGAGGTGCTCATGCGGTCCTCAAACTGGTTCGTTTTGGTGGGTTCGTACGAACGAATCCCGTCACAGGCAAACTGTTTCAGTATGAACAGATGAGAACTGTGGCGTCCATCTCCGCGCGTAGAGCCAAGGGGCGCCCGGGTCGAGCGGTCCGGCTGGGGGCGGGCGGGCGCCCGCCTCGGACCCCGGGGGAGCGCCCAATAGACTGGTGACATGGCCAAATGGACCGCACAGCACGAGGCGCCCGAGCCCCTGGAGGGCCCGATCGTCGCGACCGTCACCGGTGGCACGATCCTCTGGTTCGCGCTCTTCCTCGTCCAGCTGCCCTTCTACGGCTGGTTCGCGGACCGCGACCTGCTGTGGTGGGTGTGGTGCTGCGCGGCGGGCGGCGTCCTCGGCCTGATCGGGATCTGGTACGTCCGCGGACGCGACGCGGCCCTCAAGCGGCACGCGGCGGAGCAGGCGGCCGAGCAGGCGGCGCAGCAGGCGGCCGGAGCCCCGCTTCCGGGGCCGGAGCCCCGCCCGGCCGAACAGGCGCCGACCGGCGCGGTCGAGCCCCCGGGGAACCGGGCGGCCGGGTAGCGGCCGTACCCGGGCTACTCAGGGACGATTCGGGTCATCCCGAAGTCGGATCTTCGCACCGCTCGGCGGGTGAACCGTTCGAACGCCCTCTACCGTCGAAAGCATGACGCAGCGGGCGAGGATCGATTCCGACGGGCCGGAGCCGGGCGGTACCCCGGCCGGCGGCACCACCGCCGCCATCGACGCGGGGGCGGAGCTGGATCCCGTACACCCCGTGGCACCCCCCGCGCCCCGCTTCCGGGCCGGCGGCCTGAGCACCGCAGAGGTCGCCGAACGGGTCGCCCGCGGCGAGGTCAACGACGTCCCGGTGCGCTCCTCGCGCTCCACCCCGGACATCGTCCGGGCCAACGTCTTCACCCGCTTCAACGCGATCATCGGCGTGCTCTGGGTGATCATGCTGTTCGTCGCGCCGATCCAGGACAGCCTCTTCGGCTTCGTGATCATCGCGAACACCGGCATCGGCATCATCCAGGAACTGCGCGCCAAGAAGACCCTCGACGGCCTCGCCGTCATCGGCGAGGCCAAACCCAGCGTCCGCCGCGACGGCACCACCGCCGAGATCTCCACCGGCGAGATCGTCCTCGGCGACGTCATCGAGCTGGGCCCCGGCGACAAGGTCGTCGTCGACGGCGTCACCGGCGAGGCCGACGGCCTGGAGATCGACGAGTCGCTGCTCACCGGCGAGGCCGACCCGGTCCTGAAGAAGCCCGGCGACCCCGTCATGTCCGGCTCGTTCGTCGTCGCGGGCGGCGGCGCCTTCACCGCCACCAAGGTGGGCCGCGAGGCCTACGCCGCCCAGCTGGCCGAAGAGGCCTCGCGCTTCACGCTCGTCCACTCCGAGCTGCGCACCGGCATCTCCACCATCCTCAAGTACGTCACCTGGATGATGGTCCCGACCTCCCTCGGCCTGATCATCAGCCAGCTGGTCGTCAAGGACTCCAACCTCAAGGACTCCATCGCCCGCACCGTCGGCGGGATCGTCCCGATGATCCCCGAGGGCCTGGTCCTGCTCACCTCCGTCGCCTTCGCCATCGGCGTCATCCGGCTCGGCCGCAAACAGTGCCTCGTGCAGGAACTGCCCGCCATCGAGGGCCTCGCCCGCGTCGACGTCGTCTGCCTCGACAAGACCGGCACCCTCACCGAGGGCGGCATGGACGTCACCGAGCTGCGCCCGCTCGGCGGCGCGGACACGGCGTACGTACAAAAGGTCCTCGGCGCCCTCGGCGAGTCCGATCCGCGCCCCAACGCCAGCCTCCAGGCCGTCATCGACGCCTACCCGGACAGCGAGGAGTGGCGCTGCACCGAATCGCTGCCCTTCTCCTCCGCCCGCAAGTACAGCGGGGCCAGCTTCAGCGAGGGCGACGGCGAGAACTCCACCTGGCTGCTCGGCGCCCCCGACGTCCTGCTGCCCGTCGGCGACCCCGCCCTCGACGAGATCGACGCGCTGAACGAACAGGGGCTGCGCGTCCTGCTGCTCGCCCGCTCGGCCCGCGAACTGGACGACGAGCAGGTCACGACCGCCGTCCGGCCGACGGCGCTGGTCGTGCTGGAGCAGCGGCTGCGGCCCGACGCCGGCGACACCCTGCGCTACTTCGGCGAGCAGAACGTCCACACGAAGGTCATCTCCGGTGACAACGCGGTCTCGGTCGGCGCGGTCGCGGCCAAACTGGGCCTGCCGGGCGCGGAGAACACCGTCGACGCCCGCGACCTGCCGACCGACCGGGACGCGCTGGCCAAGGTCCTCGACGAGAACACGGTCTTCGGCCGGGTCACCCCGCAGCAGAAGCGGGACATGGTCGCCGCCCTCCAGTCCCGGGGCCACACCGTGGCCATGACCGGCGACGGGGTCAACGACGTCCTCGCCCTCAAGGACGCCGACATCGGCGTCTCGATGGGCTCCGGGTCCGAGGCGACCCGCGCGGTCGCCCAGATCGTCCTGCTCAACAACAGCTTCGCGACGCTGCCGTCGGTGGTCGCCGAGGGCCGCCGGGTGATCGGCAACATCACCCGCGTCGCGACCCTGTTCCTGACCAAGACCGTCTACTCGGTGCTGCTGGCCGTGCTGGTGGTGTGCAGCCAGGTCGAGTACCCGTTCCTGCCGCGGCACCTGACCCTGCTGTCCACCCTCACCATCGGCATCCCGGCCTTCTTCCTGGCCCTGGCCCCGAACCGGGAGCGTGCGCGGCCGCACTTCGTGCGGCGCGTCATGCGGTACGCCGTGCCCGGCGGGGTGATCGCGGCCGTCGCCACCTTCGTGACGTACCTGATCGCCCGGGCGCACTACGACGGGCCGGACGCGCTGAAGGCGGAGACCAGCGCGGCGACGCTGGCGCTGTTCCTGACCTCGATGTGGGTCCTGGCGATCATCGCCCGGCCGTACACGTGGTGGCGGATCGCGCTGGTCGGCGCGATGGGGGGCGCCTTCCTGATCGTCCTGGTCGTGCCGTGGCTCCAGGACTTCTTCCAGCTGAAGCTGGAGGGGGCGGTGATGCCGTGGACTGCCGTCGGCGTGGCGGTGGCGGCATCGGCCCTGATCGAATACGTCTTCCGCAAGGTGGACCACCGCTTCCCGGCCTGAAGGGCCCCTACCGGCCCGGTGGGGCCTCCGGCAGACCCTCAAGCGCCGGGCGGGGCTGGGTTTGGCGGTCAGGGTCACCATCCCAGCCTCGCCGGCGTTTGAGGCGCCGCCGGAGGCGTCCCCCGGGTGGGGGATGTGTGCGGGCCGACGGGTCTCCGGGCTGTGGCCCGGTGGGGCCTCCGGCGGGCCCTCAAACGCCGGGCGGGCTGGGTTTGGCGACTGGGGTCAGCCGGTTCGGGTAACGCCGGGCGGGCTGGGTTTGGCGGTCAGGGTCACCATCCCAGCCTCGCCGGCGTTTGAGGCGCCGCCGGAGGGGGTGCCTCCGGCGGGTTGGGCGAGGGGCGCGGGCTAGTCGAACCAGCGGGCTCGGGAGAGTTCCGGGGTTCGGGACGGGTCTTCCAGGAGGGCTGCGACTTCGAAGCGGCGCGGCCACTGGCCCGCCGCCCAGGCGAGGCCCGCCGCGACGCCCTCCAGGGTCGCCGCATGCACCGTGCCGTCAGGCGTCCGGCGCCACTCCAGCTCCGCGCCACCCACGACCAGCTCCTCGTGCTCGACGTACAGCGAGGGCGTGGCCGGCCCCAGCAGGCTCCGCACCGGCTCCGGTACGTCGTGCTCCTCGCCCGGTGCCTCGACCTCCGCCGCCACCGTGTCCGAGAGCCGCCGCACCTGGAGCAGCTCCGCCAGGTCGCCCGCCCGCGCCGGAGCCACCGGCAGCAGCGGCAGGCCCGCCGTCAGCGGCAGCAGGTCCGGCGCGTCGGCGATCAGCGCGTCGGCCGCGTCCACCACGACCACCTCGCCGTCCACCACCGCGCGCAGCGCGTCCGGCAGGGTGACCTGCTCGGGGTCCAGGTCCGCCAGCGCCCCGTACAGGGCGTGCAGCTGGTGCCCGCTCACCTCCCGGTCCGGGTCAGAGAGCCGACCCAGCAGCTCGGCCGCACCGCCGGGTTCGTCGAGCAGCGCGGCGACGGAGGTCCGTACCCCCAGCGCCCGCAGCACCTGCTCGTCCTCGAAACCGGTGGCGTCGGCGGCCTCGTACAGCCCGGCGAGCAGCGGATCCCCGCCCGCCGAGCGCAGCCCGGCCGGCCGGCGGCCGTCGAGCACGGGGTGGTCGCGCAGCCACCACGCGGTGTACGGGCGGACGGACTGCGTGGTGCCGTCCGGCAGCAGCACCCGCACCGGCTGGGTCAGGGCGTCGCGCAGCGGCGGCCGCGCGAGCATCGCCAGCGCACGGGGCCAGCAGTCGTCGTCGACCAGGTCCAGGTCCCGTACGGCGATCAGCTCGGTGGCGACCGGCGGGACCGGGGTGTCGGGGAACTGGTCGAGCAGGTCCTCGCACCACACGTCGACCGCGTCCAGCAGCCCCGCGTCGTCCGGTTCGGCGAAGTCGCCCTCGCGCGGCTCCAGTTCGTCCGGGTCGAGCACCACGTCGGTGGCCCGCACCAGCTGGAACTCGGCGAGCACCCCGCAGGCGGTGAGCGTCCGCGCGTCCCACTTGGCGGCCAGCTCGGCGTCCAGGTAGGGGATTTCGTCCTCGCGGATCACCGAGGCCAACGGGCTGCCGGGGAGCAGGAGTTCACCGGCCGGGGTGAGCTCGCCGTCCTCGTCGGGCAGGGCGAGCGCGCCGAGCCAGGGCTCGTCGCCGGGCGCCAGGCCGGCGCCCTGGACCAGGCCGAGCACGATGTCGGCCAGCTCGTCGGGGTCGGGCGCGTCCTCGTCCCAGACCTCGCCCGCGTCCAGCGAACCGGCCACCGCGGCCCGTACCTGCGGGGTGGTCAGCACGGCGCGCGGGGTCGCGGGCAGCGCGCCGAGCTTCTCCAGCAGCGGGTGCGCGGCGTCCGGATGGGCCACCTTGAGGCCGAGCCGGGTCAGCCCGGCGGGGGTGCCGGGGCCGGGGAGCAGGATGTGGCGGGGGCCGATGGCGGTACGGATCCCGGAGCCGGCGGGCCGCTCGGGCCCGTCGAAGCCGCCGAAGCCACCGAGGTCCCCGAAGCGGTCCGGGGCGTCGAAGTCCCGTACGGACCCGGCCCCTTCGGCCACCTCGGCGGCCGGCGCCAGCGGCACCGGCAGCCCCGACAGGCGGTCCGGGTCCACGCCCGCGAGGGTGTCGTACAGCCGGTACCACCAGTGCGGCGGCCGGTCCGCGCCCGCGATCCGCTCGATGGCGTCGCCCAGCGGGAGCCGCCCGACGCCCAGGGCGCGCAGCTCGGAGCGCCGCTCCAGCCCGGCCGGGAGCAGCGTCGGCAGCACCTCGGCCAGCACGCGCACGGTGTCGGCGCCCGCACCCTCCACCACCTCGGCCTCGAAGGGCCGCAGCGCGGCCCGGCCGGCCTCGGGGTCCTCGTCCTGCGCGGAGTCCGGTGCGGAGTCCTGCGAGAAGTCCCGTGCGGAGTCCCGCGCGGCGGCCGGGGCGAGGAAGGCGGTCCGGGGCAGCCGCTCCAGCACGGCGGCGCGCAGCGCCCCGTCCAGCTCGCCCTTGCCGAGCGGGCCGGGCACCAGGTCCACCAGCGCGGTGCTCACCGGCTCCCAGGTGCCGAGCAGCTCGGCGTAGGCGTCGGCGGCGCGCTGCACCAGGAAGTCGGTCAGCGGCCCGGGCGCGGGGTGGCGGCGGGCGGTGTCCAGCGGCAGGGTCGCGATGAGCAGCGCGGGGATGCCGAGGGGCTCGTCGGTGGGGGTCGGGGCGTGCACGACGGGCGCGGTCGCCGGGCGAAGGGGCGCGCCGTCCGCGTCGACGGGCACCGACCAGGACACGGCCCAGGCGGGCCGCAGCCGCTCCTCGACGGGGCGGTCGGCGAGGAGTTCGGGGGCGATGGCGCCGCCGTGCCGCACGGTGCGCCAGCGCCGGACGCCCGGACCGTGGCTGTGGCCGGCTCCGCCGCCGATGTCCTCGATGACCGTGTACGGGCCGTCCTCGCGGCGGCGCAGGGTCCGGGTGCCGTCCGCCGTTTCCACGACCACCTCGGTCAGCCCGGGCAGGGTCAGCAGCAGCGCGTCGTCGATCCCGGCCAGGAGCCGCTGGACGAGGTCCGCGGCGGCCGCGTCGCGCAGCGGGAGGATGACCACGGTGTCGTAGCCGTCGGGCGCGGTGCCCTCGGCGGGCAACGGCAGCCGCAGCAGCGGGACGTGCCCGTCCCGGCGGCGCAGTTCGTCGCCGAGGCCCGGGCTGCCCCGGGAGGCGCCGCGGGCCATTTCGCGGGCCTCGGCCAGGGACCAGCGGACCCCGCCGTGCCGGCCGACGACGGCGGGTTCGTCGGAGACGGCGAGGACGGCCGCGAAGCCGACGCCGAACCGGCCGACGCTCTCCCACGCGCTCTCGCCGGGGCGCTCCCCGGCGGCCTCGCGCTTGGCGGAGGCGCGCAGGGTGCTCAGGGACTCCACGCCGGTGGCGTCCAGCGGGGCACCGGTGTTGGCGACGGCGAGCACGCCGTGGCCGCCCTCCCCGGAGTGGAGGGTGAGCCGCAGCCGCCCGGGGGTGTGGGCCCGGGCGGCGGCGTCGGCCGCGTTCTGGGCCAGCTCGACGACGAGCCGGTCCCGGTAGCCGCCGAGGGCCAGGTCCTCCTCGGCGTTGGCGTCCTCCCGGAACCGAGCCGGGCCCGCGCCCCAGGAATCGAGGACTCCGCGTCGCAGCCGGGCCGTCCCGAAGGGGTCCACGCCGCCTTCCGCCGCCGTTACTCGCACGCTCACGCCCTGCCTCCCAGCTGTACCGCTGTACCGCATTCACCGAATGCCGAAGTTCCGAAGGTATCGCGGGCCGGCCCTCCGGGGCGCGCCGGGCCGTACCGGCCGGGGTCCCGCCGGACCGGAGCCGCGAACACGGTTTGAAACCGCGCGACCCCCGGTGACGGTGCGTCACCAGGGGTCGCGGCAGCCCGCCCGGGGGCGGGGCGTGCGGTCAGAGCTTCTCGATCACGTAGTCGACGCAGGCGGTGAGCGCCTGCACGTCCGCCGGGTCGATCGCCGGGAACATCGCCACGCGCAGCTGGTTGCGGCCGAGCTTGCGGTAGGGCTCGGTGTCCACGATGCCGTTGGCGCGCAGCACCTTGGCGATCGCCGCCGCGTCGATGTCGTCGGAGAAGTCGATCGTGCCGATGACCGAGGAACGCTTCGACGGGTCCGAGACGAAGGGCTCCGCGTACTTCGACGCCTCGGCCCAGCCGTACAGGTTGGCCGCGCTGGACGCCGTACGGGCGGTCGCCCAGTCCAGGCCGCCCTGGCCGTTGATCCACTCCAGCTGCTGGTTCAGCAGGAAGAGGGTGGAGAGCGCGGGGGTGTTGTACGTCTGGTTCTTCACCGAGTTGTCGATCGCCGTCGGCAGCGAGAAGAACTCCGGGATGTGCCGGCCGGAGGCGTGCACGCGGGCCGCGCGCTCCAGGGCCGCCGGGGAGAACGCCGCCAGCCACAGGCCGCCTTCGGAGGCGAAGGACTTCTGCGGGGCGAAGTAGTAGACGTCGGTCTCGGTGATGTCCACCGGCAGACCGCCGGCGCCCGAGGTCGCGTCCACCAGAACGAGTGAACCGGCGTCGGCGCCCGCGACCCGCTTGAGCGGCGCCGCGACACCCGTCGAGGTCTCGTTGTGCGTGTACGCGTACACGTCCACGCCCGCCTCGGCGACCGGCTCGGGGTGCGTACCCGGCTCGGAGGAGATCACCGACGGCGCGTCCAGCCACGGCGCGAGCTTCGCGGCCGTCGCGAACTTGGACGAGAACTCGCCGAAGGTCAGGTGCTGCGACTTCTGCTCGATCAGCCCGGCGGTCGCGATGTCCCAGAAGGCGGTGGAGCCGCCGTTGCCCAGGATCACCTCGTAGCCCTCGGGGAGGGAGAAGAGGTCCCGGACGCCCTGGCGCACCGAGCCGACCAGGTTCTTGACCGGGGCCTGCCGGTGGGAGGTACCGAGGAGGGAAGTGCCGGTGGCGGCCAGCGCGTCCAGCGCGTCCGTCCGCACCTTGGAGGGGCCCGCGCCGAAACGACCGTCGGCGGGCTTGATGTCAGCGGGAATCCGGATCTCAGCCACGGGCGGAGCGTATCGGGTCGCGGCGCGCCCTTTCGAAGCGCGTCCACCCGGTGAGACGCGCGGTGCCGGTGGGAGGGTGGGTGCCGTGACGGCAACCGGGGATCTCGAACGGGCATTGCGGGCGGAGCTGCGCGGAGAGGTGGATTTCGGCGCCGCCGCGCGCGCCCTGACCACCATGGACGCCTCCAACTACCGCCGGGTCCCGCTCGGCGTGGTCGCCCCGCGCGACGCCGAGGACGTCGCGGCGGCCCTGCGCGTGTGCGCCGCCGCGGGGGTGCCCGTCGTCCCGCGCGGCGGCGCCACCTCCATCGCGGGCCAGGCCACCGGCACGGGTGTGGTCCTCGACCTGACCCGGCACATGAACGCCGTCGTATCGGTGGACCCGGTCGCGCGGACGGCGGTCGTCCAGCCCGGCCTGGTCCTCGACCGGCTGCGCGAGGCGGTGCGCCCGTACGGGCTGACCTTCGGGCCCGACCCCTCCACGCACTCCCGCTGCACCCTCGGCGGCATGATCGGCAACAACGCGTGCGGGGCCCACTCGGTGGCCTGGGGCACCACCGCCGACAACGTGAGCGAGCTGGCGGTGACCGCGTACGGCGGCGCCGCCCACCGCATCGGCGCCGGCTGGGCGGGCGCCCCGGCCGGACTGCGCGACTTGGTCGCGGCGAACCTCGGGCCGCTGCGCACCGGCATGCCCCAGGGGCTCCCGCGCCGCATCTCCGGCTACGCCCTGGACGCTCTGCTGCCGGAGCGGGGCGTGGAGCTGGCCCGCGCCTTCTGCGGGAGCGAAGGCACGCTCGGGGTGGTGACCGAAGCCGTCGTGCGCCTGGTGGAAGCGCCGCGCGCGCCGGTGCTCGTGGTGCTCGGCTACCCCGACGAGACCGCCGCGGCGGACGCGGCCGCGGGGCTGCTGCCGCTGGGTCCGCTGACCGTGGAGGGCATGGCGGCGGACCTGCTCGGGGGTGGTTCCGGGAGCGGCCCCGAAGGGCTCGGGCTGCCGCGCGGGGGCGCGTGGCTGTTCGTGGAGACCCGGGACGCGGGGGCGGCGCGCGCGACCGTACGGGCCGCCGACGCGCTGGACGCGCGGATCATCGCCGACCCGGCCGGGCAGCGCGCGCTGTGGCGGATCCGGGAGGACGCGGCCGGCACGGCGACCCGGGGCCCCGACGGCCGGATGGCCTGGCCAGGCTGGGAGGACTGCGCGGTCCCGCCCGCCCGGCTCGGCGCCTACCTGCGGGACTTCCGCGCCCTGCTCGCCGCGCACGGGCTGCGCGGAACGCCGTACGGGCACTTCGGCGAGGGATGCGTCCACGTCCGCATCGACTTCGACCTGGTGACCCCGGCGGGCGCGGCCCGCTTCCGGACCTTCTCCGAGGAGCTCGCCGACCTGGTCGTCGCCCACGGCGGCTCCCTGTCGGGGGAGCACGGCGACGGACAGGCGCGCGCCGAACTGCTCCCCAGGATGTACGGGGCGGAGCTGGTCCGGCTCTTCGGCGCCTACAAGGACGTGTGGGACCCGGCGGGCGGCATGAACCCCGGCGTGCTCGCGCGCCCGGCCCGCCTGGACGAGAACCTGCGCTTCACGGTGCTGCCGCGGGAGGGGGCGGCCCTCTCCGGGCTCGCGGGGGAGGTCGCGCGGTGCGTCGGGGTCGCGAAGTGCCGGTCCACGGAGCCGGGCGCGGGCGTGATGTGCCCGTCCTACCGCGTCACCGGGGAGGAACGGCACTCCACCCGCGGCCGGGCCCGGCTGCTGCACGAGATGCTGGCCGGGGAGGTCATCGCCGACGGATGGCGCTCGGAGGAGGTCCGGGAAGCGCTCGACCTGTGCCTCGCCTGCAAGGGGTGCCTGAGCGACTGCCCGGTGGGCGTGGACATGGCCTCGTACAAGAGCGAGTTCCTGCACCGCCACTGGGCGGGCCGGATCCGCCCCCCGGCCCACTACACGATGGGCGGCCTCCCGCGGTGGCTGCGCTCCATCGCCGCCCTGCGGGCCGCGCCGCTGGTCAACGCGGTCGGCCGGGTGGTGCCGGTACCGGGGCTGACGCGGGAACGCCCGCTGCCGCGGGTGGCGCGGGTGCCGTTCAGCCGGGGGTGGCGGAGGAGTGCCGCGAGCGCCGGGGGCGAAGGGGGTGACCGGGTGCTGCTGTGGCCGGACACCTTCACGGAGTACTTGTCCCCGCAGGTCGGGCATGCCGCCGTAAGGGTCCTGGAAGCGGCGGGGCTCCGGGTGTCCCTGGCGGGCGGGCCCGGCGGGCGTGCGCGGGCCGTCTGCTGCGGGCTGACGTACGTGTCCACCGGGCGCCTCGACCGCGCGCGGGCGGTGCTGCGGCGCACGCTGGACGCGGTGGTGGGCGTCGACGCCGGCGAGGGCGTACGGGCTCCCGTGGTCGTACTGGAACCCAGCTGCGCGGCGGCCCTGCGCACCGACCTCCCGGCGCTGCTCCCGGACGACCCGCGGGCGGCGCTGCTGGCCGCGTCGGTACGGACCTTCGCGCAGGTCCTGGAGGAACGCGCCCCGGGGTGGCGGCCGCCCGGGCTGGGGCGCCCGGTGGTGGGACAGACCCACTGCCACCAGCACGCCCTCCTCGGCGACGGCGCGGAGCGGCGGCTGCGCGAGCGGGCCGGGCTGACGGGCGAGCTGAGCAGCGGGTGCTGCGGGCTGGCCGGGAACTTCGGATTCGAGCCGGGCCACCACGAGGTGTCGGTGGCCTGTGCGGAGGAACAGCTGCTCCCGGCGCTGCGCGCGGCGGCCGAAGGAACCGCGCTCCTCGCGGACGGCTACTCCTGCCGCACCCAGATCGCCCAACTGGGCGGACGGCGGGCGATGCACATGGCGGAACTGCTGGCGGAGGGGTTGGGGGAGGGGGTGGGTCAGAGGTTTGGGGATCAGCTGTAGGAACGCCTGTAAGGAAAGACACGGTCGCAAGCTCCTTACCGACGCCTTAGCCTGGAAGCATGCCCGTACCCCCCTCCGCGCCCTCCTCACCCGCGACGACCACGGCTGCCCCCGCCACCCCTGCCACCACCACCGCTTCCACGGCTGCCGCGCCCGCCGCGCCCGCCGCCAAGGCGGCCCGGTTCGGCCCGGTGGCGCTGGTCGTCTCGGCCGGGCTGTCGGTGCAGTTCGGTGCGGCCCTCGCAGTCATGATCATGCCGCGGGCCGGGGCGGCGGGCGTGGTCACGCTGAGGCTGGCGGCGGCCGCGATCGTGCTGCTGCTGGTCTGCCGGCCGAAGGTGCGCGGGTACACGCGTTCCGACTGGAACACGGTGATCGCCTTCGGCATCACCATGGCCGGTATGAACGGGCTCTTCTACCAGGCGGTGGACCGGATCCCGCTCGGACCGGCCGTCACCCTGGAGGTCCTCGGCCCGCTCGCGCTGTCCGTCGTCGTTTCGCGCCGGCTGGTGAACCTGCTGTGGGCGGGGCTCGCCCTGGCGGGCATCGTGCTGCTGTCCGGCCACGGCGGGGGCGGCGGCTTCGGATCCCTCGACCTGGCCGGGGCCGCGTTCGCGCTGGGCGCGGGCGCGATGTGGGCGGCGTACATCGTCTTCAGCGCCCGTACGGGCCGCCGCTTCCCGCAGGCGGACGGACTGGCCCTGGCGATGGCGGTCGCGGCCGTACTGTCGCTGCCGCTCGGCATCATCGAGGCGGGCCCGGCCCTGCTCGTCCCGAGCACGCTGGCGCTCGGCGTCGGAGTCGCGCTGATGTCCTCGGTGCTCCCGTACACCCTGGAGATGCTCGCCCTGCGGCGCCTGCCGGCGCCCACCTTCGCGATCCTGATGAGCCTGGAACCGGCCATCGCGGCAACCGCCGGCTTCCTGGTCCTCCACCAGGCCCTCTCGGGCCTGGACGCCCTGGCGATCGCCCTGGTGATCGCAGCAAGCATGGGGGCGGTGCGCTCGCAGACGCGGGGGTAGGGGGGCCCGGCTGCGCCGGGTCGCGGCTTCGCCGCGAGGGGGCGGGGTTTCGAGCGTCGGGGTCGGGGATGCTCCGGGGGCTGCCCGTCAGTTCCACTGTCTTCCCGTGCCGGGGCGTCCTGTCAAGAGCGCTCCTTCGTCGCGTCGCTGCGCGATGGCCTGCGGCC
>NZ_JBEXPB010000083.1:0-16157 GCF_040611795.1 Streptomyces sp. NPDC006529 | reverse complement strand
TCCGCAGCGAAAGAGGCCTTCGCTGGGGCGGCAGACCCCTACCCATCGCGGCCTGACCACCCAACCCGGCGAACCTTCCCGGTCACGGCACTAGGTCAGGCCCAGTCGACGCCGAGTTCCCGCAGGGCGTCGAGCTGCTCCGCCGCGAGCTTGTCGCGCCTCGACTTGGTGTTGGAGACCCGTACGCCCAGTTTGACGGTCACCGGCTGCGCCTCGCCGTCGACCGCGATCGGCTCCCCGTGGCCGCGGGTACCGGCCGGTGGGCGCCTTCCCGCTTGGCTGTTGATCGCTCTGTCAACCCTTTCGTTCCCCCTCGTCACGGGGTGCGCCGAGGAGAGCCGACAGGAGGTCATGCAGGCGTTCCAGCTTGACCTCCCGCGGTGCCAGACCGAGAAGGAGACCTTCTCCGGTCAGACGTCATGGCCCGGCCCGAGTCTGGTGCTGAGTTTCAAGGCCCCGAAGGACTGCGTGAACCAGTACCTGAAGGATCACGAAGCCGACGTCACCAACCCGATCCAATGGCCCGGTTCCGCCGAAAGCACCATGGGTGACGTGGAGCTGTCCCCCACGAGGCCTCCCTTCGAGGACGCTTCCATGAAGCAGTTCCACCTCGAGCTCGACCCCGGCAAGAAGTACGAGATATTCACCGGATTCCGCACTCGATGGTCTACGGGTCCGACGCTCCCGCCTTCTCTTGGCAGTGCGCTGTCGCCGCTGTCTGCGAGCCGATCACCGGATACCGCGTGAGCAAGTGGAACCCGGTCTCCGGTGCGTACGAGCCGCTGCACGCCGGGCTCCTGCGGACCTCGGCCAGGAGCTACGCGGACACCACGGCGCAGCCCGGGGAGCACCCACTTCTACCTCTTCGAAGCCCTCGGGGCCGACGGCGCCCCCGTTGTCCGGTACAGCTGGGGGACCACCCGCGCGAACCGACGGCGGGCATCGAGCCGGCCTGCACCGGTCTGCACCGCCGAGTGGTGTCCCTCGTCATCCGACCACGGCTACGGCCGCCGCCCCATCTGAGGGAGGCGGCCGTAGCCGTTTCCCCTGGCGAGGCACCGATCGCTGGGCGTTGCGCCTTCTCAGGGAGACCGGTTCCAGACGAGGGTGAGGTCCGCTGTAGAGGGCCGAGGCGGCTGTCGCGGTACCGAGGATCCAGTACACCGTCGCCGTGCGGGCGCGTGCGAGGGCGACGGCGAAGGGGAAGAGGAGGGGGAAGGCGGGGAGGAGGAAGCGGGCCTTGGAGTGGAAGAAGCCGGCTCCTCCGGCGGCGATGAGGACGAGCACCGCCGTGTAGATCCAGACGACGGCGGGCGGGCGCTGGCGGGACAGCAGGACGAGCAGGACCAGTGCGGTGACGACGGTGGTGGAGACCACCACCTGGTTCAGGGTGAGGCCGGGCTGGGTGACCAGCTCGCGCAGGCGCTGCGCCGTGTAGACGCCGCCGTCGAAGGTCGAGCCCCACTGGCTCTGCTCGACGAAGTACCCGTCCCAGCGGCTCATCCGGTGCCCGACCCAGGCGAAGAAGGCGAACCAGCCGAGCGGCGCCAGGAGTACGGTCGTGCACAGCCGGGCGCTCGGCCGGCGCACGCCGTGCCGCTTGCGTCCGGTGAACAGGGCCCACAGCGCGCACAGGACGACGGCGGCGACGACCGCGGCGCCCGAGGGGCGGGTGGCGCCGACCAGCAGGGCCAGTACCCCGGCGGTGAGCCAGCGGCGGGTGAGTACGGCGTACACGGCCCACGCGCTCAGGGCGATGAATACGGGCTCGGTGTACGCCATGGACAGGACCAGGGCGTGGGGTACGACCGCGTAGAGCGCGACGGCGAAGAAGGCGACGCGGGCGCTGTGGAGCTTCTCCGCCACGGCGAAGATCCCCCAGGCGGCGAGCACCGAGGCGACGAGGGAGATGGCCCAGCCCGCCCAGTCGGCCGGCACTCCGGTGACGGCCGACAGCCCGCGCGTCAGCAGGGGGTAGACGGGGAAGAAGGCGAGCTTGCAGGTCGGGCCGCCGATGTGGCACGCCGGGACCATGGCGCTGGAGTAGCCGTGGTCGGCGATGTTGAGGTAGTAGACCGAGTCCCATCGCGTCGCCAGGATCTCGTGGAGTCCGATGCCCTTGCGCTGTCCCCAGGCGGCGACCACGCCGACGCCCACCAGCCGCAGCGCGATGTGTACGAGCAGCGCGCCTTGGGCGCGCCGCCACGAGGCCCACATCGCTCGCGGGCTTCCCTTGCCCCGGTGGTCACCCGTGCTGTCGGATTGCGGTGCCCGGCGGGCCCGGTGAGTCCGATGCGTCCGGTCGAGCGTGTCGACGGGTATGTGAGGTGCTGGCACTGGCCGTCCTGGTTCCTCGCGGGAGTCGGGGGTCCCACACCCTACCGGCACGCTCCGAACCATCGGCCGGTCGTGGGCGGGAGGTCGACACGGCGGAGCGCCCGGCCGGATGATCCGGCCGGGCGCCCCTGATGTCTGCGGCCTACGATCCCGCGGCCTGCGATCCGGCCGACGATTCGGGATCTGTGATCAGCCGATGGCGGGGAAGGTGTTCCAGCCGTCTTCTTCGACGTTCCCGCCGGTGCCGAGGGCGGTGGTGCCGCCCTTGTAGAGGTAGATCATGCCGTTGGTGTTGGTGAGGTAGAGGTCGGGGATGCCGTCGCCGCTGACGTCGGGGACGCCGCGCAGGAGGGGCCAGGTGGTGCGGCTCCAGCCGGTGGTGCCGTAGGTGATGTCCTGGGCGCCGTTGGAGGCGGCTTCGGTGGAGAGGGAGGAGAGGTCGACTCCGCCGGTGGCGCCGGGCTTGCCCTTGCGCAGGGCGAGGCCGCGGCTGGGCATCGATTCGTCGCGGAAGATCAGGTCGGCGACGCCGTCGCCGGAGATGTCGCGTACGCCGACGATGTCGCGCTGCTTCCAGCCGGCGCCGCCGATCTGCTTGACGGTGGAGAAGCTGGCTCCGGTGTAGCCGGTGAAGGCCCAGAAAGTGTCGCCGTTGTCCGCGAGGGCGAAGAAGTCGGGCATGCCGTCACCGGTGACGTCGTCGCCCGCGACGAGTTGGCTGAGGGTGGCGGGGTTCGGCGAACCGGCAGGCAGGAGGATCTCGAGGCGGCGGCTGATGTCGACGCGGCCGTTGCCGTCGCCGGGGTAGACGTAGAGCTTGCCGTCGGGCATCCGGGCGATGAGGTCGGTGAGGCCGTCGCCGGGGAACCAGTCGGTGGAGTGGGTGATGAGGGCGCTCTTGCCGCTGGCCGGGTCCTTCCAGTACCCGCTGGGGACCGGCCTGCCGGCGTCGGTTGCCGCGGGCATCCAGGCGTCGATGTCGCCCGTCTTGTCTCCGGCGTAGATGCGCAGGTCGCCCGAGCTGTCGATGGCGAAGGTGTCGCTGTAGCCGTCACCGGTGGCGTCGTTCGACCTGTCCTGACCGGCCCGGGGACGGACGTAGAAGAGGTAGACGGTGGGGGTGGAGATGTTCCCGGCTTGGTTGACGGTACGGACGTAGAGGACGTTCGGGCCGCTGTTGTCGGGGTTGATGTCGAGGGTGACGGTGTCCTGGCCCGCCGCGGGCACGGCCTTCTGGTTGTAGACGGGGTGGTTGAGCGCCCACTGGTACTCGCGGATATCGGCGGCGTTGGTACCACCGCCGGTGATGGTGACCTTGCCGGGACCGAGGGTGTTCTTGCTCCACTCGGCGCCGTCGGGGCCGGGGGCGGGGAAGTCGTCGGAGCGCACGGCCGGGGGGTTGGGGGCGGTGTGGTCTACGGTGAAGGTGCACCATCCGCCGCCGCCGGAGTCGGAGGGGCCGCTGCCGGACCACCAGCCGGTGGTGTCGATGGCCTGGGCGAGCCAGGCGTACGTCTTGCCCGGGGTGAACCGCTCCCAGCCGATAGTGGTCGTGGCAACGCCGTCGGTGTCGGTGTCGATGGTGTCGGTGGCGATGGACTGGGTGCCGTCAGTGGACCAGACACGGAACTGAATTTTCTTCAGGTTGCCGTCGCCGTCGGTGGCCTTGGCCCTGAGAGTCACGGGGGTCTTGCCGACCTTGGTGAAAGGCTCACGGGTGACGCAGGGGCCGCCGGGGGAGCTGCTCATATTGGCCTGAAGGGGGGTGTCCGGGGGCCTGTTGAATTCGTAGTCGATGAATGGAGCCATGTCACTGTTGGCCTGGAATTTTTTCCAGAGATAGGAGTCCGATTCGTTCGGTGCGCGCAGGCCCAGGGATACGGCCTGCCACCTGTTGGCTGCGGCCTCCGTGATCGTGTTCTTGACGTCGACCATGGCCCAATTATCCGGGCAGGAGCTGTTGTACCCGTGCCCGGCGTTGCCACCGCCGACGCGCTTGCCCCAGAAGGTGTTGTTGTTGGTGTTGTCCCACGTGCTGGAACTGCTGATGAAAGGGGTGTTGTAGACGTCGAAGGGCTTCGCCTCACACGACCACGAATATGTCTGCAGGACATGCAGGTTTGCAGATCTGATGACAGCGCCGTTCAGGGTGCTATCGAAGTCGAAATTGAATACGGAGCGGGAGGTGCCGCCGGAGGTCGATTCGTAACCGACGCGGGCCTCGTTGGTGCCGCCCGCATTATAGTTCTGGCCGTTGAAGAAGCTGGAAGACCCGGCGGTTTTGTAGAGGAGGGTCCAGCCGCTCGAGTGGAATGAGGGGTCGATGAATACGGGGTACACGGTGTCGGCGTCGTTCAGCAGGCCGGCATCCGGCGTGATGCTGAGCGTGTTGGTCTTGTCCGCTGTGGCGAGTGCCGCCTTTGCGGCGACGGCGTGGGCGCCTTCGGCGCCGCGGATGCCTGACAGGCCGAGCGAGGGGTGGTCCTTGGCCGCGGGCCCGGGTGTGGGCTGGGCCTCGCCTTCGGTGGTGATGATCTTGCCGGAGTTGTCCCACATGTAGGGGGTGGGTGCGCCGGCGATCTCTTCGCTCTTGGTGTCGCGGGCGCTGATGGCGCCGGACGGCTCGTCGAGGACGAAGCTCAGGTCGGGGGAGGCGAGGCGGTAGTTCAGCTCGCCTATCAGAGGGTCGGCGGCCGCTTGCTTGTTCTTGACGATGACCAGGTGGGAGTAGCCACCGTTCTGGGCTGTCATCAGCAGGTCGATGCCGGGGCGGATGTTCTCGTACAACGCGCGCGGCCCGTCGATGACGGGCTCCGGCAGGGCTCCCGGCCAGCTCACGACGATGTCGTGGCCGTCGACCGAAAGGCGTACGAGCTCGGTCCAGACGGCACCGGGGGCGGGAGCGGCGAGAGCGTTCGGCAGCTTGGTACCGGTAGTGCTGAACGCAACCTGTGACAGCGCGTCCCGCGACACCGAACGGGAGGCCCGCTGGCCATCAGCCGTACCGGCCCCGGAAGCAACGGCGGGCTTGCTGCCCGCGCTGAACACGAGCCGTTCGTTGACCGCCCTGGGCGCGTAACCGGCTTCCACCCGCTGCAGGTTCGTGTCGATCGGCTTCCAGTCGTTGCCGACCTTGGCTCGGATCGCACTGCTGTATACCCGCGCCTTGAACTGGCCGCTCGGCTGCGCCCACGTCGTGATCTTCGCGGTCCGGTCGGCGGTGACCTCGACCTCCTTGCCGGACTCCTTCGCCTGCTGGCGCGCCTGAGCGGCGGTGACCGGCTTCCCCATCTCGGCCTGCGGCTTCGCAGCGCTTTTCGGCGCGCTCTTCGTCAGCTGGAATCCGACGGGCACCGCAATGGCTACGGCCAGCAGGGCGGCCAGCGCGCCGACGGCTCGGCGACGCTTTGGGCGCTGGCCGATCGGTTCAACTGCCCTATCCGATTGCGGAGTTGGTGAACTCTCATCCTTTGATTCACTGGTAGACACGCTGATCTTCTCCCCCCTCGGGCGCGCGAACGACACCCTTGGTACTAGCGGTAAAGCGGCCATCTCGGCCGGAAATGAAGGGTCCGCTCCCCACTCGCCCTTCACGCATAAATGTGCGAGGTGAGCATGAACCATCACACCTGATTCGTCACCCCCGCACCCCCTCCAACCGTGCCCCAAATGAACCAATATACGGCTTACCTACTATTATTTAAGATCAGTAAAGTGATCATGGCCACATAGGTGATCGGGCTATGGATTTCATGTCGTCTTTACGCGCAGAATCAATCCCTAATTTGTCAGTTTCCTGCCACCCGTCTGCCTCAGGCGCGGCTGGCAGAGCGTGGGGGGGTCCACATGTCGCCGTTCTCGGCGAACAACTTCCGCCTGCCCAGAAATGGGAAGGCGCGTGCCGTGCGCAGTCGCATGGCAAGACGCACCGGAGTCACGCTTTCGGTGCTCCTCGTCGCCAGTCTCTTGCCCACCGCGGCTTGGGCCGCGCCACCGGGCGACCGCGACGGGATCGACCTGCCCGGTCTCCAACAGGAGATGAAGGCCAAGCTCGACAAGGTCGCCGCCGCCAAACTCGAAGGCTGGGACGGCGCGCCCGTCCAGCCGCCCGCCGGCTACGAGCCGTCCAAGGTCGCTCCGCCCGCTGCAGGATCGGCGAACGTCGCCCTGAGCCCGGCCACGGGAACCCAGCTGGTGCAGGCAGGCTCGTTGCCGGTCAGCATCGGCAAGGCATCACCGACCGAGTCGAACCCCACCCCGGCCGAACCGTCGGGCACCTGGGGCGTCTCGGTCGAGGCGCGCACAGCCACCGAGGCCGCCGCCGTCGATGGCGCGATCATCAAGGTCACGCCTCCGGCGACCGGCTCAACAGCGGTCGACGTGCAGCTGGACTACAAGAAGTTCGAAGACCTCTTCGGCACCGAGTGGTCTTCCCGCCTGGAACTGAAGCAGCTCCCGGAGTGCTTCCTGACCACCCCCGATGTTGCGGAGTGCACCACCGCAAAGGACGTCCCCAGCACCAACGACCCGAGCACCGGCACCGTCCGAGCGACCGTCGACCCGGCCACCGCGCCGGGTCAGGGCTTGCGCACGATGGCGGTCGGCGGCGGAGGCCCGATGGTCCTCGCGGCGTCGGACTCGGCCTCCGGTGCGGGCGGTACGTATAAGGCCAGCTCCTTGTCCGCATCCGGCAGCTGGACAGCGGGCGGCAGTGGGGGTGGGTTTTCCTGGAGCTACCCGCTGACCGTGCCGGCGCCGCCAGCTGGCCCGGCCCCGAAGATCGCATTCTCGTATTCGTCGCAGGCCGTGGACGGCAAGACCTCTGTCGCCAACGGCCAGGCCTCATGGATCGGCGACGGCTGGGACTACAACCCCGGCTACATCGAACGTCGCTACCGGTCCTGTACCGATGATCAGAAGGCAACGCCCAGCGCTCCGAACAACAACAATGCCACGGACAAGAAGAAGGGTGACCTGTGCTGGGCGGGCGACAACGCTGTGATGTCGTTCGGCGGCAGCACCACCGAGCTGGTCCATGACGCCGCTACCGGCCAGTGGATCCCGACTTCCGACGACGGCTCGAAGGTCGAACACAAAACAGACGCCTCCATTCCCAATGGCGCAAAGGACGGCGAGTACTGGATCGTCACCACTCGTGAAGGCACCCGCTACTTCTTCGGCCGCCACGACGTGGACGGCGCAGGCAGCCGTCCTGTCACGAACTCCGTCCTGACCGTCCCGGTCGTCGGCAACCACCCCGGCGAGCCCTGCTATCAGGCCGCATACGCCGACTCCTTCTGCACCCAGGGATGGCGGTGGAACCTCGACTACGCCGAGGACGTCCACGGCAACGCGATGATCATCGACTGGGCCAAGGAAACCAACAACTACGCCAAGAACCAGAAGACGAAGACAAAGGTCGCCTACGACCGCGGCGGCTACCCTGCCCAGATCACCTACGGCCTGCGCGCCGACAACCTGTCGGGCGCACCCGCAGGCAAAGTCGAGTTCACGGTCGCCGAGCGGTGCATCAAGGAGGGCATGACGACCTGCTCGGACACCGAATTCGAGTCGAAGAACTACGGGGACAAGCAGCCCTGGTGGGACACTCCTTCCACGCTCAACTGCAAGGCAGACGCGAAGGACTGCTACACGTCTTCACCGACCTTCTGGTCCCGTAAGCGTCTGGCCGCAGTGACGACCTACGGTCAGCGCACCGAAGGTTCCACCGCATTGTCACTCGTCGACCGATGGAACCTCACACAGTCCTTCCCGAAGCAGCGCACGGACACTCACCCGCCGCTGTGGCTGGAGTCCATCACGCGAACCGGCTACGGCACGGGCAAGGATGACAACGGGAACCAGCAGGGCACCACGCTGCCGGCGGTCTCCTTCATCGCCAACGTCAAGGACATGCCCAACCGAGTCGCAACCGGCCCGAACGATGCCACTCCTGACTTCGACCGCCTCCGCGTGGAAACCATCCGTACTGAGACCGGCGGCGAAATCCACACGGAATACTCAGCCCCATGCCCGGTCGGTGGCACTCACCCGAAGCCGGAGGAGAACACCACCCGCTGCTACCCGGTCCACTGGTCACCCGACCCGGACCTGGAAACCCCCCCGCTGCAGTGGTTCAACAAGTACGTCGTCGACCGGGTCATCGAAAAAGACCGGGTCGCTCGTCAGGACGACCTGGTCACCAGCTACACCTATGAGGGCGACGCGGCCTGGGCCAAGGAAACCGACGAGTTCTCCAAGCCCGAGCTGCGCACCTACAGCCAGTGGCGGGGATACGCGAGCGTCGTGGTCAAAACGGGCGCGACCACCAACACCGGCGGAGCCGAGGCCACCGAGGAATCCCAGACCCGCGCTCGCTACTTTCGCGGCATGTCCGCTGATGCGGGCCGTCCGAAAATCACGGTCAAGGACTCCACCGGCACCGAGGACCTCGGCGAGGACCTCCTCGCCTATCAGGGACAGACCGCCGAATCAATCACCTACAGCAAGGTCGGCGGGAGCATCGCCGAACGGACTCTGACCTGGAAGGCGAACCAGAAAACCGCCTCCCGTCCCCGTGACGGCACCACTCCGCTCGAAGCATTCCGAGTCAGCACCCCTCGTACCGACGTCATCCAGACGATCAGTGGCGGTGCTACTCGAATCAGCCGCTCGAAGGCCACGTTCGACCCCACCTACGGGCTGACGCTGACCACCCAGTCAGAGGCATTGACCCCAGACGGCGCAGGCGGTTGGACAACCGTCGACCAGAAGTGCGCCACTACGACGTACGTCCACAACGTGGCGAAGAACTTGATCGGCCTGCCCCAACGGGTACGGACGACAGCAGGCGACTGCGGCACGGCTGCCACAGGCGCGATGATTTCTGACGCACGTACCTCCTACGACGCGGTGAACGCGTTCGGCGCCTCGCCGGTCAAGGGCCTCGTCTACCAAATCGACACCAATGACGCCGCCGGCACCGGCTGGACCACGACCGCGCGGATGGAGTTCGACGCCCTCGGACGCACCACGAAGGTGTACGACGCTTCAGGGAAGGCAACGTCCACCGCCTTCAGCCCGGCCACCGGGCCAGTTTTCAGTACTACAGCGACCAACGCCGCAGGGCACGTGAGCACGGCAAAGATTGACCCGGGCCGCGGCAGTGCCCTCGAGAGCACCGATGCCAACGGCCGCAAGGCAACCACGGCATATGACAACCTTGGCCGAACCACCGCGGTCTGGACCCCATCCCAGAAGCCGGGGACGGACAAGGCGGCCTACACCTTTGCCTACCAGATCGCCGCGCACGAGCCCCCCGTCGTCACCAGCAGCACGCTGCAGGACAACGGCACCTACACCAACTCCGTCGTGATCTACGACGGCCTGCTCCGGCCCCGTCAGTCCCAGGCCGAAGCCCTCGGCGGCGGCCGCCTGATCACGGACACCTTCTATAGCGCCGACGGCACGGTCCGTCAGACGAACAACGGCTACTACGCGGAGGGCGATCCGGACAGGCACATCTTCGTCCCAGAGTCCGTCTTCAAGGTCCCCAACTCCACCAAGACCGCCTATGACGGCCTCGGCCGCGCGGTCCGCACGACGACCCTCTTCGCTGACGTCCCGCAGTACTCCACCACCACCCGCTACGAGGGCGACTGGGCCCTCTCCCGCACCGCGATGTCGGCCGACGGCACGACACCGCTCAGCGGCAGCCGCGCCAGCAAGACCACCACCGACGCACTCGGCCGCACGGCGCTCGTCCAGTACGCCACGTCCACCGACCTGACGACCTGGAACACCACCCGCTACACCTACGACGTCCGTGGCAAGCTCTCCAAGGTCACCGACCCGGCGGGCAACAACTGGACCTACGCCTACGACGCCCGCGGCCGCATGACCTCGTCCAACGACCCGGACATGGGCCAGGCCGAATTCGGCTACAACAACCTCGACCAGCAGATCTGGACCAAGGACTCCGCCGGCCGCGCCCAGTACACGACGTACGACGTCCTCGGCCGCAAGACCGAAACCCGCGACGACGCCGCCAACGGCCCGCTCGTCGCGTCCTGGACCTTCGACTCCCTCCCGGGAGCCAAGGGCCAGCCCGTCGCCTCGACCCGCTACTACGACGGCAAGCCGTTCACCAGCGAAGTCACCGGCTACGACACCGAATACCGCCCCACCGGATCGAAGATCACGATCCCGGACGTCCCGGCCGCCAAGGGCCTGGCCGGCAGCTACGCCTACGGCGTCACCTACACGCCCACCGGCAAGATCCAGTCGACCACCCTCCCGGCCACCCCCGGCGGCCTCGCCGCCGAAAAGCTCGTCACCCGCTACAACGGCGACGGCTCGCCCATCACCATGTCCGGCCTGTCCTGGTACACGGCCGACACCGTCTACAGCCCCTTCGGCGAGGTCCTGCGCACCGCTTCGGGCGCGGCGCCGCAGCGCGTGTGGGCCACCAACAGCTACAACCCGAACACCGGCCAGGTCACCCACTCCATCACGGACCGGGAAACCGCCAACCCCAACCGCATCAGCGACGTCTCCTACAACTACGACCCCGCGGGCAACATCACCTCGGTCACCGACAGCCAGCCCGGCGGCCGCAACGACCGCCAGTGCTACGCCTACGACCCGATGGGCCAGCTCACCCAGGCCTGGACCGGAAAGACCGAGAGCTGCACCGGCCCGTCCCTGAACGACGTGACCCCCGGCCCCGACGGTGACGGCTACTGGCAGTCGTACTCCTTCGACGCCATCGGCAACCGCACCAAGCTCGTCGACCACGACCTGACCAACGCGTCCCTGGACGACGAGTACACGTACACCTACGGCGTCACGGTTACCGGCAACGGCACCCAGCCCACCACCACGACCCAGCCACACGCCCTCACCAAGGTCGACGCGGTCACCCGCAAGCCCGGATCGACGATCAATTCCCAGTCGACCTACGGCTACGACACCTCCGGCAACACCACCCGCCGCACCCTCGGCGGAGACACCCAGACCCTGGACTGGGACCGCCGCAACAAGGTCACCTCCGCCACCAGCCCCGGCATCGGAGCGGGCGCCGTCACGGGCCTCGCGGGGAAATGCCTCGACATCGACAACTCCAACACGGCAGACAACACGCCGATCCAGATCTGGTATTGCAACGAGACCAGGGCACAGCAGTGGCGCCTGACCGGCGACACCGTCCGCGCACTGGGCAAGTGCCTCACCAGCAACGCAGGCACGCTGGTCCTGTCCACCTGTGAGGGCAGCGACAAGCAAAAGTTCGTCTACCGCGCGGCGGACAAGAGCCTGCAAAACCCGGCGACCGGCCAGTGCGTCGACGTCCCCGGTGCCGACGAGACCGCCGGCACCGACCTGAAACTGGGGACGTGCAACAGCGCCGCCAGCCAGCAGTGGAGCTTCAACAACACCACCGCCTACCTCTACGACGCCTCGGGAAACCGTCTGATCGAGGACAACGGCAACAGTCGTACCCTCTACCTCGGCGAATCCGAGATCACCGTCAACAAGAACGGCGACGCCGTCGACGCCGTCCGCTACTACGCCGGCGCCGGCGCCACCACCATCCGCCGCACCAAGGGCAAGGCCACCGGCCACGTCATGGCGGTCCAACTGGCCGACCACCACGGCACCGCCAGCACATCAGTCGAACAGAGCACCGGCCAGACCGTCACCCGACGCAAGTCCGACCCCTACGGAAACCCGCGCGGCGCGCAGTCACCCAACTGGCCCGGCAGCCGCACCTTCCTCGGTACCGGCAACGACGACAACACCACCGGCCTCACCCACATCGGCGCCCGCGAATACGACCCCACCACCGGCCGCTTCATCTCCATCGACCCAATCATCGACATTACCGATCCGCTCCAGATGAACGGATTTACGTATTCCAACGGAAACCCGATCGGGAACTCGGACCCCTCCGGCCTGCACCTCATGGAAGGCATGAACGACGGTGGTTGGTTCGACAGTGGCGGCAATAACGGCAACGGCGGACAAAACACCCTGCAGAACCGCGATAACGCCCGCAATCGAGGGGACCACGGGCTCAGGAACCTGGACCAAGTCCAAGACACCTGGGCCCCAGCCCCAGGGAAAATAAACAAGGGAACAAAAAAGCCGGGGCACCTGAAAAGTAGCTGCAATCGAGCTAGCTGCTCCAGCAAATGGGTCGATCAGCCCCTCGGGAATGATCGTGATTGGGGCTACGGAATCCTCACCGGGATTGTTGACGCGGTCACCTTCGGGTGCCAAGCGTTCAAGCTGTTCGGCGAAGTCGAATGCGCCAGTGACGCGATGCGCACAGAGGGTGCTAAGAATGGTATGGATGTCAACAGCGCCGCGTTCGGAGATGGCGTAGGTATAGGTTCAGCTGCCGCAAGCATCCCCCTCGGGCCGCTAGCCCCCGAAGTCTCGTCAGCGTCCAGGTTCTCCCAGCTCGCACTGTTTCGGAGAGGGGTAAATGTTGGCGAGCTTTCAGAGTTGCCCCTGCCTCTACAAAGGCGCACGGTAAAGCAATACGCAGAGCGTGGCGGCGTCGGCCTATCCGGCGTCAAATGGAATATAGACAGATCTCCAGACCTGATAGGAAAAGACCTGTACGGTTACACAAATCCGGAAACAAAAAGAATAACATTCTATCCTGATGCATTCTCATCTGAGGAGAGTTTGGTCAAGACGATCGGCCATGAACGTACGCATGTCATGCAACTTGACCTTTACGGGGCAGGAGCAGACACTCGCATAGGGCGAACGTATGAAAACACGGCCTTTGGTGCTGAGCCGCAGTTTTGGAAGTATTTTCAGTCGTCCGGGGGTAGCCTTTGATGTCAAATAGCGGATCTGCGGTACAATCGGTTAGTGAACCGCCTGGGAGGGGAGGTGAATTTGTCACGTAAACGGGATAAATGGATGCGGACCATTGCCGGTTTCATTGACGGTCGCGTTGACAGCCCCTGCCCAGAATGCGGTACTGTCGGGCTAAAGCTTCGCTATATCGGCGATCCGGCGACGCGGATAGGATTCAATATTTTCTGGTGCATGAATTGCTTCCACGGAATCCACATCTCTCGCTCCAAGGCCCCAGAGTCCGCCGACTTTCGTTCCTTCGATGACCCAAACGGAATGGATGGGGTCCCAGAGATCGTCGAAGTGAACTAACCAATTGCAAGCGCACCAGAAATCCGACAGTGAAGTAATAGTAAACCGATTCGACTGAAAGTCGCTATTTCTCCACTGTTACGGTCTATTCTGACACCTAATTGGCGCGACGGTTATCAAGGAGTGGGCCTCACCGAGTTTCGAGTCGGTGAGGCCCCTTGTTTTATAGTGCTCATCGGCCATAGCTCCGAGACGACGAGCTCGTGCACGCTCCGTGGTCTCGGAGACCACCCTCAAGCGCGCCACCTCGTGACGCTGGAGGGGGTGGTGGTTGGTGTGCTGGCTGTTGGCTGGCCTGGGGTGTTGTGGGTTTGTTGAGGGCCCGATCGGGCGGTTCCCGGCGTGGGCCTTGGGTGTGTGAGCTGGGGTTTTCTGGTCTGTGTTGAGTGTGGCGTGATCTGTTGTGGATGGTTTTGGCGTGTTGATGTGTGAAGGCTCAGGACATCTTTGACGTTCCGTCCTCTGGGTCGCAGCGTCATAGTGCAGCTTCCCACTTGTCCGCCTGGCTGGTGCGGGGCTTCGGCTTCTCGTCCTCGCCGGCAGGTGCGATCCCGAGGACGTGTTGGCACATCCACTGCTGCACACTGGTGAGTTGGTCCTATCCGTGTCGGACGGAGGTGACCCACCGGCCGAGGTCCTCGCCCTGGCACATGGTCTCGCCCGCAGCGGTGGGCAGGTCCTGGCCGGTGCCGAGATGGCGGCGGACGAGGTGGAAGCAGCGCTGCCAGGCCACCGGCCAAACGGGGCACCATGCGGGGTCGATCGCCTCCAGCTGCTCGCGGCGTTCCTGCGTCATCGTCCAGGCCGATGAGTGGACTGGCAGTCCCTGGGTGCGCCGCTGCTCGATCTCCGTGGCCTTGCGGGCCGCTCGCGCGTTCTTCAGCCAGATTCCCACCGCCGCGCCTTGGTAGGTGGCGTCCACCGGCGCCAAGAGGTGTCCGTGTTCGGCGGCCCAGCCATGTGCGGCGGACAGGCCTTCTTCCCAGTTGACGTCGTAGTGGGATCAGATCATGCCGAGTTTCTCCAGCTGCTGGGCGCGTTCCTGGCTCATGCCGCCGCGGTTGTAGAGGCGCCTAGCGTCGGCGATCCACTGTCCGAGGGGGAAGGCGGCGAGGGTGGCTGGCCAGCGGGATGTCGCCGTGGCCTCTACGGCGGGGACGCGAAAGGTGGACGGGACGCGGAGGTCGCCCTGGGTGCGGGCGTAGATGACGGCGGCCTCGATCCCGCGTCGCCAGTGTTCGTGTTCGGGGTTGAGGACACGCAGGTTGATGAACGCGGAGAGCGCGGCTGGGTCGCAGGGCGTGGAGAACTTGAGCAGGGCCTTGGCGGGCGCGCTGACGTCCCTGCTTCCATTGCTGTTCGTGGTGCTGGGCTTATAGCGGCTCGGCGCCTGTGGTTCGGCGAGGGTTTCCACGATCCGGGCGTCATGGGCCCGGAGTGCTGCCAGGAGCTTGGCGAGTCCGCCGTACGCTCGACGAGGTCGGGCATGGAGCCGCGGACGTCGGCCCAGTAGACGGAGTCGCAGGTGCGGGTGTCGACGCCTTCACCGAGCACCTTCACGGAGGACAGGTAGGCCTTCTCCACGGTGGTGCCATCCGTGGCGATGCTGTCGGCGAATTCGGCGAGGACACGGCGCCGATGGAGCGGCCTGTGTTCCCGCACAGCCAGTCCGCCCAGATGGTGGCCGGGTAGAGCTCAGGGTCCACGTTGTTCAGCTGCGCGGTGACGTCGGGGAGGCCGACCGCGAAGGCCTCGGCTTCTTTGACAACGTGGTGGAAGACGAGCGTCCTGCGGAAGTCTTCCACCGAGGACGCTTTCACCAGCGAGGTCTGCAGAGCGGCGATCCGGGCCCCCCGGACCTCCTCGGAGCGGGCCTCGGTGCCCAGGAGCTGCGCGGCTTGGAGTTGGGGATCGGTGATGTCGACGCAGACAACTTGGTAGGGGGCACAGATTCCCCTGTCGATGGCTTCTGAGAGTGTCAGGGTGTAGCAGCGGCTGCCGAAGGTGCCGTGGGGAGTGTCGTCCATGCTCGCGACCAGCTCGCCGGGGACTCGGGCTCCGTTGTTTCCCAATTGCCACAGCCTTGGTGTGGCTGTCATATACAGGCGTCGGAGCGCCGGGATGAGTGTGTTGTCGTGGATGACCGCCCAGGGTTTCCCGATCCGGCCTGACGTTCGGTGAGCCTCGTCGACCACGATGAGGTCCCATGCCGGAAGGCCAGCGCTGTGTGCCTTTTCCAGCGTGTCCAGGCCGAGAGAGGCTTAGGTGGCGTAGACGGTGACCTCGTTCAGGCCCCGGGTCCATTCGACGAGCTCGTCCGCGTCCGTGGTGTTGGGGAAGGGCGCCTCTTCACCGCGGAGCGAGGACACGCCGATCGCCGGGCTCTGGCGGCCGCCGTCGCGCCATGCTGCCTCGGTCTGGGCGAGCAGGTCCAGCGAGGGCACCAGGACCAGCACACGGTCTGCGTGGAGCTCCTGTGCACTGTGGATCGCGACGCGGGTTTTTCCGGATCCGGTCGCCATGATCACCTGCGTGTGTGAATTACTGAGATTTTCGGGTTGTCGTCGGTGGTGACGGTTCATGATCCCTGCGGTATGCCGGTGGTATGCGTTATCCGGAGGGTGGGGGCCTGACCG
>NZ_JBEXPB010000082.1:0-16476 GCF_040611795.1 Streptomyces sp. NPDC006529 | reverse complement strand
GCACCCCGTACGCCCCAAGAGGAGTCCCTCTGCGGCCTCTTCGCCGCCACCCTCGCCGTCGACCACGTCGGCATCGACGAGAGCTTCTTCGACCTCGGCGGCCACTCCCTGCTCGCGGCCCGGCTCACGGCCCGGGTCCGGGAGGAGCTGGGCGCCCGGATCGGGCTGCGAGCCCTGTTCGAGACCCCGACCGTGGCCCTGCTCGCCGAGCGGATCAACGCCGAGGGCGGCACCGGATCCTCCGACGGGCTGGGGCAGTTGCTCCCGCTGCGCACCGGCGGCGCGAGCGCACCGCTGTTCGCCGTGCACCCCGGTGGCGGCCTCGGCTGGTGCTACTCCGGCCTCGTCCGCCACCTGGACCGCGAGCGGCCGCTGTACGCCCTGCAGGCCCGCGGCCTCGACGGTGCGGGCGAACTGCCCGCCTCGGTGCCCGAGATGGCGGCCGACTACCTGCGGCTGATCCGCGAGGTCCAGCCCTCGGGCCCGTACCACCTGCTCGGCTGGTCCTTCGGCGGCACGGTCGCGCACGAGATGGCCCGGCAACTCCAGGGGTCGGGCGAGGAGGTGGCGCTGCTGGCCATGCTCGACTCGCACCCGACCGGACGCTTCCGGCGCGCCGGGCGGCCCAGCGCGGCGGAGATCCTCTCGCTGGCCCTGGACGGACTCGGCGTGGACGAGCTGGCCGCGCTCGCCGCGAACGCCCCGGCGGACGGTGCGAAGACCCTGGGCGACGGACTCCCCACCGCCGAGGCGGTGCTGGAGCTGCTGCGGGAACGCGGCAGCGTGCTGGGCGGCCTCGACCCGGACGCGCTGGGGCGCCTGGTGAAGGTGACCGGCAACAACATCGCGCTGGCCCAGGGCGAGGAACCGGGCCGCTACCGCGGGCCCGTGCTCTTCTTCGAGGCCCTGCCGGGCCGGGGCGCCGACGGCATCCCGCTGGCCGAGCTGTGGGCCCCGCACGTGGACGGCCCGGTGGACAACCACCCCCTGGACATCCCCCACAGCCACTTCACCACCCCGGAGGCCCTGTCCCAGATCGCCCCCATCCTCGCAACGCACCTGAACTGACCCCCCCCCGGGACGGGGCACCCCCCCGCCCCGGGTACCACAACCCCAGCGCCCCCACACGCGCCTGGCAGCCGACGTCCCAGCGCTCCCACATCCACCGGGCCGGTGTATCCCGCGGCCACCACCCGAGCGCTCCCACATGCGTCCGGCAGCCGCCGTCCCAGCGCTCACAAATCCATCCGTCCGGTGCGTCCCGGGGGCACCACCGAGCGCCCCCACACGCGTCCGGCAGCCGACGTCCCAGCGCTCCCAAATCCAGCCCCGCCGGCGTTTGAGGCGCCCCCGGAGGGCTCACGGCGGGATACCCGCCCGCGGCCCCCGCCCCCCAGGGGTCCCGGCCTCGCACCGGCGCAAGCCCCCCCTCGCAGCCCCCGAAACGGAGCCCCGATCATGCCTTTGCCCCCGTCCCCGTCCCCGTCGCCGCCCCCGGCGGCCCCGGCGGGCCGGCCATGACCACCTTCATGCTCGTCTGGGCCGGCCGCCTCGTCACCGCCCTCGGCTCCAGCATCTCCGGCTTCGCCCTGGGCCTGTGGATCTACCAACAGACCGGCTCGGTAACCCAGTTCGCCACCGGCCTCCTACTCGCCTTCGCCCCCGGCATGCTCGCCGCCCCCTTCGCCGGGGTCCTCGTCGACCGCCACCGGCGCCGCGTCGTGCTCCTCTGCGCGGACGCGGGGGCCATGCTCGGGGCCGTCGCCCTGGCCGCTTCCCAGGCCACCGGCCACCTGGCCGTCTGGCAGGTCTACGCGGTCATCGTCGTCGAATCCTGCTGCGCCGCCTTCCAGTGGCCCGCGCTCTCCGCCGCCGTCACCGGCATGGTCCCGCCCGAGCAGCGCGGCCGAGCCAGTGCGATGACCCAGACGGCCCTGGCCGGCGCCCAGTTGCTGGGCCCGATGCTCGCCGCCGTCCTGCTCGGCGCGGGTGGCCTGCGGGCCGTCCTGGTGGTCGACGTCGTCTCCTTCGCGCTGGGTCTGCTCACCCTCCTGCTCGCCCGGTTCCCGGAGCCGACCCGGCACCCGGAACGCAGCGACGGTGTCCGCCACCGCACGGGCTGGTGGGCCGAGTTGACCGAAGGGCGAAGGCTCCTCACCCATCAGCCCGGCCTGAAACACCTGCTCCGCCTCGTCACCGTCCTCAACGCGGCCGAGGCCACCGCCACCGCCCTGCTGCTGCCGCTGGTCCTGGCCGCCACCCCGGCGGCGGACCAGAACGCCGCCGTGGCCATGGTCAGCACCGCGGGCGGCCTCGGCCTCGCCATCGGCAGCATCGCCATGTCCGTCCGGGGCACCCCGAGACGCCCCCTGCCCTGGGTCACGGCGGCCACCGTCCTCAGCGGGGTCGCGGTCCTGCAAGCCGGATTCTTTCCGCGCCCCGTCCCGCTGGCCGCGGCCGCCTTCGTCTTCTTCCTCGGCCTTCCGGTGGTCAGCAGCTGCGCCCAGGTGCTCTGGCAGTCCGCGGTCGCCGCCGAGGCCCAGGGCCGGGTCTTCGCCCTGCGCCGCATGCTGACCCAGGGCGGCATCCTGCTCGGGTACCTGCTGGCCGGACCGCTCGCCTCACAGGTCTTCGGCCCGCTGGTGGAGCCGGGCGGTCCCCTCGGCGCCACCCTCGGCCGCCTCTTCGGCACGACCCGCGACCGGGGCAGCGCGCTGCTCCTCTGCTGTACGGGCCTGCTCCTGGCCGTCACCGCCCTGGCCGGTCGCCACCACACCATCACCCCCTTGCCCGCACCGGCCGCGCAGGACCCGCCTCCGACCGAAGGCCCGCCACGGAGCGGGAGCCCGTCACCCGCCGAACGCGAGAACGCGGCCCGCCTACCCTCGGGGTGACCGACCGATCCACCGGCCCCGCCCGACCCGCACCGACCGGCCCCAGCCCGACCGGCCCCGCCCCGATCAGGCCGCGCCGCCCTCCACCGATCCGGAGTCACTGTGATCTTCCGCCCCGCCACCACGTCCGACCTCGACCGCATCCTCCCGCTCATCGTCACCGACGCGGCCGGCGGGATGACGGCCGACACGTACACGGCCCGCCTCGCCGCCGGGGAGTACCGCCCCGACTGGACCTGGCTCGCCGAAGACACCCCCGGGGGCGCGCCGCTCGCCCTCGCCGTCTGGTGGGGCGACCCCCACGAGGGCCTGCCCGGCGCCCTCGACGGCGTCTTCGTCGCCGCATCGGTCCGCTCCGCCGGCAAACGTACGGACCTGGCAGCCGAGTTGCTCGCCGCCGCGCACGCCGCCTACGCCGGAGCCGGTGCGAGCGCAGCGCCCGAATACCACCTCTCCCTTCCCGGCGACTGGCGCGAGCGGCCCGACACCGCCAAGGCCGTGGCATGGCGCCGGGAGGCGGCCCGGCGCGCGGGGCTCCCGGTCGTCCTGGAGCGGCTGCGCTACGAGTGGACGCCGCGCACCCCGCTCCCCGAGCCCACCGGACGGCTGCTCTTCACCGCCGAACCCGACGACGAGGTCTTCGTCGACCTGTTCCGCCGGGTCCTGACGGACACGCTCGACACGGCTTCCCGCAAGGAGGCCGAGAGCATCGGCGCCGAAGCACAGGCCCGTGGGGACGTCGCCTTCTACCGCGACACCATGCCCGGGGACCGGTCCTGGTGGCGGGTCGCGCGGACCCCCGGCGGCGAGCCCGTCGGCTTCGGTCTCCCCTCCCGCAACAACGCCTTCCCCGTGGTCGGTTACCTGGGCGTGCTCCCCGGCCACCGTGGCCGCGGATACGGGCAGGAGATTCTCGCGGAGATCACCCGGATCCTGGTCGCCGAGACGGACCCGGAGAAGGTCCGCGCCGACACGGACCTGAGCAACACGCCGATGGCCGCGGCCTTCGAGCGCGTGGGCTACCGCAATGACGCCCGCCGCCTAGTGCTGTCCGCCCACTGAGCGGACGCCGAGATCGTGCGTCTATCCGGTGCATATCCTCCCTCGCTTCCATGGGGCGATGCAGCAGCCCGCGGAGAGGGACGACCGAAGATGAGCACCGAAGAACCGACCGCGGCCTCGACCGCCGCGTGGCCCGCGGTCTCGACCGAAGCCGAGGCCCGGGCCGCGTTCCTGTCCCGGGCCGGCGGCCCGGCGCTCGGCGCGCGTGCGGTGCTGGAGCGGGCGGCCCGCCTGCTGCCCGGCGCGGTCGACGCCACCTCGGACGTCGAGACGGCGCTCACGGAACTGGCGGCCCGGGCCGCGAGACGCCCGGCGGCCGTGGATCCCGCGCCCGTGGAGCCCGTAGCCGCGACGCCCGTACCCGCGACGCCCGCGTCCTGGGGCCTCGAACTGGCCACGGGGGCGCTGCGCAGGGTTCCCGTCCCCGCGTCCGCCTCCCCGGTGGGCATCGCGGCGGGCCTCACCTGGGTCGGCGCCCTCGAAACGGGTCTCGCCCAGCACTGCGAGGCCCTCCTCGCCCGCTGCCTCGGCACGTCCGGAACCCGTGTGCCCCGACTGGACCTCGCGGGGGAGGGTCTCGCCGTCCCCGACGCGCTGCTGTGGGCCCTGTACACCGAGGGCGAGCCCGTCGCGCACGACCTGACCGGGCTGCTCTCCCTGCCCGCCTGCGCCGTCGCGCTCGCCCCGCGCACGGACGGGGCCCCCTCGCCCGGGGGCCGTGCGCCCGGCGCGGGGGAGACGGACACGGCCATCGCGACGGGCGCGACCCTGGCCGAGGCGGCCCGTACCGCCGCGGAGCGCGCCCTGGCCCGTCGGCGTGCTCGCGCGAGCGGCCGTCCCGTCCCGCCCGCGGTCCCCGCCATAGGCCGGGAGCTGGAGTGCGACCCTCCCCGGCCCCTGCCCCGCGCCCAGTGGTCCCACCCGCTGGACGCCCTGCGCTCCCAGGGCCACGACCCGGTCGCGGTGCTGCTGGACCACGAGGCGCCGGTGAGCGAGGTGCTGCCGTACCTCGTGCGGATCGTCCTGTCGGTGAAGTGACCCCCGCCGGAGGAGACGGGCCTCAGCCGCAAGCGCCCCCGTCCGGTCCCGCGGCGTCCGGTCCCGGCGCGTCCGGGGCCGCCAGCCCGGCGCGTTCGGCCAGCGCGCCGCCCTGGAAGCGGCTCTCGGCGCCCAGTTCCTCCAGGAGTTCCGCGATGTGGCGGCGGCAGGTGCGCAGGGACATGCCCATGCGGCGGGCGATCACCTCGTCCTTCGCGCCCTCGGCCAGCAGCCGCACCAGGGCTCGCCGCAGACTGTCGCCGACCTCCTTGTAGGCGGCGCCGCTGCTGCCGAGGAAGGGGTCCGCCGCGGACCAGTGCTGCTCGAAGACCCGGCACAGGTACGCCACCACGTCGGGGTCCCGTACGAGGACGGCTCCCTCGCCGGTGCCGCCGTCCGCGCGCCGTGGCAGGAAGGCCACGCGCCGGTCGAACACCACGGCCCGGTCCGGGAGTTCGGCCGCCGTGCGGTACTCGGCCCCGGCCGCGGTCAGGGTCTCGACGTACCCCTGCGTGGCGAGGTTGGAACGGGCCGAGTGCTGGTACAGCGTGCGCATCTGCACCCCCCGGCCGCGCATGGCCAGGTCCCGCTCGATGGCGTCGCCCAGGCGATGCGCCGGCCGGCCGCCGCCGGGCTGGATGGTGAAGACCTCCTCCCGGCACCGCGCCGACTCTTCGGCGAGCAGGGCCGATACGGCGGCCAGGTCGGGCAGCGAGTCGATGCCCTCGCGGCGGCCCTGCTCCTCGCGGGCGGCCCGGTAGCGGGGCATCAGGGAGTGCAGGTCGTCCCGGACGGCCTGGGCGTGCGCCGAGGTCCGGGCCAGCCGCGCCTCCAGCGGGCCGACCGCTTCGGCCGCGGCGGCGTCGGGACTCACCGCCATCAGCTCCCCGGGACGACCGGGGACCTCCCTGAGCAGCCGGAGCAGCAGCAGGGTCCGGCACGCCCGCTCGACCTCTTCGGCGCTCAATCCGACGTCAGGGGGTGGGCCGGGCCGGTCCCGCCGCAGACTTCCCCGGGCCAGGACGTGCTCGAAAACGGCGACGGCCGCCGCGTCCAGCCGTGGCAGTTCGGAGAAGTGCGTCCCGGTATCCATGTATTTACCCCAGTGTGCGGCCCTGCTACTTCCGTACCCTGCAGGGTATTGCCAGCTCACAGCGCTGGACCACGAGGGCGGCGCGTGAGGAGATTCGAGGTGTCGGCCACACAAACCCCTCCAGGCGGACACCGCATGGCGAATCCCCTCATCGGGGGCGTTCGCGCAACATGCCCCCCTCCCGATTCAGGAGTCGCACCATGCCCGCAGCCACCCGCTGTTTCCTCGCCCTGACGGTCGTGCTGGCGTGCGGAGTCTCCGCACTCGCCGCGACCGGCGGGTCCGGACCGGCCGGCGCGGCACAGGGCGACGCGGCGACGACGGTGCTCGCGGCCGTTCCCCTGGACACCAGCTGGGGCGACGACTACGTCGCCCCGCTGCACTGACGGCCCCCGGCGCGGCCCCGCCGCCCCGCACTCGCCCCCCTCGCCGCCCGTCCGCCCCGCACCGAAAGGCCGAAGAACGTGCCCTCCCCGCCTGAGACCCCCTCCCGGTCCGGACACGGGCCCCGCGAGCGGGCCGAGCGTCCGGCAGACCTCGCGCTCCTGCCCGACCTGGTGCGGGCCGTCATCGCCCGCTCCGCGGAGCGCGCGGAACAGGGGAACGGCCCGGCGGGGACCGGCGCCACGGGCGACGGGGCGCACGGCTGGTCCGTGACGCCGGGCGAGTTCTGGTGCCACGTGGTCCCGGACGGCGGCCGGGTCCGGCGCGCCCAGGGCTGGAAGCTCCACGTCTCGGCCACGCCGCTCGCCGCGCCGCTGGCGCTGGCCCGCGCCGCCGAGGTGCTCGTGGCCCGCCGCGCCGCCTTCAAGTTCGCCGCGACCCCGGCCCGGGTGGCGGCCCTGGTCTCGGGACGCTTCGAGCGGGGCGGCGGCGGCAAGTTCATCACCGTCTACCCCTCGGACGACGACCAGTTCCGGCAGCTCGCCGAGGAACTCCACCGCGCCACGCTGGGACTGCCCGGGCCCGCGGTGCTCTCCGACCGCCGCTACCTGCCGGACAGCCAGGTCTCCTACCGCTTCGGCGTGTTCGCGGGCGACCCGGAACTGACCGCCGACGGCTGCTTCGCCACCCTGCTGACCGACCCCGAGGGGCGCCGCGTCGCCGACGAGCGCAACGCCTGGTTCAGCCCGCCCGCCTGGGCGGACGACCCGTTCCCCGAGCGCGCGGCGGCCCCGGTCCGCAGCACCGCCACGGCCAAACCGGTCCTGCTGGGCGGCCGCTACCTGGTGCGCGGCGCGATCCAGCACTCCAACAAGGGCGGTGTGTTCCGCGCCGAGGACACCGAGACCGGCGCCCAGGTCGTCGTCAAGCAGGCCCGGCCCCATGTGGCCGCCGGCCTGGAGGGGCTGGACGTACGGGACCTGCTGCGCCGGGAGGCGACCCTGCTGGAGCGCATCGGCAAGGCCTTCCCGGAGCTGGTGCCCCGGCCGGCCGAGGTGTTCGAGCAGCAGGGCAGCGTGTTCCTGGCGGTGCGGGCCGTCCCCGGCGCCACCTTGCGCCGTACGGTCGCCGAACGGCTGGTCCGCACCGGCGCCGCCTGCCCCGACGGCGCCACCGCCGACGCCCTGGTCCGCCGGCTCACCGAACTGGTCGGCGCCGCCCACCACCTGGGCGTCACCCTGCACGACTTCAACCCGAACAACGTCATGGTCACCCCGGACGGCCGGCTCCTGCTGATCGACCTGGAGATGGCGGCCCCGGAGGGCGAGCGCTGGATGCTCGGGTCCACCCCCGGCTACACCGCCCCGGAACTGCGGGCCGCCCCCCAGGTGGCCCCCGCGATGGGCCCCGCCGTCGACCTGTACGCCCTGGGCGCCACCGTCCTGCACGCGCTGAGCGGCGCCGACCCGCTGTTCGCCCGGGACCGGCCCGCGGCGGACGCCCGGCCGGACGAGGACCGCCTCGCCCCCCTCGTCGACCTGCTCGCCCGGGACGAGGAGCCGCTGCGCCGCTTCACCCCGATGATCCTCGGGCTGATGCGGGACGAGCCCGCGGACCGCTGGACCCTGGAGGAGGTACGGCGGTTCCTCGACGGGGACCGGCCCGCCCCGCGCACGGCCACCCCGGCCACCGGGCGGCCCACCGCGAGCGGACCGGACCGCGCCGCCGACGTCCGCGCCCGCCTGGTGCGCGACGGCGTCGCGCACCTCCTGGGCACCATGGGGGCGCAGGACGCCGAGCGGCTCTGGCCCTCCGACACCTTCGGCCGGACCTGCGACCCGGTGGCCGTCCAGCACGGCTCGGCGGGCGGGGTGGCCGTCCTCGCACGGGCCCTGACGAGCTGGGACGACCACCAGGGCGAGGCACCGGGCGGCCCGGGAACGCCCACCCGGGAGGCCCTGCGCGAGGGGCTGCGCACGGCCGCGCTGTGGACGGCGGACCGGCAGGAGGCCCTGCCCTGGACCCTGCCCGGCCTGCACTTCGGCCGCTCCGGCACCGCCTGGGCGCTCCTCGACGCCGCCGGGGCGCTGGACGACCCCGCCCTGGCGGGGCGGGCCACCGCGCTCGCGCTGACGCTGCCCGTGCAGTGGCCCAACCCCGACGTGACGCACGGCGCCGCCGGATCCGGCCTCGCCCAGCTGCACTTCTGGCGCACCACCGGCGATCCGCGCTTCCTGGAACGGGCCGTCCAGGTCGCCGAGGGGCTGCTCGCGACCGCCCGGCACACCCCCGAGGGGGTCTTCTGGCCGGTGCCCGAGGACTTCGACTCCGGGCTGGCGGGGGCCTGGCACTACGGCTTCGCCCACGGCGTCGCGGGAGTCGGCACCTTCCTGCTGCTCGCCGCCGGAGCCACCGGCGAGAAGCGCTATCTGAAGGCGGCCGTCGAGGCGGGCACCACGCTGGCCACCGCCGCCCGCCGCGGCCCGGCGGGCACGCTGTGGCCCGTCGACCGGGCCCGGCACCTGGCGGACTCGCCCGACCTCGCCCGGCACTGGTGCAACGGCTCCTCCGGGGCCGGCACCTTCCTGGTCCGCCTGTGGGCCGCGACCGGCGGGACCGACGACGTCACCCGCGCGCTCGTGGAGGGCGCGGCCCTCGCGGTGCGGGCCGGACGCTCCGGCGACTCGCCCGCCGCGTGCCACGGGCTGGCCGGCAACGCCGAGTTCCTGCTCGACGCCGCCGAGCTCACGGGCGACGACGGCCACCGGGCGGCCGCGGAGCTGCTGGTCGAGCACATGGCGGCGCAGGCGGTCCTGCGGAACGGCCGGCTGCTGGTGCCTGACGACGACCGCAAGGGCGTGCTCGCCGAGTACGCCACCGGCCTGGCGGGGAGCCTCTCGCTCCTGCTGCGGATGCGCTCCGGCGGCCCGCGCGCCTGGCTGCCCGAGGGCGCGGGCGCCCACCCCTGAACTTCCGGTGGCCGCCGGCCACCGGTAGACGGTCCGTACGGACCGGTACACCTCCCCAACAGAAGGAGTCCGTCATGATGGAGTTCGACATCGACGCCCTGCAGGTCCTCCCCGCCGACCTGGCCACCGAGAACCCGGGCGAGGAGCACGCCGCCGCGCTCATCACCGCCTGCCGCATCCACTTCAGCGGCTGCTGAAGTCCGTAACGGCTGAACGGCGGGCGGAGCCCGTGCACAAGGAGGGGACCAGCCCGGGGGGCTGGTCCCCTCCTCGGTTCCAAAACCGCTGGCCAGGAGGGCGGACGCGGTGGCAACGTGGTGCGGCGTGAACCATGACGACCTCTCCATCAGCACCCTGGCCGAGCGCCCCGAACTGACCGGGCGCCTCTACGAGATGGCGGACCACTGGCCGGCCTTCATCCCGCACGAGCCGGTCGCCGGAGCCCTCCTCGGCCGGGTGCCGCACGCGTTCCCGCAGTACTGCGTCGTGGCCACCGACGGCGACCGCGTCGTGGCCCGCGGCTTCGCCGTGCCCTTCGACGCCGCCTCGGACGGCCGCGAGGAGATGCCGGACCAGGGCTGGGACCGGGTGCTGGGCTGGGCGCTGCGGGACCGGCGCTCCGGGGCCGCGGTGACCGCCGCCAGCGCGCTGGAGATCACCGTGGACCGGGAGTACCTCGGCCGCGGCCTCTCGTACCGGATGCTCTCCGCCCTGCGCGGCGCCGCCGCGGCGCGGGGCCATCGCGACCTCCTCGCCCCGGTCCGCCCCACGGCCAAGCACCTGCGGCCGCACCTGCCGATGGCCGAGTACGTCCGCCTGCTGCGCGAGGACGGCCTGCCCGCCGACCCGTGGCTGCGCGTCCACGTGAGGGCGGGCGGCGCCATCGAGCGGATCGCCCCCGCGTCGACGACGGTCAGCGGCTCCCTCGACCAGTGGCGCGAGTGGACCGGCCTGCCCCTGGACCGGGACGGCGCGGTGGAGGTGCCCGGCGCCCTGGTCCCGCTGCACTGCGACGCCTCCCACGGCTACGCGGTCTACGTCGAGCCCAACGTGTGGATCCGGCACCCCCTGACCCCCGCCGCGTGACGGGTTCCGCGCCCTCCCGGTCCGAAGCGGTCCGAAGCGTCAGAAGCGGTCCGGGGTGGCCGGAGCGGGGAGCGGAGCGGCCCGCCGCGCGTCCGGAGCGGGCGCGGTGGCCCGGCAGCTGACGTCGCGCGCCGGCAGCCGGCCCGTCGCCAGGTAGCCGGTCACGGTCGCGGTCACGCACGAGCCGGGATCGGCCAGGTACACCACGTGACCCTCCCCGCCCAGCGCCAGCACCATCCGCGAACCCCGCAGTGCCCGGTGCAGCCCCTGTCCGCTGGACAGGGGCGTCTGCGGATCCCATTCGTTCTGCACGGTCAGCACGTTCGCCGGGGTCCGCATCTGCGTCGCCGGCTCCAGCGGCCGCTGCCAGAAGGCGCACGGCTTGATGTTCGCCGCGAAGTCCCCGTACAGCGGGTAGGCGGCCTTGTCCCGGACCGCGTCGAGCCGGTACCGCTCGGGATCGCGGGGCCAGTCGTCCGCGTCCCCGCACACCACCGACCAGAAGACGGCCAGGCTGTTGTCGGCGGCCGGTTCGCCGGACGCGGCGCGCGCCGCGCCGAGCGCCGTCCGCAGGGACGGGACGGACGCGGGCGGGGGCGTGCCGTCGGCCGCCGCCCTGACCGCCGCGACCAACGGCGCTGCCCGGGCGGGGGAGAAGAACAGCGGGCGCAGCTCGCGGACCGAGTCGCCCGTCAGCTTCTCGCCCTGGAACTCGACGGGTTCGCGGTCGGCCCGGGCCACCAGGGCCCAGAACGCGGCCGACACCGCGTCCGGCGTGGCGCCGAGGTGGTAGTCGGCGTCGCGTTCCGCGGTCCACCGGGTCCAGCGGGCGAAGGCGGGTTCCGCCTCGGTCGCCCACGACCGCAGCGCGCCGCGCCACACGTGCCGCGGGTCCACGCCGCTGTCCAGGACCACGCGGTCGGTGCGGGCCGGGAACAACTGCGTGTACACCGCGCCGAGATAGGTCCCGTACGAGTAGCCGAGGTAGGAGATCCGGCGCTCGTCCAGGGCCGAGCGGATCGCGTCCATGTCGCGGGCGGTGTTGCGGGTGGTGAGGTACGGGAGGACCGCCCCCGCCTTCTCCCGGCACTTGTCGGCCACCGTGCGGGCCCACACCACGTCGGAGGCGAACGTTTCGGCGTGGTAGGGCCGGTTGACCGTCTGCTCGGCAGCGCTCAGCCCGCAGCTGACCGGGCTGCTCGCGCCCACGCCGCGCGGATCGAAGCCGATGAGGTCGTACTGGTCCCGCACCTGCGGCGGCAGCACGTCGGCGGCCTGCAGCGGCAGGTCGAGTCCGGGATCGCCCGGTCCGCCCGGGTTGAGCAGCAGCACGCCGTGCCGCGCGGCCGGATTCCCGCTCCTGATCCGGGAGACGGCGAGGTCGAGCAGCGGGCCCCGGGGGCGCTGGTAGTCCAGCGGAACCCGGATCGTCGCGCACTCGTACGCCGCCGGGCGGTCGGCGGCGCAGCGGTGCCACGCGGGCCGCTCGGGGCGGTAGTCGGAACCGGGTGCGGCCGGGGGCGCGGCGGTGGCCCCGGTCGCGGAGAGCAGCGGGACGGCGGTGGCGAGGAGTCCGGCGGCGGCGAGCAGGGGCGCGAAGCGTTTCGTGCGCACGGGGGAGCCGTTCCTTTCGGCGGGAGCGGTCGACGTGTCCGAGCGGCCGGAACGGCCGGGCGGACGGGACCGGAAGGGGCGGGTGACGGGACCGGGAGGACCTTCGGCCGGTCCCCTTCACCCTGGTGCACGCACCGGGCGGGCGGATCATCCGGAAGGGTCGGACCGTCTCCGCCGTGCGGATGAGCATCCCCGCGACCAACTCATCCTCGTACCATGCCGATTGGTCTCCCGGGGTGCGCTGGTGGCCGTGCGCCCGCTCGGCCGAGGTACCAGCTGACGCGCCGTGAGGCGAGGTGCCACCCGCCGCGGGGCGCCGGTTTCACTCGTCCCGGTGGAAGGCGGGCCGGTCGGCCCAGGGAGAACCGATTCGCTTCCGGAGCGTCGGCATAGCGTCCCTTCCGCCCCCCTCGCCGATCTTGAGGAGACCTTCGTGAAGCTTCGCAGTGCCGTCACCGCGGGCCTGACCGGGCTGGTGCTCGCCCTCGCCGTCCCCGGCTCCGCCTTCGCCGCGACCGGCGACTTCAGCTACACCTTCACCGACGAGAAGGACCAGGTGCTGACCGTCACCCTGCACGACCCGCGCAGCGAGGAGTGCGTCAACCTGCCCCGCGTGGGCAGCGACTGGTCCAGCCCGGGCCACACGCCCCACAACGCCACCGACGAGCGGGTGACGGTCTACGAGGGAGCGGACTGCGCGGGCCCGGAATGGACCCTGCGCGCCCACGGCAAGCCCGCCACCGAGCACCTCAAGGTGCGCTCGGTGTACTTCCACGGGCACTGACGCGAACCCCGGCCCGGGCCCACCGCGTCGGCGGCGGGCCCGGTCGACCACAATGGCGGTGGCGGCGGCGCCGTCCGCCGCCCGTTCGGACCATGCCGGGAAGGAACACCCATGAGCGACGAGGCCGACACGGTCCTGGTGACCACCGAGGGCCGCACCGGCCGGATCACCCTCAACCGCCCCGGGGCCCTCAACTCCCTCACCCGCCCCATGGTGCTGCGCATCGCCGAGGCGCTCACCGCCTGGGAGCACGACCCGGACATCGCCCAGGTCCTCCTCGCCGGCGCCGGGGAGCGGGGGCTGTGCGCGGGCGGCGACATCCGGGCGATCCACGCGGACGCCCGCGCGGGCGGCACGGCCTCGGCGGACTTCTGGCGCGACGAGTACCGGCTGAACGCGCGGATCGCCCGCTACCCCAAGCCGTACGTCGCCCTGATGGACGGCATCGTCATGGGCGGCGGCGTCGGGGTCTCCGCGCACGGCAGCGTCCGGATCGTCACCGAGCGCTCGCGCGTGGCCATGCCCGAGACCGGCATCGGCTTCGTCCCGGACGTGGGCGGCACCCACCTGCTGGCCCGGGCCCCCGGCGAACTGGGCACCCACCTCGCGCTCACCGGCGCGGCGGTCGGCGCCGCCGACGCGCTGCTGTGCGGGCTCGCCGACCACTTCGTCCCCGCGGACCGGCTGGCGGACCTGGCCGCCGACCTGGCCACCGCGCCCGTGAGCGACGTACTGCCCCGGTACGCCGGAGGCGCCCCGGAGGGCGAACTGGCCGGTCAGCGCGAATGGATCGACCACTGCTACGCCGCCGACACGGCCGAGGCGATCGTCGAGCGGCTCTCCCGGCACGGCGACCAGGCGGCCAAGCAGAGCGCCGAAACGATCCTGTCCAAGTCCCCGACCGCGGTCAAGGTCGCCCTGGCGGCCGTCCGCCGCGCCCGCGCCCTCGGCTCGCTGGAGCGGGTGCTGGCCCAGGAGTTCCGCGTCTCCTGCGCCGCACTGTCCTGGCCCGACCTGGTGGAGGGCATCCGGGCCCAGGTCATCGACAAGGACCGCACCCCCCGATGGTTCCCGGCCGATCTCGCCGGGGTCTCCGGGGCGGACGTGGAGCGGTCCTTCGCCCCGCTGGGCCCGGAGCGCGAACTGCGCCTCGACGGCCGCTGACCCGCTGATCGGCAGGGGCGCTCAGGGGCGGCCGTACGGGCGCGAGCGCGCCCCGGGGCCCCGGCGGTTCAGGATCCCGCGGGCCCGCCGGCCCCGCCCCGGGCGCCGAGGGCCTCGATGATGGCGGCGGTGGAGCTGACCCGGCCCAGGCGCGGGAAGATCTTGCCGAAGGAGTGCGCGTGCGACTGCGCGTCCAGGTCGGTCGTGGCGTCCTCCGCGAAGACCAGGCCGTAGCTGTTCTCCCAGGCCGCCCGGGCGGTGGACTCCACGCCGATGCTCGTCGAGATGCCCGCCAGGACGATCCGGTCGATCCCGCGGCGGCGCAGCTGGAGGTCCAGCTCGGTGCCGGTGAAGGCGCCCCAGTGGCGCTTGGTGATGCGGATGTCCCCCTCGGCGGCCAGCGCGGGGGAGATCTCGCTGAACGCGGCGGGCGGCGCGGCGGACGGGCCGGGCAGATCGGTGTCGGCGACCGGCAGGTCACCGCCGTCGGGGGACCAGGCGACGTTGACGAGGACCACCGGCAGCCGCTCGGCGCGGAAGGCCCGGGCGAGTGCGGCGGCCTTCTCCAGGACGTCGTCCGCCGGGCGGGCGGTGGGCAGGGCCAGGATGCCCTGCTGGAGGTCGATCAGGACGAGGGCGGTGTGCGCGTCGAGGTGCAGGTCGCTCATGAGGGTCTCGGTTCCTTCTCGTGGGGCGGGGCGGGGCTGGGCCCGGGGGCCGGCCGGTCGGCCGGATCAGCCGTCGGCGAGGCGCTTGAGCAGGCGGATCGCCTCGCGCAGGGTCGTCCGCTCGGCCCCGGTGAGGCGGTCGGCCAGCAGTTCGGCGAGCCGTCCGTAACCGGCTTCCCGGCGCTCGTGGACGGTGGCGCGGCCGCTCTCGGTCAGCGTGATGATCTGTCGGCGCCCGTCGGTCGGGTCGGCGCTGCGCTCGACGTATCCGGCCGCGCGCAGGGCGTTCACCGTGGCGATCATCGACTGCGGCCGGATCCGCTCCGCCCGGGCCAGTTCGGCCGCGGTCGCGGGGCCGTGCTGCTCCAGCTGCTTGAGCGCCGCCACCTGCGACAGGGACAGGCCGCCGGAAGCCGCGACGCGCATCTGGCGCACCACCATGCGGACCGCGAGCTGAAGGTCCTCGGCGGTCTCCCGCAGCTCGCGCTGATCGTCGGACATGCCGGGAGCGTAGGGGATCGACAGGCAGACTGACAAGGATGCCTGTCGATTTCGCGCGCCGGGTGAATGGCCGGAACGGCCGTCTTTCCGCGCCCGGCGTACGCCGGTAGACCTGCGCCCATGACTGCATCGGACATGACCAGCTTCGACGAGGTCTACGGACTGCCGGACCCCCGCGGGTACTTCGCCCAGCTGGGACCGTACGGCTATCAGGCACCGCACCACGGGCAACGGGTCTTCCGGGACCTGCTCGCCGAAGTGCCCCCCGACGAAAGGGTGATGCTCGACATCTGTTGTTCCTACGGGATCAACGCGGCCCTGGTGAACCACGACGTGACCCTCGACGAGCTGTACCAGCGCTACACCTGCGCCAAGGCCGTCGAGCTGAGCACCCCCGAACTCATCGAATGGGACCGGGAGTTCTACGCGTCCCGGCGGCTGCCCGAGGCCGTCGGGTCCATCGGCGTCGACGTGTCTCGGCCCGCGGTGACGTACGCGCTCGCCGTGGGACTCCTCGACGAGGGCTACTGCGAGAATCTGGAGACCGGCGAACCGGACGAGGAACTGCGCCGGGCCGCCGCCGGAACCGGTCTGATCACGGTCACGGGCGGGGCCGCCTTCCTCACCGAGCGGACCTTCGGCCGGCTGCTCTCCGCCGTGGGCCGTCCCGTACCGGTCGCCGCCTTCGTGCTGCGCACCTGTGACTTCCGCGGCGTCGTCGCCTGCCTGGAGTCGTACGGGCTGACCGTCGAGCGGAGCGCGCAGACCTACCCGCAGCGCCGGTTCACGGACGAGGAGGAGCAGCGGCGCGCGGTCGAGAGGGTCACCGCGCTCGGCGAGGACCCGGCGGGACGGGAGAGCGCGGGCTGGTACCACACCCGGCTCCACCTCGGCCGCTGAAGCCGGTCCCGGGGGCCCGCGGCGGGCCGCGCCCCCCGGGACCGGTACACCTGCCTCAGAACCAGGTGGTGGTGAGGGGGAAGGTGGTGGTGGCGCTGGTGGGGGTGGTGTCGGTGGCGGTGATGGTGATCCGTGTGGTGCCGGTGCTCCAGGGGGTTCCGGTGATGCGTCCGGTGGTGGGGTCGAGGGTGAGGCCGAAGGGGAGGCCGGTGGCGCTCCAGCGGAGCGGGGCGCGGCCGCCGGTGGCGGTCAGCCGGATCGTGCAGGACCGGGCGAACGTGCAGGTCTGCGGGCCGGGGTCGGTGATCTTGAGGTCACC